>CABRFG010000012.1 GCA_902470095.1 uncultured Collinsella sp.
CGGGATTGGTCAATCTCGGCCGACTATATTTGGCTAAAATAATCCGACGCTAACAAAGCGCGGGAATTGTTATAAAGGCAGGCAGAAACCTGCTCTTATAAAAAGCAGGTTATGTTCTCAGCAAACTTTTGTTTTTTCGTCCTTCCATGGACACAGTGCTAGCTCTAGTTTTTGAAGCAATTAGCGGCGCCCCAAACAGCGCAAGTGCCAGTAACACGAAAATCCACTGAAGCACGCAATTCGTTTAAGCACGTGACGGACGACGAAAGCGTGTACGCAGCCGCGAAATACAGCAAAAAGCCCCAATGTTTCGCTTGTATCAGAGGCGTCTGGGGCTTCATCGAAAGAGTAGCCTGGCTAACGCATTCAAGAAAAATAGAGCGTGGTCTTCATGAATCAAACGCCAGTATGCAACGCTCGCGCGCGTCTTTGAATCTTCTAATGAGCAAGAAGAGAGGGGTCTAGGAAAGACCTAATAGTTCTTGGAATCTGGGAATCGTCGAACTCACCATCTTTAAACAAGAGAATCATATAGCTTCTTATCGTTCTGTCTCGAAAAGATATGAGTGACCAGATGCACATCGTGGGCCTTTGAAATACAATCTTCGTCCCTTAAAGATTCAGCAACATAACAACCGCCCCAATCAAAAAAGCCGAGATAGCCCCGGCTGATAATCAAAGAGGCGGTTGGATTGGCAACACCTATTTGGACGATTCCGGGAGGGACAGCCCCGCCTCCCTGAACTCGACCGGCGACATGTAGCCCAGCGTCGAGTGGATCCTGAAATTGTTGCACCAGTGCACGTAGTCCGAGAGTTTGACCCGGAGCTCGCGCGTCGTGCCGAACGTCTCGCGGTGGACGAGCTCGGCCTTCAGTATCCTGTTGGTCGACTCGTCGACGGCGTTGTCGTAGGGGCAGCCCATGGCCGACAGCGACCTCTCTATGCCGAAGGCCTCGAGCATCAGGTCGATCTCGGCGTTGTCGAACTCGCTGCCGCGGTCCGTGTGGAAGACCTCGATGTCCGAGATCGGGAAGGAGAGCGTCGCGAACGCCGACCTGACCAGCCGGGCGTCCTTTGTGTTCTGGTGGCGAAGCTCCTGCGGTGGTACATTTCATTTTTCAGCGTCGCAAAGAACGACTCTGCGACGGCGTTGTCGTGGCAGTTGCCGGTACGGCTGCAAGAGAGGCGCACATGGTTGCCCCTGGCCCACTCAGCGAGCTTGCGGCTGGTGTACTGCGCCCCCTTGTCCGAGTGGAATATGGCGTTCTCTGCCACGTACCCGCGCGCACGCGCGCTCTCGAGGGCGCTGACGACGATATCGGCGGTCATGCGCTCGGACAGCGACCAGCCCACGAACATGCGGGTGTTCAGGTCGATCACCGTCGACAGGTAGAGCCAGCCCTGGCCGGTGCGCAGGTAGGTGATGTCGCCGACGAGCTTGTAGGTGGGCACCGGGCTCGTGAAGTCCCGCCTGATCAGGTCGGGCCTTGGCGTGGCGTCCCTGTCGGGGACCGTCGTCCTCTTCGACTTGTACGGCGTGCAGCCGCGGATCCCCAGCTCGCGCATGCACTTGCGCACACGGTACAGCGTGATGCCGCGCAGGCCGTCGGGCAGGAAGCACTTCACGAACCGCGCGCCGAAGCGCCTGTCGGACTCGAGCCACACGCGCCGCACGGCGTCGCGCGCCTCGGACCAGTCGTCGACGGGGCAGCCGTTGGAAACCCAGCTGCAGTGGCCCGACCGGCTCACCCCCAGCACCTTGGCCATCATCGCCACCGTGAAGTTGCCCTTCTCCGCCTCCATGAGCCTGTACCTGGCTAGAGTGCCTGCTCTTTGGCGAAGAAGGCCGCGGCTTTTTTAGGAACGCATTCTCCGCCTCGAGCTCGCGTATGCGCTTCCTCGCCTCGCGAAGCTCGCGCTCCTCGGCCCTCGGGTCGGGCTCGCCCCCCAACTCGCGCTTGCGCTTGAGCACCCAGTCGTTCACCGTCTTGGGGTTGAGCCCGAGCTCCCCGCAGACCTGGGTTATGGGGCGCCCCGTGGAGATGACGTAGTCGGCTGTCTCCCGCCTGAACTCGTCGGTGTACTTCTTCTGATTGGCGACCATGAGGCAATCCTTCCGTCCATCGGCTTGTATGCAGTCTAGGGCATCGCGGCCACACGATCCCTCCAGCCCGCGTGTCCGAAAAAACGATACAGGTCAGAGGTCGCCCCCGCGGCGCGGCGCCACGCGACGAAGTGCAACCGCAGGCTGATCGACCGCAGGGAGGCCATGGCCGCCGCCGGCAAGAGGCCGTGCATGGCCAACTGCGCCACGGCGCGCGAGATGGCGTGCTGGGTGTGGGCCATAGCCGGGATGGCGGCGGCGTAGCGCGCCGCCGCCCCCGGACACGGGTTCCGACCCCGGCGCGCGCCGCGCTCGAGGCCGTTGGGAGGCCACTCGAGTCCCTTTTCTGGGCGGCGGGAGACCGCCATGCCCGCATAAAGACTCCGATTTCGCCGCGAGGCCCCCAGCCGTAGCAACGAAATGCGCAGCCGAGAAGGCCACGCGCGGATATTAGAATGCCGAACGTGCGTCGAGCAGACACGCCCTCCAGCGGCGCGGTCGCAGGGTGAAGATAGGTAGGCCCGGCCGTGCGCGGTAGCTCCGCGGGCGGCCGGGCCGGTTTTGCCTCTTGGCAATGTTCAACTCATATTAAAAGGGAGGAGTCGACTGATCGGCCCCTCCCACGGCGTTTCGCCGTTTCTCTCTGCACATATTAGCACACGGAAGGAACGTCACCGCTTGCGCCCGTAGCCATCGATGAACCCCTCAATAAATCCGTATTTCTGCCGGTCACCGCTTCCGACGATCATCATGTACGTATCAACCCCGACAGCGCTCTCGAGCTTCTCGAGCTCCCGCAGGCATTTCCGAAGAAAATCTCTGGAACGCTTCTTCTGATGCGTTAGCAAGGTCAATAGGTAGGCCAGGAGAACGATGTAGTCGATTATGGAATTGAAATTCAACCTGTACCCGATAGAAAGATCCTCATCGAGAAGCTCGCCAACCGCGGCCAGGTTTCTGTCGGTCTTGGGATACTTAACCGATTGGCTGAACCTCGAATCAAATACCGCCCCGTTATGGGCGACCGCGTTCCTTAAGGGACGAATCGTCTCGACGATGTTGATGACGATGCCGGGGTTCGCATGTAAGAGACCTAGGTCGCTTGCGATATCGGCGAGGATTTCATCGGGAAGGCTTCTGCATACGCTTGTGAGATCGCCGAGGGTCATCACCTCGAAAATGCTCCAAACGGGCGCGTCATCGTCGCGATCGACATAATGCTTCACGAGATCGTTTTTGTAACTCCGTCTCACGATGTTCTGAAGCTGGCTCTTGAGCTTGAGCTTTTCCCCCATCTGCCCGTTCACGACCCTTCCGTTGACATCCCTGCATGTCCGGAGGCCGCGCTTTAAGAAGGTCGCCAGCCCGGGGTCCTCTATGTTCTCAAGTATTCTGGCCAAGACTATGTTTTTAACCGCCGTTTCGATGAACATTATCTCCGGGTAGATTGCAGCCTTGATGGCGGAATCGAACCCGTATATGTCCATGAGTGCATCGAACGAAGGGAGGGGGAGCGCATTTTTGGGCTTTCGGACAAACCGGAAGCCTTTATAGCCATGGAAATAGCCCATGTTTCTCAGCAGTATCTTTCTGTCGCTCCCCCGCAAATCCTCCATACCGTGATTCGTCCTCATGTGCTTCATAAGGGAATTGATGCTCATGCCCTTCTTCATCGAACCTCCCTTGGCCTCCTTCTAGGAAATTATATCCCAGCCCGCCTCGACGGGGCGAGTCTGTCGTTGGCGCCGGCCTATTTGTGTTTGTTAACGTCGTGATTGCGGGTTTGATCACATCCGATTTTCAGAATTGAGCACGATAGTTTTTCGGTTTTGAGCACGGCCACGCCGACCAGACCGCATGCCTTAACGTTGTCGGTGCGTCGTATCGGCAACGAGCAAAGGCAGGAGGGAATGATCGACGTGGACAAGATAGAGGACGCAGGTGGCGGGCTGCAGGGCCATGCTCGAGGCCGAGCTCGCGCACAGGGACGCGACCAGAAGGGCACGGCTGCTCAGGCAGGCGAGGCTCCCCGTGCACAAGTCGGCCGAGGGGTTCGACTGGTCGCACGTGCGGTTCTCCGAGGGCTGGGGCCGCGACGACATGCTTTCGCTGGGCTTCGTCGGCGCCCGCGAGGACCTCGTGTTCTTCGGCAAGACCGGCAGGGGCAAGACCCACATGGCCGTGGCCCTGGCGATGCGCACGGCCGCCGCCATCTGGTCGTCGCCGAACACCGCGCCCCACCGGCTGAACTCCAGGTTCGTGGTGATGACCACCGACTGCCGCTCGTAGGCGTCGGCGAACACCTAGAAGAGCGCGCGCGCCGTCGAGATCCAGCGGCAGGAAGCCGAGCTCGTCGATGACGAGCAGCCTAGCGCAGCCGATGAGCGCGGCCTCACGGTCAAGGCGCCCCTCGTCGCGGGCGCGCCGCAGCCGCATGACGAGCGATGACGCGGTGAAGAAGCGGGCCTCCATCCTCCGCTCGCACGCCAGCATGCACAGCGCCGAGGCCATGTGCGTCTTGCCGGTGCTGACGTCCCCCACCAGCACGAGGTCCTCGCAGAAACCAGTTTCATGGAGCGTTTCATTGAAAATCCCCCTAATCTAGCAACGGTTTAAAGTCTACTAGATTGGGGGGGGGACGCGAGCCAAGTCGACAAAGGCAGTTAACCGGCGGCTATTCATGCCTCGATTTAGAACCGCTCGAGAATCTCCGCAGCATTCTCTCGCAGATAGATATCTAGGTCCGGCACGGCAAACTGCACGTAGCCCCTCTGTGGTGCCTGAATAACCTCTCTTTGTAGCAATTTGGCCCTAATAGAGCTGATCTCATTGGTCTTTTTACCCATGCGCTTAGCAATCTCGGCTGATTTGGACTGTTGTTTATCCTCGCACATCGCCAAAAGGTATTTGATATCGTTAAGTCCCAGTCCAGAAATCGCGGGCTCGTGAACAACATCGTGAAAACGAGCCTCTGCCAGCGCAATGCCTTCGGTGACATCGTGTTCGCTCACAATGGCACTTTTGGCACGATGCAAGTTGGCGCGCTGCCAAATGGAGTAACCGACCATTTGCACCAGATAGGCATAGCCCTTAGTGGTCTTAGCGGTTCTCGACAGCAGTTAAACCATTGTCTAAAGCGAGAAATACTCACTCTCGGCAGATAAGTTAGGCCCCAACCACGGATCACCCGTCAAGAAAAACTCCGGCCAGCGCTGCATAAACAGTGCCTGCTCGCGCTTCCAGCGGCGCAGCTTTTCCTCGTTGGCCTCTTCCCTGCCGCGCGAGGTGAACTCGTAGTGATACAGCTCGGCATAGGGCGTAAAGATGGTGCGGTAGCCCGCCTCCCACACACGAAGGCAAAAGTCCGCGTCGTTGAAGCCGACGGCGAATTCCTCGTCGTAGCCTCCGACCCGCTCAAATACGTCGCGTCGGACCATCTGACAGGCACCTGTTACGGCGCTAAAGCTGCCCGGTCGTACGGCACGAGCAAGATAGCCCTCGCGCTTTGCCGAGAAGTCCTGGTTGGCATGGGCAAGTGCGCCGCGCACCCCAACCACAATGCCGGCATGCTGCACCAGATGATCGGCAAAGTAGAGTTTGGCGCCCACCACGCCCGCATCGGGACGCTGCAGATAACCCATCATCTCTTCGATAAAGTCGGGGCTTATGACCTCGGTATCGTTGTTGAGCAGCAGCAGATAGTCGCCCTTGGCATGCTCCACGCCAAAGTTAATGATCTGGGAGTAATTGAACTCGCCCGGCCAGTACACAACGCGCGCGCTACCTTTGCCCTCAGATGCCGCGACCACGCGCTCCGGCAGGGTTTCGTAATACGCAAACGTCTCCGGGGCTTCGCTGTTGTTCTCCACCAAGACGATCTCGTAGTTGGCATACGTGGCCTTCTGGGCGATCGACATCGCACAAGCATCGAGCGTCTCAACATGGTCCTTGGTGGGAATCACAATGCTCACCAGTGGCGCAGGCTCCGGCAGCGCATAGCGCATGCGGTAGACAAACGGCGTCTCGGTCTCCTCGACCGTTCCGTGAACGCCCAGCGAGTCAAAGTGGCGCTGCAGAGCCAGGCGCCCGGCCTCGATGGCATACGGTTTGCTGTCGGCGGATCCGTCGGCGGTCGATCCCGGATGAACGCGCCAGTGATACAGCACGTGCGCAACATGCTCAAACCGCGCGTCCGCCGAAAGGCAGCGAAGCGTCAGGTCGTAGTCCTGGGCACCCGCAACGTCTTCTGGGGACGTGCCGATACGATCGATAAGCGTCTTCTCCACCATCAGGAAATGCGTCACGCAGTTATGGCTATAGAGCAGGTCGACGTTGAGTTTGGTCTTAAAGACCGGCTGGCCCCACTCCCCCGTTTTCTGGAACATGTCCTCGTCGCAGAATAGGACCTGGGGACGCTCGTCCTCGGCCGCCTTATTCAGCGCGGAAACATAGTGGAATAACGCGTCCGGCTCCAGAATGTCATCGTGGTCCAAGAACGCGATGTAGTCGCCCATCGCTTGCTCAATACCTGCGTTGGTGTTGACCACAATGCCGCCGTTGCCGGGCAGCCCAATGCGACGAACGCGCTCGTCGTGGGTGCCTGCCGCAAGGTCGGCAACCGCATCCCATTCAGGTGAGGCATCCATAAGGAGCAATTCCCAGTTGTCATAGCTCTGGGCTAGCACCGAGTCCAGTAGCTCGCGCAGGTAGACCCGATCAGTCTTGTAGCACGGCACCACAATGCTCACGAGCGGCCTATAGGCAAAGGCCGCCGAAGCGACACGCTGGCACGCCAGATCGCCCGGCTTTGCGCGATGCTGCTCAAACCAACGTCGATAAGCTGCGTCGTCAGCGCGTGCATCCTTCATGCGGTTCCAGCTGTCGTCGACCATGCCGTTGTACAGGCGACCATCCATGGCGCAAAACCCGCTCTGGATCTGCTCCGTAGGATCGCTCACAATCGAGACAAAATCTCGTATATCCCGAGGCATCTCAACGCTCAGATACGTTTTATTGACGCGGCATCCGTTGCACTGCGGTACATCGACCTGCGATTCAAACACATGCATGGTGGCATCGATGGCGTTCATATGCGTATCGAAGACCTGGAGCTCAGGTGCGCACTGGGGGTCTCCCACCCACGTAACCTCATAGCGCCACACCGCGCCGGCGTCTGCCGGTAAATAACGAACGGCATCGATCTCATAGCGACCGCAGCACTCGCCGCGCTGTGCATCGCGAACGAGCGCGCACATCGCAGCCTTTGCTTTGTAGTTAATCTTGGATTCCAGCTTGGCCACGCGGCTATCGAGGCGAATGGAGCCCAACCTTTGACCACCGGATGCAAAGACGACATCCATCGACGAGCCATCCAAAAACGGAAGCACCAAGACGGCGAGCTCGCGCTCGTAATCGGAAACGGAAGGGCAAAGCGCCAGCACACGGTCATGATCGACCGGGAGCACCAGCGACGGCACACAAGAACCGCTCGTCGTCGCGCGGGCAAACGCTTGAGAACCCTCCCGCTCAATAAGCGCGGCGACATCCTGACCGGCAAAACGAAGCAGCACAAAAAGACGGCCCTGACTGCGGCAAAGTGCCAAACGCTTGATACTCATCTACACTTCTCGCTTTCCCAGGGCGTTCGCTGCCATGCGTTTGCAGGCACCCAGGCGCCCAAACCTCAAGACGTCGTAATCGAACATGAGCTTTTTGCACCCACGGGCATTGGGGGCCTTGCTGGTAAGCGCCGCACGCACCATGGCAGCAACAGAAGGAGCGCATTGTGCGAGCGCAGCATCGCTGCCCACGGCAGAACCGGCAAGTGCCGTGGCAACGGCAGCAAACACCTTGCCGCAATCCGAACCCAGCAACCTGAGCGCATCGTACAGCACCAGATCGCATAGGAAGTACGCCAGGTCATCGGCATACTGGACATCGAGACCGTCGCGCTGCCAGTCAGCCAGCACAGCGGAGTAAATCTTCACATGCTCCAGCAGACGCGTCTCGTCGTCATAGCGCATGGTATCCATGAGCGAACCCTTGCGCGCCACGCGGTAGTCATACAGCTTGCTCGAGATAAGCGCGGTCTTGTGCGAACGACCGTACACGGCAAAATCGAAGACCTGGTCCTCGCCATACTTAACGGTTTCGTCGAACACGATCCCGTTGCCCAGCAAAAACTCACGCTTGCAGGCAGTGCGCCATGCAAAGGGGCGAGAAGCTTCCTTAAACAGCAGGTCGGAGCTATAGCCTTCAAACGACACATCGCGCGGGCTCAGCACATAGTTAAGCCACGGATATCCCGCCTCCAGCGGATACGGATTCGCACCAAAGGTCAACACGTCGCAGCCCTCGCGCTCAAAGGCATCGACGATCACGCGGCATGCATCGGGCGTAAAACGGTCGTCTGAATCCAAAAATGCAACGATAGGCGCCGTGGACGCAGCGATGCCCGCATTGCGGGCGCTCGACAGGCCGCCGTTCGGCTTATCGACCAGCGTAAAACGCGCGTCCTTTTCGCAATAAGCGGCCGCAATATCGCGCGAACCATCCGGCGAGCCGTCGTTGACCAGCACGCCTTCCCAATCGGGCATATCCTGCGCAAGCAAGGAGTCCAGGCACCAGGCCAGACACTCCTCCACCTTGTAGATGGGAACGACAACGGAAATCTTAGGGGTAGCCATAATCACGTGCTCCTACTGCGCCGCCGGCACGTCGTCGGGATGCGGGTTATCGCCGTAGGCGCGCTGATACGTCAGCACGCGCCAAACCAGCGGCAGGCCGCCGATCTTAAAGTAGTGTTTAAACGTATTGAGCTTGCCCGGCTTCTTAAAGTCAAAGCGCGAATCGATATAGGCGCGGGGCGACTTGACCATCAGGCGCAAGTCGGTCTCGCCACGCGGATCAAACAGCGACAGGTCAAAGCGACCGGCATCCCAATCGGCCTTCAGCTCGGGTGAAGCCTTCTCCCAAAACTGCTCGCGCAACTCATCGACCAGACGCTCATCATTCCAGCGGTACGTATCGACCTTCATGCGCATTAAAATGCCCTGGAGCTGAGCCTTGAGCTCAGGACGCTCGTCCAAAAAACGTTGCATCTCGGCATATTCGTCGCACACGCAAAACACCTTGTTGGGCGAATTAACGGAGCTCTTCTCGTTATCCTGGCGATAGCACAAAATGGGGTCCGCAATAAACGCGGCGCGCTCGGCGCAAGCCCAAACCTTAAAGTTAAAGCCTGCGTCCTGATACGAGGCACCCGGCGTGGGAAGGAACCGAATCTGATTGTCGTTGAGGAACTCGCGCCGATAGATAGCCGACCAAATGGAAGGTTTGCGGTAGAAGATGCCCGGGCGATCGACAGGGCGATACGCGGCGCCCGTCATATGCTCGTCGATGATCCCAAACAGCTCACGGCGCTCGCTGGGCGTGGACCAATACAGGTAAAAGTCGCCCTTCACCACATCGGCATGCTCAGTATCGGCCTTGGCGACCAGCTTTTGGAGCGAATCCTCAAACATAAAGTCGTCGGACTCAAGGATGCCCACGTACTCGCCGCGCGCCATCTCCAGGCCGCGGTTCATCGAGTCACCGTAGCCGCTGTTGGCTTTGTCGATCATCTTTACACGGGGGTCGCGCTCCATGTACTCGCGAATGATATCCGGCGAGCTATCGGTGGAACCGTCATTGATGCAGATGATCTCGATGTCCTTGAGCGTCTGAGTCACGGCAGAATCGAGGCACTCGCGCAGGTAGCGTTCGACATTGCAAATGGGAACAAGCAGCGAAACTTTAGGGGTATCAGAGTTCTGCAAGAGAACCTCCTGTTGAATAGCGTGTAACAGGGTTATTTTAGCAGCCTGGTTGCGGCGGGCGGCAACGCTTGGAATTATATAAAGCGCTCCAGGCAGGCTTTGAGACCGCGAGTCGAAAGATAGAACAGCGTGGCATCTGCCATCGAAACGCCCGAGGTCGCCGCAACGAGCTTGTGGGCAACACGGCGAACGGCGCCCTTAGCAGGCATATCCGCCCACTCCGTTCCCAAAAACGTCGTGAGGTCCATGTTGACGCGAGCCGCCACGTGATGGAAGTCATCGGCATCCAAGCGCGCCAGGTCGAACACAATTAGGTCCAAAAACCAAGTTATCAGCTCGCCGGGGCACAGGTCCAAAAGACCGTAGGCCGCCCAGTCCTCCAAGACCTCCTCGAGCATCCTCATGTGGGCGTCAAGCTTTTTGGCGCGAGCCTCGGCACTGTTGAACTCGTGCGTCGCCGATTCACTCTCCATCACGTAGTGGTAGAACTTGTCCGGCATGACGACGGTCTTGTGGGCAAGCGCATAAGCCGCAAATTGGAAGACGACGTCCTCGCCCAAAGCCAGACCGGGGGCGAAGCGAATGCCTTCGCGATTGAGCAGCTCGCGCGAAAAAGCCGCACGGCAGGCATAGGGCTGCGCATTCGAATGGAACAGCAGTTGGGGATCACGGGCGCCGAAGGTGCCAGCTTTGGGGCTCATGAGTTGCTGGACGCGTTTGGGGGCAGCATCGGCAGGTTCACAGACGCCGCCAAAAACGGCGGCCTCGGCATCCGCAGACTCCATGGCATGCAGCACGCGCTCGACCGTCTGGGCATCGATGTAATCGTCGGCGTCCACAAAAAAGACGGTCTCGCCCTCGGCAGCATCGATACCGGCATTTCGAGCGCACGAGACGCCCGCGTTTTCCTGGTCAATCACCAGTACACGATCGTCGGCCTGCGCGATCTGGCGCAACGCGTTCAACGAATCATCAGTCGAACCGTCGTTGACGCAGACAACCTGAATCGAGCGCTCGGACTGGGCCAACAGCGAATCGAGGCATCGCTGAATCGAGCGCGCAGAGTTGTAAACGGGGACGACAATGGTAGCTTTAGGACACGAGGCCTCTCCCATGCCGACCTACCCCCTCAGCGATTCGATGAGGAAGGCGGCGACCACGCCCGGGCCTCCAACCGAGGCGTAATACTTAGCACGCCCCAAGGCACCATCCGTCGCAAAACTCGGATGCTCGTCAACCCAGCCCTCAGGATCTTTGAGGATGGCAGCGAGGTTCGCGCGCTTCCACGGCTTGAGGTCGTCAAGCGAAAAGTCCCCGGAGTCCAAGGCCGCCTGAAATTCCTTGGCCATCTGAACCAGGAACTCCTTATAGAACTTAGGCGCCAGGCGCACGTAGTTCCACATGTACGAATCGTACTTAATGAGCTGATTGAACTTGAGCATGCGCGCGACGTCATCACTTGCGTGATCACGGGCATAATCCTCTCGAATCCAACGCTCAATCTCGGCATACTCGGTATTGACGCAAAAGACCTTAGCCGAAGAATTGACCGAGGAATTCTCGTTGTCCTGGCGATACGACAACACGGCATCATGCAGGTAAACAGCCTTATCGGCACACGCGATAACCTTAAAGGCGAATGACGTGTCCTGAAAGGATGCCCCTGGAGTCGGCAAGAACTTGATGCCGTTGCGCTCAAGAAAATCGCGACGGTACACGGCCGACCAAATCGACGGCTTTTGCTTAAAGAACTGCGTCGTGTCGCTCGGGTGCACCGGCTTGTCGCAGTCCTTGGCCTTAAACATCTCGTGCAGCGAACGGCGCTCCTCGGGCTTGGACCAGTAGAAATCAAAGTTCGCCTTCGTAAAGTCGGCATTATTGCTATCGGCGGCCGAGACAAGCTTTTCGAGTGCGTCGGGCGCCATAAAGTCATCGGACTCCAAGATGCCAACGTACTTGCCACGCGCCATCTCCAGGCCGTGGTTCATCGAGTCGCCGTAGCCGCTGTTGGCCTTGTCGATCATCTTGACGCGCCCATCGCGCTCCATATACTCGCGGATAATCGCCGGCGAGTTGTCGGTCGACCCGTCGTTAATGCAGATGATCTCAATATCCTTGAGCGTCTGCGCCAGGGCGGAATCGAGGCACTCGCGCAGGTAGCGCTGAACATTGTAAATGGGAATAAGCAGCGACAGAACAGGGCTGCCAGAGGCGTTAGTAGACAAATGTGCTCCTTAGGAAATACCTGTCGTTTCATGGTATCAAAGGGTCAGCGCGCCAGCGGGCGTTTATATAATCTATGGAGCCTCTTGCGGGCAAAGCAGCCCCACGTCATGCGGCGGGCCCATGGCAGGTTCCTGCGTTTTATTCAAAGCTTGCCGCTAAGGTGCGCCGAGCCTTTACAATAGGACAGTCCCAAGGACGTATTCGATAGCTTCCGTGCAGCGCTCGCCCGCCGCGCGTGAAAGGATATATTGCCCCATGCCTTCAACCCTTCCCGCTCCCATCGATAAGCTCGCCATCGTCGTCGTTACGTACAAGCGCCAGGAACTCCTGGCCAACTTGTTCGACTCTATGACCGAGCTCACGGCAACGCCCTGGCGCATCGTGATTGTCGATAACGAGAATTCGCGCGAGACCGAGGCCATGTGCACCGCATTCAACGAGCGCCTGGCTAACCTATGGGGCATCGACACCGAGCAGCCCGACGCGCAGGGCGGCACCGACCGTGTCATCTACGCCCCGCAGCTCGAAAACGGCGGCGGTGCGGGCGGCTTCTCCGCCGGCACCAAATGCGCCTACGACCTGGGCGCCCAGTGGTTCTGGGTGATGGACGACGACGTGCTCGTCATCCCCGAAGGCATCGAGCGTCTTGCCAAGTGGACCGACCGCTACGATGTCATCCAGGGTTCGCGCCTGGACTTTGACGGCGGCGCTTTCTTTTGGCAGTACCAGCTCATCCTTTCGCTCGGCATCCCTAACCCCATCGCCAAGTGGGATCTGGGTCCAGAGGGTTATCGCGCCATGAACCAGCTGTGCTTTGAGGGCGGCATGTTCTCGCGCCGCGTGGTCGACAAGATCGGCCTGCCCGATGCGCGATTCTTCATCTACGGCGACGATGCCTGCTATGGCTACGTGGCCAGCCAGCACTTCCCCGCCGCCGTTGTGGCCGACCTGGTGCTCAAGCGCGCCCGCGCCGTCTCAAACTGGGATATCGCCGGCAAGCGCCAGCTCAACTCCACGAGCGACACCAACCGTTACTACATCATGCGCAACCGCGGCTATCTGGCCCGCTACATGCAGATTTACGGCGACTATCACCCTATGCTGTTCCGCCTGGGCAATGCCGCGACCTTCTGCAAGGAATTCATTCGCCTGGCTGCCGTTGACAAGTGCTTTAAGACCGGCATCCCGGCGCTGCGACGCGGCATGAAGGACGCCCGCAAGATCGTTAAGGATCCTAACTGGAAGCCCATGCCGCCCATGAAGAACACCGAGTAGCGGAAGCCGGAAACACCTCGGCGCTTAAAGCCGCTGGCACACCGCCGCCACGCGCCGCCCATCAAAACCGAACCCCCAGCGCATGCGACCCACGCCGGGGCGCGGCACACGGATTTCGTCGATGCCGTCGCGCTCTATGTCGAGTAGCGACTGCACGGCCAGCAATTCCAGGCCCAGCGCATCCACACCGGGGTCATACATCAAGTTAATCGTTATCAGCGGGCGCTCGCCCAGCATGCCAATCGTATCTGCTACGTCGAACACAGCACCCGTAGGGAAAACCTGAATGTCCCAGCGACCCGCACCACACTTTCGCCTCGAGGCAGGATTGGCATAGCCCGGCAAGCCAAAGCAGAGCCCCTGCAAGAGCAGATGATATGGTAGCGGCTTATCTGGGTCGGTCTCACCGATTCCCGCATCCCCCAGGATGCGGCTTAGCGCCCGCCTCACCGTATCCTCGTTCCCACGGCACAGCCCGTCGCGAAACGCATCGACGTCTCGAATGTCTTCGGCAGCGCACTCAAACCACTCAACAATCACTAGACGCAAGGCCTGGCGAAGCTCGTTATTGGGCAATCGCAAAGCACGGAGCCGATCGCCATGCTCTGGCTCCTCAGTCATATCCGTCGTAAGAAAACCGGACAGATACAGCGCTGTCCACATACCATCGTCAGGCGAGACATCTGGCTCTGCAGCGCCCAAACAAAGCGGGACCTCAGCGCACCCATGGGCCTCGAGCAAATCAAACAAGACCGAAAGGCGGTCGAGATTCCACCCGGCAACTACCCTACTCAGGCAATCGGCATATCCATACAGATCGGCACGCACAGGCGCCGTGCAGCCTCGGTCCAGAAAACCGATCACACGCTCTGGACTCGAGCAATAGGCCCTGCCAAACCGATACCCCTCGAGCCATTCACGCGCATCATCCAGGTATTCCTCGCGCCCAGCATGATTCAACAGAGCCTGGACCTCGGCATCCGAAAAGCCGAACCAACGGTCACACCACGTCGAAAGTGGCGTCGACAGACAATACGAGCAGCCGCGCGAAGAAAGCGCCGCTTCGGCAGGACCGGGACACTCCCCCATCAGACACGTCAGCCGCAACGAATCGCGCGCAGTGGCAATGGCGTCGAACAGCACGCGATCGAATAGCCCTGCCGGATCGGCGTCGGAAGCGTCCCTCGCGCTCGCACGGCGAGACCACGCCGTATCGTACCCATCAACGAGCAATACAACCTGCTCATCGCAGGCCATCTCCAGCAGCTCAATGAGCACACCGAGCACCGAGTCAACCTCGTCCGCGCTCGCCACGCCACGCGCAACACGTTCGATGTGACGCACCTTATCTCGAGCTAAATCAGGAGCCTCCAAGAGCGCCAACAAGCGAGCGCACTCGCCCGAAAGGGCATCGCGCACGACGTCGGCAATAGCGGCACCACGCCTCGCAGCGCCAGAAAAGTCCAGCGATATCACCGGATAGCAAGCATATTCATCCCGATAGCGCCCACCGTCTGCATCCCAAATCTGAGCATTGGCAAACAAACGCTGATCAGCGCGACCAACCGCTGGACGCTCCAGAAAAGCCCTGAGCGTCGACAAGTTCATGCTTTTGCCAAAACCCTCGGGTCGACAGCACACCACAACGGACGCGTCGCAGTCCAACACATCGGCAATAAACATGGTCTTGTCGACCAGCGTGCAGCAACCAAGAGCCTCCGCATAGTCGTGCATGCCAATGGGCAAAGCCGCATCGTCGGCACAGCCGATCAAACGCACGCCAAAGCCAGCAGCACAATCAACATTTGCCTGTTCAGACACCAAAACGTTCCCCCTAAATCGCAGCACGATGCCAATTGTAATGACCGCATCGCATGTACCGATGTCGCCGCGCAAACATATCGGGCAACGGTAGTAACAAGAGGTGTGAGGGGGCACAATTAATCGTTGCACAACAAAACGGGGCCCGATACATTCGCACCGGACCCCGTCCCGACTATTTAGTTATCTGGCAACTGAGAGCCTACTCCCCCGAGTCGTCCTCCCCAGAAGCCTTCTTCTGCTGATCGAGCTTATGCTTACCACTTACGATAGACGTAGCGCCCAGCGTGGCCAAGCTCGCGCTGGCAAGGCTCGCCATAACGATAAGGTCGCCCGTCTTGGGCATGTTACCGCCCGAAGTCTTAGTCGTTGTAGTGGTGGTTGTAGTGGTCACCGTCTTGGAGTCATTTTGCTCTTGGTTCTGGTTGTCGGTGTTGCCCTTACTGCTGTCCTCGCCATGCTGCTTTCCGTCCTCGGTCTTGTCCTTGTTCTTGTCCTTCTCCTCAGATTCAGACTTCTTGTCCTCGTCCTTCTTCTGAGCGGATTTGTCGTCCTTCTCCTCAGAGCTAGAACCCTTATCAGATTCGTTCTTCTCGGAAGCCTTGTCCTTGGAGTCGCCCTTTGCGGCTTCGGTCTTTTCCGTGGAAGCCTGATCAGAGTTGTCCTTGTTCTGAGTCGAGCCGTTATTGACGCCAGCCATCAGCGAAGAACCCAGCGTAGAACCAAGCTGCTCGGAGAAAGAAGGCTTCTTGTCCGGCGAAGCAACGGGAGCGTCCGGCGCCTTATTCGAGTCGTCCTTGGAAGCATCGGAATCAGGGGTTGCGTCAGAGCCGGAGCCGTTGTTAGAGCCGGTGTCAACGGACGAATCGCTCGAGCCAGTAGATGAGTTAGAGGTGTCAGCGTCGGTCGAACCAGAAACGTCGCTGTCCGTATTGCCGGCAGAGCTTGAAGACGAATCGCCCGCAGCAGAGCTGTTCGAATCGGAGCCGTTCGAGGTAGAACCGTCGTTGGTAGTGCCACCAGCAGAGCCATTACCGTCAGCATCGGTCGAGGGCGCATCCATCCTGTCATCGTTGGCATCGTCACTCGAGTCGTCATTCGAATCAGGTGTCGGCGAGGGCGCCGGTGTGGGCTCGGGCTGCACGGGCGTCGCGGCGGCAGCCTCGTCCTCAGCGATATAAACCAAGCAGTCCTTTAGCTCGTTGCGGTAGCGGTTCTTCCAGCCCTCATGATACTGGGGTTGGTTCGAATACTTGGTCGCCACGTTATTGACCACGCTGTTGGAAAGCGCCGTCACAAACTCGCGATCGGACATATCGTTGGAAAGATTCGCCCAGCGGAAAAAGTCCCTGCAGCCACCAGTGCCGCACATGTTGGTAATGCTCCACACCATGCCCTTGACGCAGTCGGCGCGGCCCGAAATATCAATACCCAGGCCGCTCTTGAGCCACGCCTCGGTCACCGCATAGTACGAGTTGTACGCATAAGCATCTTGAAGTGCTGAGAACTCAACAGGATCGGTGTTGTAAGCACCCTGGAAGGCCTCCTGCGCAATACGGCCCAACTCGGTGAGCTGGCCGTTCTCGTACATGGCATTGCTCGTGTTGGAAATCTCGCTGCCGCGATCAATCGCATCCTTGAGCATGCTGTACTTGGCAGAATCGTAGTTGTAAACCTGCTTCATAAACGGAATGAGCGACCAGCGGCGATCAAACTGATAGTAACCCAGTGCGTTATAGCCGTCACCATACGAAAATCCCTGGTTGTAGTTACCATGGCTCTCGTACTTGGTAAAGTACTTCATCTCGGGAGTCACGTTGACAAACGAGACACCCTGAACCGACCTCAACACGCCCGAGAAGGACTGCTGGGTGTAGAGACCCTTATCGATATCGGTGGCATCCGAGGCAACGCCCGGCGTGGGCTCCTCGGCAGCGGCGGGTGCCGGCGCGGAAACGGCGCCAAACGAAAGCGCCAACGTCAGGCCCGCGACAATAGCAGAATGCTTGGGCTGCATAAGATCCTCCCTGCATTGGTGTAGTTAAAGTTCAGTTTGCAAAGATAAAAATAAGTATTGCAGCTCGCCCGTTGTTGCACAACAACCCCTCGGTAAACGGCAACAACCCTCCGCGAAATCTTAAGGAATTGCGCTCAACCTACAGCTTAATGTCAAAGTTGATCTCGGGAACGGCGGCCAGGTCGGCCAACGTCACGCCGTCGACGTACTTTTCGATCACGTCGTCCAGGCCGCGCCAGAACTTGACGGTCGAGCAAAGATCGCTGCGAGTGCAGCTGTTGTCGATGCCATCGCACGCCACTGGAGCCGTGCTGCCCTCGACGGCGCGCAGGATGTCACCCGCACGTACCTCGGAGGGATCCTTGGCCATCATGTAGCCGCCGCCCTTGCCGCGCACGCTCTTAAGCAGGCCCGCCTTCATAAGCGGACGAACCAGCTGCTCCAAATACTTTTGCGAGATATGCTCGCGGTCGGCAACCTCGCGCAGGGCAATCTTGCCCTCGGCGTCACCGAGCGCCGCGATATAGATCATCAGCCGGAGGGCATAGCGGCCCTTGGAAGAAATGAGCATACCTACCCTCCCATCGTTGCTGGGACAAAATACCAGGAGTGTTTGTCCCAAATCTTATGCACGCGGGGCAAACAAACCTGATTATTATGTCCCACATCTAAAAAGTCGAGTGGATTAGTCGGGTTTTCCCTTGACTAACGCCGAACCCATAGTAACTTTATTCCGAGAAGATTCCTAGGGTTTAGTACGCCTATGAGTACACCATATACAGAGAGGGACAGCATGAGCGCAAATCCGCTGCTTTCCATCGAAGGTCTGACCGCCTCCGTGGACGAGAAGACCATCCTCCACAACGTCAACCTCAACGTCGCCGCCGGCGAGACCCACGTTCTGATGGGACCTAACGGCGCCGGCAAGTCCACCCTCGGCCACCTGGTCATGGGCGACCCCGTTTACACGGTCAACGACGGCCGCATCGTCTTTGACGGCCAGGACATCACCGAGCTCACCACCGACAAGCGCTCGCGCGCCGGCCTGTTCCTGAGCTTCCAGGCCCCGGTCGAGATTCCGGGCGTGCCGCTGTCGAGCTTTTTGCGCGCCAGCATCGCCGGCCGCCCCGGCCTGGAGATGAAGGGCAAGGAGTTCCGCCGTCGCGTCAAGGAGCTCGCGGCCGAGCTCAACATGGATACCGCCTACCTCAACCGCGAGCTGGGCGTGGGCTTCTCGGGCGGCGAGAAGAAGAAGGTCGAGATGCTCCAGCTCCTGTTGCTGCAGCCCAAGCTCGCCATCCTCGACGAGACCGACTCGGGCCTGGACGTCGACGCGCTTTCCACCGTCAGCCACGGCATGGACGCCTACCGCAAGAGCTGCGACGGCTCCATGCTCATTATCACGCACAACACGCGCATCCTGGAGCACTTGGATGTCGACCGCGTCCACGTTATGGTCAAGGGTCACATCGTGCGCGAGGACGACGCCTCGCTCATCCCCTGGATCGACAAGAACGGCTTTGAGACCTTCGAGCGCGAGGCCGCCGAGCAGCGCGCCCAGGCCGAGTCCGCCGCTGCCGAGCAGCAGGCGTAAAGGGGCGACGCAATGACCAAGAACCGCGCCGAGGTCGCGGACATCGACCGCAGCCTCTACGACTTCACCTATGGCGAGGAGGGATTCGAGCGCCTCGACGCCGGCATCACGCCCGACATCGTGCGCGAGATCAGCGCCAAAAAGGACGAGCCGCAGTGGATGCTCGACCTGCGCCTCAAGTCCCTCGAGATTTTTAATCGTTTTCCCGACCCGACGTGGGGTCCCTCCATCGAGGGCCTGGACATGGACAACATCGTCACCTACGTCAAACCCAACACCGATCAAAAGCACGACTGGGAGTCGGTGCCCGACGACATCAAGAATACCTTTGAGCGCCTGGGCATCCCCGAGGCCGAGCGTAGCTACCTGGCAGGCGTCGGCGCGCAGTACGACTCCGAGCTGGTCTACCACAACATGCAGGACACAGCGTCTAAGATGGGCATCGTCTATTCCGGCATCGAGGAGGCCCTGCACGACCCGCAGTGGGAGCCGCTCATCCACGAGAAGTTCATGACGCTCATCCCGCCCACCGACCACAAGTTTGCGGCCCTGCACGGTGCCGTGTGGTCGGGCGGCTCGTTTGTCTACGTGCCCAAGGGCACCAAACTCGACTTCCCGCTGCAGAGCTACTTCCGCCTTAACGCCAAGGGCGCCGGCCAGTTTGAGCACACGCTCATCATCGTCGAAGACGATGCCGATCTGCACTTCATTGAGGGTTGCTCCGCGCCCAAGTACAACGTGGCAAACCTCCACGCCGGCGCCGTCGAGCTCTTTGTGGGCAAGCGCGCGCACCTGCGCTACTCGACCATCGAGAACTGGTCCAAGAACATGTACAACCTCAACACCAAGCGTGCGCGCGTGGACGAGGACGGCGACATCGAGTGGATCAGCGGCTCCTTCGGCAGCCACGTGGGCTACCTCTACCCCATGAGCGTGCTCAACGGCCGCCGCGCCCGTTCCAGCTTTACCGGCATCACCTTTGCCGGCGCCGGTCAAAACCTCGACACCGGCTGCAAGGTCGTGCTCAACGCACCCGATACCTCGGCAACCGTCGAGACCAAGGGCATCTCCAAGAGTGGCGGCATTCAGACCTTCCGCAGCTCTATTGTGGCGACACCCAAGGCCGAGGGCTCCAAGGCAACCGTGAGCTGCCAGTCGCTGATGCTCGACGACCAAAGCCGCTCCGACACTATTCCGGCCATGGACATCCGCGCCAAGAACGTCGACATCGGCCACGAGGCCACCATCGGCCGCATCGGCGACGATAAGGTGTTCTACCTGATGAGCCGCGGTATCTCGGAGGAAGAAGCCCGTACCATGATCGTCAACGGCTTTGCCAACCCGGTTTCCAAGGAGCTGCCGCTGGAGTACGCCGTCGAGATGAACAACCTGATCAAGCTCGAGATGGAAGGAGCGATCGGATAATGAACCAGACCACGAACACCGCTGCTACCACCCTTGAGCAGGTCAATGCGATGCCAGCTGCCACTTGGGGTTGGCTGAAGATGAACCAGACCAAGCTCGAGCTCTCTGACGAGCTTGCCGCCGCTCCCACCGAGGCTGTTAAGGTCGAGGGCTTGGACGAGCAGTTCCGCGGCGCTGCCGACGCATTTAACGCCGCCATGGACGCCATGGCCGAGCGCTTCCCCGAGCGCCGCGCCTCCGCCCCCGGCGACGCCGCCGACCGCGCCCGCATCACGCCCGAGACCGAGCTTGACGTGCCCGCCACCTCCATCTACCAGGCCGGTGCCATCAAGCTCGAGGAGGAGCTCTCCCCTGCTGAAGCCTTCGAGACCGGCATGGGCGAGGCTGCCTACACCTACTTGGCCGACCACGCCACCAAGCGCATCGTCATCGATGTGCCCGCATACAAGCACGCCACGGTTACCGTGCGCATGAGCGGTGTCGATGCAGCCGCGGCCATCGCCGCCATCGACGTCGTCGCCCGTCCCCAGTCGACGCTCGATCTGCTTATTGCCCTGGACTCTCCCGTTGCCGGCCAAGGCGTCGTGGGATCCGTGCTACGCGTGTGCGCCCACGAGTACGCCACCGTCAACGTGACCTGCACGCAGACGCTCGACGATAGCTGGATCGCGCTCGACGACACCGGCCTGTTCCTGGACGAGGGCGCGCGCGTCAACGTGCAGCACGCCGTCCTGGGTGCCGGCGCCAGCGCCACCGGCCTTGCCGGCGACCTGCTGGGCGATACCGCCAAGGTCACCATCGATACTGACTACCTGGGCGCCCGAGAGCAGGTGCGCGACTTTAACTACGAGCTGCGCCACCGCGGTCGCAAGACCGAGTGCGAAATCGACGCCAACGGCGTGCTGACCGGCACGTCCAAGAAGGTCTACCGCGGCACCATCGACCTCGTGCACGGTTGCAAGGGTGCAACCGGCACCGAGCGCGAGACGGTGCTTTTGGCCAACAAGGGCGTCGACAACAAGACCGTTCCCGTCATTCTCTGCGACGAGGACGACGTCGCCGGCAACCACGGAGCCACCATCGGCCACGTCCGCGACGAGCAACTGTTCTACCTCGCCTGCCGCGGCCTTGACCAAAACGCCGCCGAGGACCTGTTCGTCCGCGCCAAGCTGGAGGACGCCGCACTTTCCGCCACCGACGAGCGCACCCGCGCCGCCGTCGTCCGCCTGGGCAACAACCTGATCGACAACTTTGAAGAGGAGCTCGCATGATCGACACCGAGCACGTTAAATGCGACACCTGTACCGCACCGGAGCCTATGGAGCTCGACGCCAGCGACGAGGCCTCGCGCGGCTGGCCTACCGTCGACATCGAGACTAATCCCTACAAGGCGCAGTTCCCGCTGTTCCAGCAGCACCCCGAGATCGCCTTCCTCGATAGTGCCGCCACCGCGCAGCGTCCTGCCTGTGTGCTCGACGCCGAGCGCGACTTCTACCAGCGCATGAACGCCAACCCCCTGCGCGGCCTGTACTCGCTGTCCGTCGAGGCCACTGAGGCCATCGCGAAGGTGCGCCAGCAGATCGCCGACCTCATCGGCGCCTCACAGGCCAACGAGGTCGTCTTCACCCGCAACACGAGCGAGTCGCTCAACCTGGTCGCCAAGAGCTTTGCACCCACAGTCCTCGAGCCGGGCGACGAGGTCGTCATCACCATCATGGAGCACCACTCCAACCTAATCCCGTGGCAGCAGGTCTGCCGCGAAACCGGCGCCAAGCTCGTCTACCTCTACCCCACTAAGACCGGCCAGCTCACCACCGAGGAGGTTCTTGCCAAGGTTGGTCCCAAGACCAAGATCCTGGCCGTGGGTCAGGTTTCTAACGTGCTGGGCGTCGAGAACCCGGTCAAGAACCTCGGCAAGCTCGTGCACAAGTACGGCGGCTATCTGGTCGTCGACGGCGCACAGTCGCTGCCGCACATGCCGGTCGATGTGGCCGACCTGGGAGCCGACTTCTTTGCCTTTAGCGCACACAAGGCCATGGGCCCTATGGGCATCGGCGTGCTGTGGGGCAAGATGGACCTGCTCAACGCCATGCCGCCCATGCTCACCGGCGGCGAAATGATCGACTCTGTCACCGAGCAGGACGCCGTCTGGGCGCCCGTCCCCGAGAAATTCGAGGCCGGCACGCAGGACGCCGCCGGCATCTTCGCCACGGGCGCGGCACTCGACTACCTCGTCAACACGGTTGGCTACGAAAACATCCAGGCACGCGAGCAGGCACTCGTCCACTACCTGATGGGCGAACTCATGCAGCTCGACTTTGTCCAGATCATCGGCTCCATCTACTGGGACAACCATCACGGCGTCGTCAGCTTTAACGTCAAGGGTATCCACCCGCACGACGTCGCGAGCATCATGGACATGGACGGCGTGTGCATCCGTGCCGGTCACCACTGCGCGCAGCCGCTGCTTACCTGGCTGGGCGTCGAGAACCTCGCCTGCTGCCGCGCCAGCGTGGCCTTCTACAACGACAAGGCCGACATCGATAAGTTCATCGCCGGCCTGCATCACGTTTGGAGCACGTTCAATGGGTAATCTGTACACCTCCACCACGTTTATGGAGCACAACTCGCACCCCGACTACAAGTACGAGATGGATGCCCCCACGCACGAGCACGACGGCATCAACCCCAGCTGCGGCGACGAGCTCACCTTGCAGCTGCGCGTCGAGAACGGCGTGATCGAGGAGGCCTCCTTTACCGGCCACGGCTGCGCCATCAGTCAGGCCAGCGCCGACATCATGGCCGACCTCATCACCGGCGAGACCGTCGAGGAAGCTCGCCGCCTAGCAGAGCTCTTCCTCGCCATGATCCGCGGCGAGAAGCTCTCCGAGGAGGACCTGGAAGACCTGGACGAAGCCGCCCAGCTCCAGGACATCTCGCACATGCCCGCCCGCGTCAAATGCGCCGAGCTCGCCTGGCGCACCCTCGACGGCATGCTCGAGGGGCAAGCTAACCAGTAGCGTATGCTCCGAATCCAAGGTTTTTGATTGCCGAGCCGCCCGATACGGGCGGCTCTGTTTTTCCTAATGAGCACGAACACACAAAATCAGCGCGTCCGGCGCCCCGTCTGTCATTTACCACACGGCCAGACGCGAACACGGGCGTTTTCCACAGCACCAAAGGCCTGCGGCAGGGCCCCGGGCCCGCCAAGCAATGCGCCAAGCCCCGTTCTGCTGAGCTCCGACTCGCTTCGCGCCTGCCGCAGACGGGTCCCATAGGGTGCGACGTGCATTTTTGCGAGTATTCAGCACGCCAAGCTGTATGTATACGCATCGAAAGCGTTAATCAACGTCTCCAGGCGCATATATATTGTGTTTTAGAACAAGCATCGCGGTCTCAGGGATCACATGCATGCGCTTCGGAGGCGCATCGGAAGGCATAAATAGCTTCGGGACCCGTATGTTGCAAGACTGCGGCAGTGCCGACAGCACCACGATGCTGAAAACTCCGTTTTTTGCACGGCGCAGACGGGGGTAGGCACGGGCAAACCCGGACTGAGCTGTTATTTTATGCAAGATGACGATTGTTCTATGCATATTAAGAAGTGCAGTTACCGTACCAAGCTTTTGAACGCTGGTTGCGGCGTATGGACGACCCCAACTGCGGTGAACAGGCGACCTTACATCACGTTTCCGCCAGCCCGCATCGCCGTTCGCGCGCGGGCGCGCACGATACGAGAGACGGTACTTTTGCCAATCCCGGTATACCGCTCAATCTGGCGCACCGTAAAACCGGCATCGTGCAATCCAAAAATAACGGTATCGCGCTGCGCCGGCGGTGCGACTTTAACCCCACGAAGCGGAACCCCGAGCTCCTTCGCCATCTTGTCGGCAAAGGCGTGGCGTTCCCATTCCGTCTCTTTCATATCGCACAGCGCTGGCTCACTGCCGTCGGGCGTCGAAAGCGAATAGGCAATAAAGCCCTCAGCAGAACCAAAAAGCTCAAGCACGCAAGAAGGATCAGAAAATCCCCTCGCGACATCGGCCGCGTCACCGTCGTAAGAACGCAGATGTTCCGCAAAGCTGCTCCAGGGATAACACTCGATTAGGCTAACGCCCACCTCCTGCGGATCGGCGTGTACGGAGCGAATAGCCTCCATCACCTGCCAATCGGTATCGAGCGAACGCCGGTCAAAACGGTTCTGGAACAGATGGCCTGTGCGCCCCGTGCGCTTATTGAACCGCCGCGCGTATGTCAAAAGCAGCCGGTGCATTGCCGCGCTCATCCTGTCCTCGTAATCTGCAAGCACCAAATGCACGTGATTGCCCATAAGGCACCAGGCGATAACCGTCACGCCCTCCTCGCGGCAGCGCTCGCGCATCAGCTCCAAAAACTCCCACCGGTCTTCATCGCCCTCAAAGATGAGCTGTTTGCCCACACCGCGGGCACAGACATGGTAAAAGCCGGTAACCGTTCTCCAAACGCGCTGCATGGCGCTCCCTTCGCCGGGATCTGCTTACCATCCAATACAGCACGATTGAAGCGTGCCATCAAAACATTCACGCAAAACAATACACTCGCGCGGCCAAAGGCAGCAAACAGGCGGCGAACGGCACCGTTGCAACAGGTCAACCACTGCAACGCTTGCAAGAGCGGACCAAAAGCTTGCCCAAGACGGACCCCCTCTACGGAAACTCACGACCACAGAACATAGAGTTAAACCGTTTCAATTAAAACTTCCGGACTTCTCGCTACGAAAACTGAGCCGTTCGCCGAATATTCCGTGCATTTCGCGGTATTATAGGGGCTGCATGTCATGTCCCTTTCGAAGGGTCGCCCGGCAATCGCCAGCCACGACCCCCAGACGGGACGCCAACACGATAGAGAGGAGAGGCATGCAGTACTCACAGGAAGTGGAGAACATGTGCCCCGTTGCCAAGGGTGCATACCACGGCCCCGCACCCATCCCCGAGGAGGGCAAGTGGGTCCAGGCTAAGGAGATTTCCGACATCTCCGGTCTTACGCACGGTGTGGGTTGGTGCGCACCTCAGCAGGGCGCCTGCAAGCTCACGCTGAACGTCAAGGACGGCATCATCGAGGAGGCCCTCGTTGAGACCATCGGCTGCTCGGGCATGACCCACTCTGCCGCCATGGCTTCCGAGATCCTTCCCGGTAAGACCATCCTCGAGGCCCTCAACACCGACCTCGTCTGCGACGCCATCAACGTTGCTATGCGCGAGATCTTCCTGCAGATCGTTTACGGCCGCAGCCAGACCGCGTTCTCCGAGGGCGGCCTGCCCGTGGGCGCCTCCCTCGACGACCTCGGCAAGGGCCTTCGCTCTCAGGTCGGCACCATGTTCGGCACCAAGGCCAAGGGCGCTCGTTACCTCGAGCTCGCTCAGGGCTACGTCACCCGCATGGCTCTCAACGACAAGAACGAGATCATCGCATTCGAGTTCCTGAACCTCGGCAAGTTCACCGACGCCGTCAAGGCCGGCAAGACCCCCGAGGAGGCCATCGCTGGCGCTATGGGCCACTATGGTCAGTGGGAGAACGCTGCCAAGTACATCGACCCGCGCACCGACGAGGAGACTCACTCCGTCGCCAGCGTGTTCCCGGTTCACGAGTAGAAAGGGAGGGAAATAACTATGACTGTTACGTTCGAAGGTTACGAGCGCCGCGCTGACAAGATCAACAAGTGCCTCGCCGACAACGGCATCGCCTCCCTCGAGGAAGCTCTGCAGATCTGCACCGACAAGGGCTTCAACCCGCGTGAGATCGTCAACAACACCCAGTCCATCGCCTTCCAGAACGCCGAGTGGGCCTACACCCTCGGTTGCGCTCTCGCTGTCAAGCGTGGCGCCAAGTCCGCTTCTGAGGCTGCCGCCATCATCGGCGAGGGCATCCAGGCCTTCACCGTTCCCGGCTCCGTCGCCGAGGACCGCAAGGTCGGTCTGGGCCACGGCAACCTGGGCGCTATGCTGCTCTCCGACGACACCGAGTGCTTCGCCTTCCTGGCCGGTCACGAGTCCTTCGCTGCCGCTGAGGGTGCTATCGGCCTGGCTCTAAACGCCAACAAGGCTCGCAAGAAGCCGCTGCGCGTCATCCTCAACGGTCTGGGCAAGGACGCTGCTCAGATCATCGCCCGCATCAACGGCTTCACCTACGTGAAGACCCAGTTCGACTACTTCACGGGCGAGCTCAAGGTCGTCGAGACCATCCCCTACTCCGATGGTCCCCGCGCCGCCGTCAACTGCTACGGCGCCGACGACGTCCGCGAGGGCGTTGCCATCATGTGGCACGAGAACGTCGACATCTCGATCACCGGTAACTCCACCAACCCCACGCGCTTCCAGCACCCCGTCGCTGGCACCTACAAGAAGGAGCGCCTCGAGGCTGGCAAGAAGTACTTCTCCGTCGCTTCTGGTGGCGGCACTGGTCGTACCCTGCACCCGGACAACATGGGCGCAGGCCCTGCCTCTTACGGCATGACCGACACCATGGGCCGTATGCACTCCGACGCCCAGTTCGCCGGTTCTTCCTCCGTGCCTGCGCACGTCGACATGATGGGTCTCATCGGCATGGGCAACAACCCCATGGTCGGTGCCACCGTCGCCTGCGCTGTCGCCGTCGAGGAGGCCCTCAAGGCCTAATCGCGCCCGCGCGATGCTCATATAGTTGAGCTTTGGAGCCGCTACCCACCCGGGTAGCGGCTCTTTTTGTTTGCGCTGGCGCAGGGTAGCTAATGCCGATATATCAGCTGGGGCGAAATGCAAGATGTGATGAGATGGAGCGTCAGAGCGTCCATGACGCCCACCTGCCATATTTGCCCTTTACCGATTTGCCGGGTCTTTGCGGCCCCATTGCCGATCACCCGTGCGACAATGCGCCGGACGAGAAAGGAATCCGATGGAATCGACTGATGTACTGGTAATTGGATCTGGCATTGCGGGCCTTTGTGCCGCCATCGAAGCGGCACGCACGGGTGCAACCGTCACTGTGGCAAGCGCCGGCAAGACCATGAGTGGATCGAGCTTCTTCCCGGGTACCTGGGGCCTCGGCCTCATCGGTCCCGTCGACGAAGACGACGAGCAGGACCTCATCGACACCATCCTGGCCGTCGGCGGCGGCGTTGCCGACCCCGAACTCGTCCAAACGTTCGTCCACGGCATTCCCCAAGCGATTGACTGGCTCGAGCAAGACCTGGGCGTTGAGCTCCAGCGTCCGCAAAGCGCCGAGAGTGCTCAACAAAAGCAATTTATCCCCTGCTTTGACCACAAGACGCGCATGTGGCGCGGCCTCACCCGCAAGCCCCTTGAGGACGCTCTGACGACCTGGATCGAGTCGCTCGGCATTCGCCTGCTCCCCCGCCATGAGCTTATCGACCTTGTTGAGGACACGAACGGCAGAATAACCGGAACCGTACTCTACGACCTTACCGAAAATCGAATCGTGCCCTTTGCTGCCAAGGCCACGATCATCGCAGCCGGTGGCACAGGCGGCCTGTTCGAGCGCAGCCTTACGTCGGCTGATGTGCTCAGCTCCTCGCAGGCCATCGCACTGGCGCACGGCGCAACACTTACTAATATAGAGTTCATGCAGATGATGCCCGGCTTCATCGAGCCCAGGCGTAACTTGGTCTTCAACGAGAAAACCTGGCGCTACGTGCATGTAGACCAGCCGGTAGATATTGCCGACGACAAGCTGAACGACCTGCTCGAGCAGCGCTCTGGATATGGTCCCTTCACGTCACGCTTGGCCTCCCGCGCTATCGATCTCGTCATCGATCAGGCAGGTGTCGAAGGCCTGGCACTCCACTACGACTTCCCCCGCGAGGATGTCCCAGAGTTTGTGCAGACCTTTGCCACCTGGCTGCAAGACGAGCACGGCATCGCCCCGACTGACGAGATGCGCGTTGCGATGTATGCCCACGCCGCTAACGGCGGCATCAAGATCGATAAGACCGCGCACACGGGCGTTGAGGGCCTCTACGCTTGCGGCGAGGCGACAGGCGGCATGCACGGCGCCGACCGCATTGGTGGCTTATCAAGCGCCAACGGCATCGTATTCGGACGTATCGCGGGCGCATCGGCAGCCCTCACAGCGCAGAAAGAGCCTGAGGCGGCCCTGAAGGCGGATATCACCCTCCCCCAGTACGGCATTGCCACAACAGATGCCGAACGCCTGACACACAGCCTTAGGCACACGATGAGCACCTTTTGCATGATCAACAGGACCGAAACAGGCCTATCCGAGGCACTACACGAGCTTGAGGGCTTGAAGACGGAGGCAACGACCTTGAGCACACAGAAAGCCCAGGACAGCGAAGTCGCAGCCCTCGCCCGCCTGCAATCGCAGATTCAGCTGGCACAGGAAATGGTCAAAGCCATGCGCAAGCGGACCGAAAGCCTGGGTTCGCACTATCGAGCGGACTAAGCCGAGCACCCCTCCAGAGCAGAACACAACTTCTCGATATTAATGGGTCCCGTGAGCTCAAAGCGACACAGGGCCCATTCGTGTCCGCGCGGCCAAATATACTCATTCTGAATACGGAGTCGACATAGTCCACGTAGACAAACGAACAGAAAGGAAGAGATATGGACAGCAGGGATATCGAGAAATGGCGTGTCGAACTTGACAGCTACGCCCATGTAGAAGACGGCGTTGAGTATTGGCTCGCACGCGATTTAATGGAACCCCTCGGATACACCCAATGGCGTAATTTTGAGACTGCAGTTAAGAGATCCATGGCATCGTGTGACACCAATAAAATGCCTGTTGCCGCCCATTTTGCTGAGGCCAGCAAAATGGTAGATGCCGGCATCGCCAAACGAGCCGTAAAAGACTACAAGCTGACGCGCTACGCATGCTATTTAATCGCCCAAAACGGAGACCCAAACAAGCCCGAAATCGCACTCGCACAGGCGTACTTCGCCGTGCAGACACGCCGTCAGGAGCTCATAGAGCAGCGCTTCGCAGAGATTCAGCGCTTGCAGGCGCGCCACTCGCTATCCGATTCAGAGAAACAGCTCTCGGGTATTGCGTTCAAACGCGGCGTGGACTCCAAAGGATTCGCGATCATCAAGTCGAAGGGCGATGAGGCGTTATTCGGCGGCAGAAGCACGGCGGAAATGAAGCAGCAGCTCGGCGTACCCAAGAGAGCGGCATTGGCGGACAGGTTAGCCGATGTCCTCATCAAAGCAAAGGACCTTACGAACTCGATGACGGCCTTCAACGCCGAGGAACACGACCTGTACGGCCTGGACCAGATCAAGCAAGAGCACGTCGAGAACAACACAAGCGTGCGTGGCAGCCTCATCGACCGCGGAATTGTCCCCGAGAACCTACCGCCTGCCGAGGATACAAAAAAGCTCGAGCGTCGCGTGAAGACAGACGAGAAGAAACTCAAGGAGGGTACTGACGGTTTTACCGATCCCCAGGGTAGGCTCGATCTGTGAAAGCGGCTGTGCCCTTTCGGGTTCGACCCCATGCGAGGTCAACAAAAAACGACCAGCCTGAGCCAGTCGCTTTAACAATCTTTGGGTGGGCCGTCAGGGGGTCAGCCTGCTGCGCAGGCGGTCGCTGCGGCGCTTTGCGCCTTGCGCGCTGCGCTGGCAAATGCTTACGCATTTCCTCAGCTCCGCGCCCCGACGGGTTCGACCCCATGCGTGGTCAACAAAAAAGCGACCAGCCTGAGCCAGTCGCTTTAACAATCTTTGGGTGGGCCGTCAGGGGGTCGAACCCTGGACCTTGGGATTAAGAGTCCCCTGCTCTACCAACTGAGCTAACGACCCAAAGCTAAAGTCCATTATGGCGGACTTTAGAGGAGATATCGTGTGGTGGGCCGTCAGGGGGTCGAACCCTGGACCTTGGGATTAAGAGTCCCCTGCTCTACCAACTGAGCTAACGACCCGATATCAACACGAAGCAAGAACTGGGGTGGGTAAAGGGACTCGAACCCTCGACCTACGGGACCACAACCCGTCGCTCTAGCCAACTGAGCTACACCCACCGTGTCCTGTGCGCTTCGCGCTCGACTATTATTGCAAGGAACGCCACGCGATGCAAGCCCCAATTTTCAAGAATTTTGAAAAGAGTTTTTCGAGACCATTTCGAGCAAATCCCACCGGTTTCATAGGAGTAAACTTGCCCCACTGCAAATGCTCGAAAGGACCGGCATGAAAGAACTATCCAACCGCACGGCAACGTTTACCGATTCGGTCATCCGCCGCATGACACGCATCTCCAATAAGTATGGCGCCGTCAATCTCTCGCAGGGCTTCCCCGACTTCGATCCCCCGGCGCAGCTGCTCAACAGCCTCAGCGCCATCGCCAGCGACCCCAAGCCGCTCTATCACCAGTACTCCATCACCTGGGGCTCCCAGGCCATGCGTGAGGCGCTTGCCGCCAAGCAGGAGCACTTTATGGGCATGCCGGTGAACCCCAACGAGAATATCGTAGTCACCTGCGGCTCCACCGAGGCCATGATGGCCGCCATGATGACGGTCACGAACCCCGGCGACAAGGTCGTCATCTTCTCGCCATTCTACGAGAACTACGGCGCCGACACGATCCTTTCGGGCGCCGAGCCCATCTACGTGCCGCTCAACCCGCCCACATTCGACTTTGACCGTGAGGTGCTCGAGGCGGCCTTCCGCGACAACGACCCCAAGGCCATCGTCCTGTGCAACCCTTCCAACCCCTGCGGCAAGGTCTTTACGCGCGAGGAGCTCACCTTTATCGCCGACCTCTGCAAAAAGTACGACGCCTACTGCATCACCGACGAGGTATACGAGCACATCGTCTACGCGCCCCACGAGCACGTCTATATGGCCACGCTGCCCGGCATGTTCGAACGAACCATCAGTTGCAGCTCGCTGTCCAAGACGTACTCCATCACCGGCTGGCGCCTGGGCTACACCATCGCCCCTGCCGAGATCACCGAGCGCATCAAGAAGGTCCACGACTTCCTCACCGTGGGTGCCGCCGCTCCCCTGCAGGAAGCCGTCGTCACCGCCCTCAACTTCAACGACAGCTATTACGATGAGGTCCTTGACCTCTATACCGCCAAACGCGACCTGTTCTGCCAGGGACTCGACAGCATCGGTCTTGAGCATAACGTGCCGCAGGGCGCCTATTACGTGATGATGGATATCTCGGAGTTTGGCTATGACAGCGACCTCGAATTCTGCGAGGACCTCGCGTCTAAAGTGGGTGTGGGCGCCGTGCCCGGCTCGAGCTTCTTCCGCGAGCCCGTCAACCATCTGATCCGCTTCCACTTTGCCAAGCGAGACGAAACGCTCAACGCCGCGCTGGAGAACCTCAAGTCGCTACGTGATAAAATCAAGCCGCGCGGGTAAGGACGGCCCGGCAACTAAAGCAACCAAAGAAGCCCCTCATCGCCCGCCGCGTTGAAGGGCTTCTTTTTATAGCGCTTTCTTAACTTGTTTAGAGCGCTATACTTTAGTCACGGAGCAACTCGTCCAAAAGGGAGGAATACCATGGCAGAACAACAGCTTATCGGAGCGCTCGAGGCCGGCGGCACCAAGATGGTGTGCGCCACGGGCTATGCGGACGGTACGGTCCTGGAGCGCGAGCAGATCGCGACCACGACCCCGCAGGAGACCGTCGAGGCCGTCAACGCATGGTTTGCAGACAAGGGCATCGCCGCCCTGGGCATCGGCGCCTTTGGCCCCACCGCGGTCAACCCTGCCTCGCCCCAGTACGGCAAGATCTTGGAGACGCCCAAGACCGCATGGCGTTACTTTGACCTGCTGGGCACCATCCAAAACGAGCTCAAGGTCCCCTGCGGCTACGACACCGACGTCAACGTCGCCTGCCTGGGCGAGGTCACCTTTGGTTGCGCCCAGGGCCTCACTGATGTGGTCTACCTGACCATCGGCACCGGCGTGGGCGCCGGTGTGCTCTCGGGCGGCCAGCTCGTGCACGGCATGATGCATCCCGAGGCTGGCCACATCCTGGTCACGCGCGACCCGCGCGACACCATCGGCGAGCATAGCGCCTGCCCCTTCCACGACAACTGCCTCGAGGGCCTCATCGCAGGTCCCGGCGTCAAAAAGCGCTGGGATGGCAAGAGCGCCGGAGACATGGCCGATGACCCGGAGGCCATGGACCTGCTCGCCGGCTATCTGGCACAGGCACTCATGACCTACACGCTGTGCTACGCGCCGCAAAAGATCATCATCGGTGGCGGCGTGGCCGACCACACCCCCATCGTGCCGCTCGCACGCAAAAAGTGTGCCGAAATGCTCAACGGCTATATCGTCACGCCCGAGGTCAACGACATCGATAACTACATCGTCAACAACAGCCTCGAGGGCAAGCAGGGCATTATGGGCTGCCTGGCCCTGGGCGCACAGGCGCTTCAGTAACAGACGCACCCACGGGGCGTGGCGCGCCCAGCAAATCCGACCAATGGAACGACGCCACCACGCCTCATATAAGCCCTCAAATAAAAAAGGCCGCCTAGGACCAAACAATACGTCCTAGGCGGCCTTTTTGGCGCACATCAGCGACCGTAAGAGATATCGGAGCACAACGCCCGTTGCCGCTCCACAGCAGTCGATCATCACATCGGTGATCATGCCGGCGCGTCCCGGCACAAAGAGCTGAATCGTCTCGTCGATCGAGGGAATCAGCAGCAGGAACACCGCCGTGGGCAGCAGCACGTCAAAGGTGCGCCGGCCCTCAAAATCAAAGGCGTGCGTTGCCAAGATGCCGAGCACCATATACTCGGTAAAATGCGCGCACTTGCGAACAACAAAGTTGGTCACCCATTCATATGGAAGTCCCACGCTGTGCAGGAAACCGCGGATAGCTTCCATGACCGTTAGGCTCAGCGAGCCCGACCCCGAGCCGGGAACCAGCGAATTGCCCCAGATCAAGAGCACCATCAGGCAGGTTACAACCGCCCATTTTCGATTGATCTTAACCATGCAGAAGTTATGCCTCCGCGCGGAGCGGCGCGAAGCTGGCGGTACCGCCCTCGATAACGCTCAGGTAGGCACGGCCCGTACGCTTGGCGGTAGAGGACTGCAGGCGCTCGATCTCTTCCTCGAGGATCTGATTGACGCGCTCGTGACGACGGTTTTCCATAATGCCGGCGGCAATAGCCTCGGCCCGCTCGATGCTCTCACGCGAGATACGGGCAGTATCCTCGGGGAACGCAGCGCTGTGACGGCCGACATAGGCGGGGGCAGCAGGCTGAGAGGCAGCGACGGGAGCGGGGGCTGCAACAGGAGCGGGCTCGTCAATCTCATCCAGAATCGCGGTGGCGGCGGCCCACATGTCCTCGTGGCCCGAGTAATCGGCCATAGGGACATCAACCTCGAGTGAGGCATCCGGAAGGTCGCCGGTGTCGATGCGATCTTGGGCATCAATCGATGCGGTGATGGCTGCAGGCTCATCGAGGTCATCGAAATCGATATCCGCGGCACCGGAGATGATAGGCATGCTGGCGAGGTTTACATTGTACGGCGCAGCCTCAGCCGCCTGCTGCTGGGCAGGAGCGCCCCACAGCGAGCTTTCGGCGGCACGGCGGGCGGCAACGGCCTCCTCGTCCGCGGCCATGGCTTCATCAACGTACGAATTGTCGGCAGAAGCGTTCGCGTCCGCCGAGGTAGCGCTGTAGGCGTTATTGGCTGCCGCGTTGGCGACGAGTGCCACGAAAGCCGCCGTGCTGCCCGCAGGGGCGGCCTGGGAGCCAGACACGGCGCGTGCCGCGGCGGCGATGTCGTCGCGATTGAAGGAGCCGGTCTGCCCGCCGTTGGTGAGCTCGTCGATGGCGACTTGATAGACGTCGCGCGAGTGTGCAGGGTCGCAGCTCACCGGCGAATCGTCGTCAAGCATACTGTCGATCATGGACCAAGCCTCGTCCTCGTCCATAGCATCTGCGGCTCGAGCGATGGTAGGGACACCATCATCGGCATGACGGCGCTGGAACGCACCAGTCAGGCCGGAAAGGAATGCCGAGGTAGACTGCTCCGCCTGAGCCTGAGAATCAGAAGCCGCAGCGTAAGGAGACGCATCCTGCTGCTGAGCTGAAATCGAGGCGGTCTTGAACTCGCTTTGATGCTGATTGAGATTGGCGGCACCGCCCATGGCATCGGGCTGGAACAGACGCTCTTCACGCTGCGCACGATACTCGGAGATACCCAGCGAGGCGGCATAGATGCCCACGCCCGCCACCGCGCCCACGGCGAAGGGAACCGCACCCGCCACGACCGTCTCGTTCACAGACGAAAACGGCAGCGTCGCGGCATACATAACCACGGGAGCGGCAAGGCCGATCCCGCACGAAAGTCCGGCAAGGACTGCTCGTTGTGTTGCATCAGAAGAAGCCATGAGCTCTCCCCATCTTCCAGCACCCAAATCGCATCATTCAGTTGGCTGCGCGAGAGAAGATGAAGCGGGGCTATGCCCCAAAGCAACGGTATATGGTTCGTTTCATCTGCGTTATCCGTCGCGAAGCTTAAAAGCTATTATGCGAAACCGCCCTGTCGATTGCAAGCGACGATGTCGGATTGAAACGGGAAACCTGCTGCTTGCCAGTCTTATGGTCAAAAATAAGCGCGGAGCGGCGATATAGAAAAGGGCCGAGGCTCAAAGCCCCGACCCTTTATTGCATTGATGACTATCGCTGCGTGTGGATGACAACCTAGAACGTCTGCTCGTAGTCGCTGTGCTTTTTGGCCGAACGCACCAGGAACTCCTGGTTGGTGTTGGTGCCCTTAAGACCCTTGATAAACGACGCAGCTGCGCGCTCGGTGTTGTTCATGCCGGCAAGAATGCGACGCAGGCCAAAGACAAACGGACGCATCTGCTCGTCAACCAACAGGTCCTCGTTACGCGTACCGGAGGCAACGGGGTCGATAGCCGGGAAGATGCGGCGGTCGGCCAGGTCGCGGTCGAGCTTGAGCTCCATGTTGCCGGTGCCCTTGAACTCCTCAAAGATGACCTCGTCCATCTTGGAGCCGGTGTCGATGAGGGCAGAGGCCAGGATGGTGAGCGAGCCACCGTTCTCGATATTGCGGGCTGCGCCCAGGAAGCGCTTGGGCGGATACAGTGCCGCCGAATCGACGCCGCCCGAAAGGATGCGGCCTGAGGCGGGCGCCGCCAAGTTGTAGGCGCGGGCAAGACGCGTGATGGAGTCGAGCACCACCACGACATCGCCGCCCAGCTCCACGATGCGCTTGGCGCGCTCGATGACGAGCTCTGCCACACGAGTGTGGTTGTCGGCGGGCATATCGAAGGTCGACGCCACAACCTCGCCCTTGATGGAACGCTGCATATCGGTAACCTCTTCGGGGCGCTCGTCGACGAGCAGGCAGATGAGGTGCACCTCGGGGTTGTTAATCGAGATAGACTGGCAGATCTTCTTGAGGATTGTGGTCTTGCCGGCCTTGGGCGGGGACACGATCAAGCCACGCTGACCCTTGCCGATCGGCGACACGATGTCGATGGCGCGACCGGTAATGGAGTCCTTGCCATGCTCCATGCGCAGCGGCTCGTTGGGATAGACCGGGGTGAGGTCACCGAACTTGGGGCGGTTGCGAATCTGCTCGGGGTCTAGACCGTTGACGGTCGTGATTTTGGCGAGGCCGGCGCGCTTGTCGCCGCCGCGCGAAGGACGAAGCGAGCCCTCGATGACGTCGCCCGTGCGCAGACGCGCGGAGCGGATGAGGTAGGCGGGCACGAAGGCGTCGTCGTTGGACTTCATGTAGCCATGGGCATGGATGATACCGGAGCTGTCCGGACGAATCTGCAGGATGCCCTTGATGTCGCGGAAGCCCTCGGCCTTCGCGGCGGTGACGTAGATCTCCTCGACGAGCTCGGCTTTCTTCTTGCCGGTCGTCTCAATCTCGAACTCCTTGGCCTTCTCGCGGAGCTCGGCGACCTTCATGGCCGCGAGCTCCTCGCGCGAAAGCGTGGGCTCGGTGGGAGCGGCATTACGCTCCTTGTTGCGCTGCTTGCGATCGCGCTGGCGGTTGCGGCGGTCGTTGTTGCGCTCGTCCTTGCGCTCGTTGCGCTCGTCGTTGCGCTTGTGCTGGCGACGGTTGGGGCGAGCGCCGTCTTCGGCCTCGGCGGGCGCGGCGCCATCGGTTGCGGCGGCATCGGCGTTAGCCGCAGTATCATCGCTGGCCTCGGCCTTGGAATCGCCCTGCAGCTCGGCCTCGGCCTGCTGCTCGGACGCCTTGGCCTTAGCGGACTTCTTACGACCGCGCTTGGGCTTCTCGGACGCAGACTGTTCGACGTCTTGGGGCTCGGCGGCATCAGTCGATGCATCGGCGGTCGTCTCGGCGGAATCCTCGGACGCACCCTTCTTGGCAGTCTTGGCCTTGGACGTGCGCTTAGCAGCAGTACGATGGCTGCGACCAGGACGGACGTCGGCGGGCTCGACATCGGCGGGAGCGGCCTCGGAAGTCGTAGCATCCTGGACGGGTGCATCGGCAGCGGTTGCAGACTCGGCGGTCGCCGCAGCATCCCGAGCGGCTGCAGCTGCGGCTGCGGCCTTCTCTGCCTCGACGAAGGCCTTGGGCTTGCGACCGCGACGGTGCGGGCGCAAAGCCGGATCGACAACGGGAACTTCGCTGGCCTCGACAGGCGCAGCGGACTCAGCAGGCGATGCGCCCTCCCCTGCCGCGGAACGAACCGAAGCCTCGGTGAGCTCGAGGGTTACCTGATCGGCAACCTGCTCGGCCTTAGCAGCCGTGCGACGGCGTGTGCGCGGTGCCGGCTTCTCGGTCGGCTGGTCGGCGGCAGGTGTCTCGGGCACAGACGGAGCTGCAAGCTCGGTCAGAGCCGCGGCCTCGCGCTCGGCAGCACGACGGCGGGCGCGCACCACCTGAGCCTCGCTAATCTGCGCCAACGCACGCGCCTGCGCGACCTCATCGGAAATCGGCTCCGAGGAGTCAGCTGCAACGGTGCGCTTGACGCGCGTCGTGCGCGTGGTACGGCGCTTGGGCTTGGTGACCTCCTCGCCGTCAGCAGCAGACTTGGCCGTGCGGCGCGTACGCTTGGGCTTTGCCGGAGCAGCCTCCTCACCAGTTGCAGGCACGGCCTTCTCAGCCGCTGAAGGCGTAGACGTCGAAGCAGCCTTAGGCGTCTCAGGAGCCGAGGCTTGCGCGGGCGCCGCGACCTGGTCCAACGCAACCGGTGCAGCGGGAGCGGCTTGCGTCGTCGTTATTTCGTTTTCTTGCTGTTGATCAGACACAGTGTTTGCTCAACTTTCTTTTCAAGCCCTGTGATCACATGCTCCCTGCATAAACCTTCAGGGCGGCTAAACAGTCTAGCTCCGTCAAATACCGACGGACATCATTGATCTGTATCGAGATATTTGCGTCATATACGCAGCGTTAGTGTAACACAACCGCAACCACCTGCAACTTAGTCATTGAGGACGTTCTTAAACGACTAGTCAAACCTTGATTATCAACCTTATCCGAACACCTCCCACATTCATCCGCACATGTGCGGATGAATGTGGGAACCC
>CABRFG010000013.1 GCA_902470095.1 uncultured Collinsella sp.
CAAAGGAAAGCACTTAATGTGCTTTCCGTCTTGCGCAGGACTGTAGAGCAGGAAAGTTCATATGCGCCGCCCGGCTCCCACGGCTCTCAGGGGCATCTCTCATGCAAAAACTGTCGTGGGGTAAAGTCCGAGGTCAGTGGCGTTTTATACCGAGAAATCCAAAAAAAAGTTGAAAATTCATTACAAATTTGCGTTGACTTTAGGCAACTAAAGTTTCATACTCCTTTTCAACCACTGGGGGATGTGAACACGCACGGATCGTTCGCATCATGATTGAAGAGGATTTCTTAGACATGTTCACGCATCAGCTAAACATTATCAGCGTAGTAATTATCTGATGCGGGTTAGCACATACAGCTAGCCCGTACGATAACGGGCGGCTGATGAAGATGAGGGCCGTCGAGCGCAACCGACGGCCCTCATTTTTTTATGTCTGGGAAGTTCTTTTTAGAGGAGGAAATGTAATGAACGGAGTTTTGCTCATGGTTGTGGCCGCGGCGGTGCTCGCCTGCGGCTATCTGGGCTATGGCCGATGGCTGGCCAACAAGTGGGGCGTTGACAAAGAGGCCCTCACGCCGGCCAAGCGCATGAAGGACGGCAACAGCTTCTCGCCCGTCTCCGCCTTCACTGCGTTCTCGCACCAGTTCAGCTCGATCTGCGGTGCTGGCCCTGTTACGGGTACGATCGTCGCCATGGCCTTTGGCTGGCTGCCCGTCGTGCTCTGGGTCCTCGTCGGCGGCATCTTCTTTGGCGCCGTCCACGACTTTGGTGCCCTGTACGCTTCGATGAAGAACAACGGCAAGTCGCTCGCTCAGCTCATCGAGAAGTACATCGGCAAGACCGGCCGTCGCCTGTTCCTGCTGTTCTGCTGGCTGTTCTGCATCATCGTCATCGCCGCCTTCACCGACATGGTCTGCAAGACGTTCATGTTCACCCCGGCCGTTGACGCTTCTGGTGCTGCTACCGGTGCCATCGACTTCACCAAGTCCTATGCCGCCGGCTGCGCTGGTACCATCTCCATCCTGTTCACCTTCGTCGCTATCGCCTTTGGTTGGGCCCAGAAGAAGTTCAACCTCACCGGCGCTGCCGAGTTCGTCACCGGCGTTATCCTCATGGTTCTCATGTTCGCCGTCGGTATGCAGTTCCCGGTCTACCTGGATAAGTTCCAGTGGTTCGCCGTCGTCATGGTCTACCTGGTCTTCGCTGGCGCTATGCCCATCCAGATGCTCAAGACCCCGCGTGACTACCTCACTTCCATCATGATGATCGTCATGATCGTCTGCGCTGTCCTCGGCATCGTCGTCCTGGGTGTCAACGGTCAGGCCACTATCACCGCTCCGGTCTTCACCGGCTTCTCCACTGCCTCCGGCATGATGTTCCCGGTCCTGTTCGTCTCCGTCGCTTGCGGTGCTCTCTCCGGTTTCCACAGCCTCGTTTCTTCCGGCACCTCTTCTAAGCAGGTCGAGAAGGAGCAGGACGCCGTCAAGGTCGGTTACGGCGCCATGATCGTCGAGTCCTTCGTTGGCATCCTTGCCATCATCGTCGCCGGCATCATGTTCTCCGATATGAACACCGCCGGTACTGGCGCTCTCAACGCCGGTGTCGCTTCCACCCCGTTCCAGATCTTCGCCGCCGGCATCTCCCGCGGTATGCAGGCCTTCGGTGTTGACGGCACGCTCGCTACCGTCTTCATGACCATGAACGTCTCCGCTCTGGCCCTGACCTCGCTCGACGCAGTCGCCCGCATCGCCCGCACCTCGTTCTCCGAGTTCTTTGCCCAGACCAACGACGCCCTGGCCATCGAGTCCAAGGCCGGCTACATGAAGGTCCTCGGCAACCCCTGGTTCGCCACGGTCGTCACCCTGCTTCCCGGTCTCGCCCTCGCTTTTGGTGGCTATGCCAACATCTGGCCGCTCTTTGGTGCTTCCAACCAGCTGCTCGGCGGTATGACCATGATCACCCTCGCCGTGTTCTGCAAGTGCACCGGCCGCAAGGGCTGGATGCTCTACGTGCCCGTCGTCTTCCTGCTCTGCTGCACCTTCACCTCGCTGGTCCAGAGCGCCATGGGCTGCATGACCGCCGTCCAGGCCTACGGTTTCTTCGGCACCATCCCGGCTACCGCCACCACGGCCGCCGTCTCCGTCGCCGCCACCAAGGGCCTGCAGCTCGTCTTTGCCGTCCTGCTGATGGTCCTGGGCCTCATCGTTGCCGTTAACTGCCTCAAGGAGTTCTTCGGCAAGGAGGCCGGTTCCATGCCCGACGAGGAGCCCGAGTGGTCCGATATGGGCAAGGCCGAGTACGGCCGCGCCGCTGCCGCTGAGGCTCCTGCCGACGCCGAGGCCGCCAAGGCTTAGTCGGCCTGACGAGTTGGACGTCACATCTATATGACTCGGAAAGACCGGGTCCGCGACTTCGCGGGCTCGGTCTTTTTTCATGCAAAAGCGGGTGATGCTCGAGTGTTCTCGCAGATGTTTTGCGTGGATAAGGGCGCGCGTTGTACCATATAGACGTATATGTGTACATATGAAAGGGGCCCCGTGGCCAAGACGGTATATTCCGATAACCAAAATAATGTCGATGCCCTGGCTGAGCGTCTGAGCAGCCAGACGTCGCTTTCTGCCGAGCGTGCCAAGCTGGTTGCCTACGACCTGCTCTGCCGCAAGGCGCTTAAGATCAAGTCGAGTGCGCTGGCGCAGATTTTCCGTTCCGTCGATAAGGAATGTGACACCAAGGCGATGCGCGATGAGCTTATCGCGGCAAATATCGTGACCAAGATCGAGGGTAGCGGCATTAACGGGCGCCCGGCGTTCTATACCATCAATGCCGAGATCCTCGATGCCCAGGAGCAGCCTGCCGAGTCCGTCGAAGATTTTGTCGTCGAGGATTCCGCTGACGTGCCTGCTGTGGAAGAAACTGCTCCGCGTGAGCATGTCGATACCGATGAGTTGCTCGATGAGAACGTCGTGCGTGCCTTTACGGCCAAGGCAGGACGCGGCGGTTTTGGCGGGGGTGGCAAGCGCGATGCGCAGCGCCGCGCCCAGCAGGAGCGCTTCCGTCGCGCCGTTGCTCAAAAGGGTGAGACGGATGCTGAGGCCGTCGAGGAAAAGTCCGTCGGGACGCAGGAGCCGACTCGCACTCAAGAGCATGCTGAGATCCAGGAGCCCAAGCGTCGCCGCGGTGCCCACTTTAAGGCCGAGCAGCGAGGTATTGCATGCGAGGTCCAGGATTCCGTCGAGGCTGCTGACGCGTCCGATGAACCGGTCAAGAAGGCTCCGGGTTCATGCCGTCCCGGACGTGGTTTTGCGGGGCGCGCGTATCCCGTAAGGCATCAGGAGAAGAGCGAGCCGGCTTCGACCACTCAGGACGAGAAGGCCGAGAAGGTCGTTGAGCCGGCGGCTCGCGAACAGAAGCCTGCTGAGCCGCAGCTTGAGGTTGATGCCGAGGCCAAGGGCCAGCAACCTACTGATGAGCAGGCGGAGCAGGGCGCGTCGAGCAAGCCTCGCCGCCGTCGCCATCGTGGGGGCCGCAGTTCCCATGCCGAGACTGCAGCCGAGAAGACCACGCCGCAGGACGAGGATGCGAAGGTCGAGGTTTCTTCGGGGCAGCCTAAGCGCCAGCCGGCGAAGGAGAGCAAGTCCGATCGTCCGCAGAAGCAGGCGCCTATGCCGAAGCGCGAGCGCAATTCCCAAGGCGATTCTAAGCGTAAGTCTCAGAAGAAGCCGGAGTCTGCCGCAGCAGATACTGCTGCCCAGCAGCCCAAGTCGTCCGCCCACGGCGAGGTCTCGGCGTTTGCCCTTGCCCGCGTTTTAGGCAGGCAGCTGCTCAAGGTTGTCCCTACGCCTACGGCGCTCTCCAAGATCAAGGAGCAGCAGACACAGATCGTAAAGGTCGAGGGCAAGGACGGCAAAAAGGCTCCGCAGCGCACTCAGCACAACGAGATGTCCAACCGCAAGATTGCCGAGGAAATCGCAATCATCCAGGCTTGGATCGAGCAGAACCGAGGTGCCGATACGCCGGTTGCCTCGCGCCGCCAGCGTGCCTACCAGATCTTTAACGACGAGAAGGCTTTTGACGGCAAGCACGGTGAGCGCCTGATCAGGCGTATGACCGAAAAGGGCATCAGCATGCAGGCGATCAAGGTCGCCCCCAATCGCCCCGTGCACTTTACGGGCTTCTTTACGCTGGGAGCCGACAAGCCGTTCATTATGGTCGAGAACCTGGACACCTACGACGAGATCGTCAGGCTGCTGCGTGGCCGCAAGCACGCCAAGCTCTTTGGCATCAAGGTGGGCGGCGTGATTTTTGGCGGCGGATGCAAGGCGAGCGTCTCGCATGCCCTGGACGATTATCTGGCCGAGATTGGCTATCGCTTTAACTACGTCTACTACGTGGGCGATATCGATCGCGAGGGCGCACGCATTGTCGAGCAGGCTCGCAATGCCAATGTGGTTGAGATTCGCCTGCATGCCGGCATGTACCGTGCCATGCTCGCCGAGCATAAGCGTCGCGTGAAGGCCGGCGGCGAGTGCGAGCCCGCGGCTGCCAACCAGGGCGTGCCGCAGAACCTGGCGGCGACGATCAAGGATCTGCCCATGGTTACGCGCGTGCAGTTCCGCAACGTGCTGCGCGAGGGCGGGCGCATTCCGCAGGAGATTCTGATGACCGCAGACTATCGGGATGGCGACTCGGGAAGCTTCGACCGCATGCTCAATAATTAGTTCCGCCGTTCTACCGAACGGCGGTCCTCTCGACGCTGCGAGGGTCCCTGGCACGGCAATCTGACGTTCAACTTCGGCGGCGCGACCAGAAGGTCAGCGCCGCCTTGTTTCACGTCACCTTGCCATACCAGGACCCCTCTCGCTGTCACGTCCAAAACATCGAGGTCACGCGGCCTTCTTTGCGTGCGGAACTCGCGACAAACTTAATGCCCGGCCCGCCGGGGCCACGCGGCACTTGGTTGTCGCAAGCGGCTCGCTTTTCGGAACTGGGCTGATATTTTCTTGATGTTAGGCGCTCTTGGTCCTAATGGGCTTGGGGCGCCTTCGCGTTTCCTCAGCTCCGCACCCTTGCGGGTTCGAATCCCTCCGCTTGCCCACAAGAAAGCGCTCCAGGTTCATAAGGGCCTGGAGCGCTGTGTTCTTAAGGGCTGGGACGGAGGGATTCGAACCCCCAACAGCCGGCACCAAAAACCGGAGTTCTACCGTTGAACTACGTCCCAATGTGTGGTGTTGCCCAAAAGCAACTCGTTTAGTTTACCTAATCTGCGAGGGCATCGCAAACGCCATCGAGCAGGCGTACGGCGAGTGTCTGCGCGTCGCTGGCCGTGAAGGTGCCGTTGTAGCGCGTCATGCCCGTGAGCTCAATGCGAATGCGAGCCGGCTTCTGCTGCGCGGCGACATTGGCGGTGCGGATGCGCTGGGCTAGGTTGTGGCACTCGGCGAGGGCAATCGTGGCGCGCGGTGCGGCGTCGGCGGGCAGCTCGTCGCTTGCGATTTCGAGCACCAGGTCAACGTCGGTTGGGACCTCGGAGTCGCAGAGCATCATGCCGCTGTTGTCGGTCGTTGCCGTGGCGATATTCCACATGCGCGACGCAACACTGCGTGCGATGGGGTCCTCGCCGATAACGGCAATCTGGAAGCGCTCGAGCACGTTGGCGGCGCGAGCAAAACCGATGCGGGACTCGGCTTCGGTGACCGAGGGCTTGCCCTCCCACACATGGTGCAGGCGGTTGATGTAGGCGTAGGTGTCCTGGAAGGCCATGCCGTCGGCAAACAGGCCGACATTTTCCTGGAACTGCTGCAGGGCGGCCTCGGTATGCGGACCAAAGTAGCCGTCGTCTTCGCCACAGGCAAAGCCCAAAACGTTGAGAGCGCGCTGCAGGGCCTGCACATCGGCGCCATGGAAATTGGGCATGCGCAGATAGAGGGTGCGGTCGCCCAGCTTATACGAAGCGTCTACAAGGGCGCTCCAACAGGGGATATCGACGGCATGACCGGCAGCAAGGCCGCTGTCGAGCCTGAAGGTGCTGACGGCCTGCTCAGTGGTGGCTCCAAAGTACTTGTCGGTGACTTCGGCGGCATCAATCGTGTAGCCGAGCTGCAGGAGACGAGACTGCACGTCCTCGACGGCTGCTCCTTGCATGCCCGTTGTAATAGGTTCCATGAACGAACCCCTTTCGGCGTACCATTCGTACTATTTGAGCGTCTGTCGGATAGACAACGCAAAGGGATGCATAAACATGCACTCAACAGTGTAGCAAGTTGTGCCTAAATACGCTGCTGACAGGTTTTATAACCCCCGTTAGTTAAGGCGCTCCACAAAGAAATCTGCCATGGAGAGGAACAGCTCGCGTGCGTGCGGATCAAGCTCAACGTTCTCGATGGCCGCTTTGGCCTTAGCGGTCAGGTCGAGCGCGTAAGTGTGGGCGTAATCGATGGAGCCGGTCTCTTGGAAGATCTCCACGGCGCGTGCGAGCTGCGCGGGATCATCGGTGCCCGAGGAAAGAATCGCCTCGACCTCGTCGTGGTAGCGCTCATCAGAGAGGGCATGTACGGCGACAAGCGTGCGCTTGCCCTCGGTGATGTCGGTGCGGAAGTCCTTGTTGGCGGCTTCCTTAGTGCCGACAAGGTTGAGCAGGTCGTCCTGAATCTGAAAGGCAAGGCCCGTGTGCAGGCCAAAGGCGCGCAGCGCTTCGATTTGCTTATCGCTGCCGCCGCCGATAATGGCTCCGGCGGCAAGCGGCGTGGCTCCGCTGTAAAACGCGGTCTTGTGCGTCGCCATGTCCAGGTAGTCATCAACCGAGATATCAAAGCGCCCGTCACGGACCCAACCCAGGTCGAGTGCTTGACCCTCGATGGTGCGGACGATCATCTCGGTAAGCTCGTGGAGCACGCGCAGCTTCACGTCGGACTCAAGCGTAGGGTCGTCGAGAACCGTCTTGGTGACCATGGTGAGCGCCAGGTCGCCACAATTGATGGCAAGCCCCGTGCCTTCGGTAAGGTGCATGCAGGGCTTGCCTCGACGAAGCTGTCCGTTGTCGGCGATGTCGTCGTGGATCAGCGCGCCCGACTGGAAATGCTCGATGGCTGCCGCGGCGCTGTGGGCGCTCTCAAAGCTGCCGCCCACTGCGGTTGCGGCGAGCATACAGATAAGCGGGCGGTGGCGCTTGCCGGCGTTGGCCGTAAAAGCCGAGAGCGGCGCGTACAGGTAGCGCTCGATATCGGCAGAGGTCGCCTGTCCGTCAAAGAACGTGGCCAGATAGTCGTTAATCTGGTCAAAGTGCTGGGCTAAAAAGCTGGTAAACGGACTGGACACGGGTTCTCGCATTCTTTCTTGGGTTACATCGTTGCGGTGTGCAGATACCATATTGCCACATTGGAGTTGCCGGCGCGTCTGTTTTGGCGATTTGGAGAAACGGGACGCGTGCGCGTGCCGGCTGCTTATATAAGCCTAAAGTGCTCGAGCGCCTTGACGACGCCATCTTTGTCGACCGAGTCGGTGATGTAGTCGGCGCGCTTTTTGAGATAGTCTGGCGCATTGCCCATGGCGATACCGACATCGACGGCGTTCATCAGCGAGACGTCATTGCTGGCGTCGCCGATGCCGTATACGGTTCCATGGTGGGGATCGAGGGCGTCGAGTACAGACTGGATGCCCCCGCGCTTCGTGCATTCGCGGGGCGAGATTTCGGTTACCTCGAGTTCGAGCTCGTTAAAGCACAACAACGGCTCAAGTGCCTTATCTTGAGCGATGTGGTTGGCGAGCGATGTAGACATCAAGATCTTGTAGGCACTGTAATGTTGCAGCTGCGTGACTGCGTCGCCCAGGGTGCGCGCGTATCCGGGAGCATCGGGGGCATCGGCACTCATGCGCACGACGCCGTTGAGGCCCTCAAAGCGGATGACCTCGCCCGATTGCTCAAGGTAGGGGGCAAGACGCTGCAGCATACTGGGCGTCATCGACAGATCGCGAACTGCGTGTCCGTTGATCTCGGCGTAACCGCCCGCAAGACAGACGATGCCGGTCCAGGGCAGCTCAAGAAGTTTGGGGTGGATGCAACTGAGGGTGCGCCCTGTGCAGATAAAGGCCATGTTGCCGTTTGCAACGAAATCGCGGATTGCCTGCGAAACCGCCTCGTTGGGATAGGGGGAGAGGTCCCGCTCGTCTTCGGGAAGGTCTTGGGCGAGCCTGGGGTCTTGCCAGGCGAGCGTTCCGTCGATATCGAAGAAGCAAATATCGCCGCGCTTATGGGCTGCGCTGGCGGCAGGGGAGGCCGAGGTGGTGGGCACAAATTCCGGCTCGAGGCCCATGATCTGGTCAAAATGCTCTTTAACGCGGGGAACGGAGATGCCGATGATCACCTGGGCGGTCTTGCCCGTAATGATGAGGCCCTTGGCGCCCACCGCGACAAACGACGCGTTATCTGCAACGATGGAAGGGTCTGCGACCTCGACGCGCAGGCGCGTGGCGCAGTTGGTTGCGCCCACGATATTGCCAACGCCACCTAAAAGCTGAATTACCCGCTCAGCGAGGACGTGATCTTGATCGGATCGACTATCGACCTCGTCATTGGGAGATTGCTCTTTGGCAAAGTCGCTTCCCGTTAAACAATCGATTGCCGCGCGATTGGCGACATGATCCTCGCGGCCCGGAGTCTTAAGGTCATAGACCAAGATGAGTGCTCGAAAACTAACAAAAAAGATGAGGCTAAAGGCAAGGCCGATACCGAGCGCCAAAAGATAGGCACCGGCATGCGTGCGCATGAGCGGAATAAAGTTGAAGGCTGCCATCTCCATGAGGCCGCCCGAGAAGATGCCGACGATGCCAAAGAGATTCATGGTTGTGGCAAGGCAAGACGATAGGACTGCGTAGAGCAGAAAGAGCCCGGGGTGGGTGAACATAAAGAGAAACTCGAGTGGCTCGGTAACGCCGCAAACCACCGAGGCGATGATGGCGGGAGCAAGGATGACCCTGAGGCCGGCGCGGCGCTCGGGTTTTGCGGTGGAGTAGAACGCAGCTGCGATGGCAGGAAGGCCAAAGAGCTTGACCCAGCCGGTGGCGGTAAAACCGGCCCACGGTGCAAGTTCATTAAGGGGGCGCGTGCTATGGGAGAGGATGGGGAGCAAACTGCTCCACGTGGCGTAGATGCCGTCGTTAATGACCAGGTTGTCGTAGTAGATCGGCATGTAGAGCAGGTGGTGCAGGCCAAAGGGCTCGAGTGCTCGTTCTAAAAAGACAAAGATGCCCACGCCAAAGGGACCGACGCCTGCAAGCGCGTGACGCAGCGTATCGGTTACATCGTATACGTAGGGCACGATGGCGGCCGAGATAGCAGCAAGGGCAAACACGGCAAAAAAGCTGATGAGGTAGACCAGCGAGGAGCCCGAGAAGGTGCCGAGCCAATCGGGAATTTTGGCATCGTAGAAGCGGTCATGGATGGCGACGACGGTTGCCGATACCGCCAGCGGGCCGATAATGCCGGTGTCGAGCGTCTTGATGCCGTCGATGACGGTGATACCGCTGGCGGAGGTCAAAGATGACGGGTACTCAAGTCCAAGGTTGTCTCCGCTCAGCTTAATGATCTCGCTCAAAAAGAAGCAGTAGGCAAAATAGGCGACGAGAGCCTCGAGGCAGCAACGAGCCGGTTGTTTTTGGGCAAGACCGATGGGCAGCGCTACGGCAAAAAGGAGCGGGAGGCGTTTAAAGACCGTCCACGAGCCGCGCTGGATGATAGCCCAGAAAACGTACCAAGGGGTTCCGTATACGGCGAGATCGCCGACGATGTCCGCGGTCGTTGCGAGAGCGGAGACGCCGACCATGAGGCCTGATATAGAAAACAGCATGGCGGGCGCGAACATTGCCCCGCCAAAGCGTTGGATTTTTTGCAGCATGTTCTGCCTTCCGAATATCGAGGCGCGTTGCGCGTGGGGAAACGTTTAAACAATGGATTCATTGTAGAGGACCAGACGATTGTCGTACCGGCAGTTTTGAGCGAAACCGATTTGGGCATGACAGAAACCGTCAACGGTTAAATCCTGTCGCTTTACCGATATTCGGTTTAAACAACTTTAAGAAATGCTATCGTGCCTAGCCGGAAATGAATAATGTAGAGGTGAAACAATGCCAAAAGCGATATACGAAGGAATCTACCGAGAAATACGCTCGCGCATCATTAATGGGACCTATGCGTTTCAGGAGATGCTGCCAACCGAAGCCGAGCTGACCGCGGAGTTCGGATGCACTCGCAATACCGTCCGTCGCGCCTTGGGTATGCTGGCCGACGGGATGTTTGTGCAGCCTATACACGGCAAGGGCGTGCGCGTTATTTGGCTTAAGGGCGAAACCGACATGTTGGGCGCACTCGAAGAGGTTGAGTCGTTTGGCGAGTTTGCAAAGCGCAACAATGCCGTTGCATCGACGGACGTTAAGTCTTTCGAACATCTGGTTTGCACCGAGCAACTCTCTCGTCACCTGGGCTTTAAGGTGGGCGAGGAGTTGATTCGCGTAGTGCGTGTCCGAAGCCTCAACGGCAACGCGCGCCAAGTGGACCATGGCTATTTTTTGGCGTCGATCGCCAAGGGCCTGACTCCCGAGATCGCGGCAGATTCTATTTACGGCTATCTGGAGCACAAGCGCGGTGTCAAAGTGATGGCGAGCCGTCGTACGGTGAGTGTCGAGCTCGCCAACGATGAGGACTGCAGCTATCTTGACCTCGGCAAATATAACTGCGTTGCCGTCATGGAGAGTCAGTCGTACACCTCGGATGGCATCTTGTTTGAGGTGACGCACACTCGCACACACCCCGAGATCTTCCATTACCGCGTCAATTCCAAGCGATAGCCGGCTAGCTCGCAGCCTGACGAGACTCATGGCCTCAAAGAGAAAACGCCCGGTCAAACCGACGGTACATCGGCTTGACCGGGCGTTTTCTCTGCATTCGATAACAAATAATTGTTTATACAAAACTTGTCAAGTATCAAGTTGAAATTACCGTTCACCGAAGTTTTTCTACCGCTCTAGTAATACTTGTTCAAACAACTAGCCAAATAGCGTATCGTTCAAATCAGCAAAAGGGGCAAAGTCCCCGAGCCAATCTCCGAAGGCGGCGGCAAAGGGTGCCGCCACGGTGTGAAAGGGTGGATTGTAATGAAGAACGAAATGAGCAGAAGGCAGTTCCTGGGCTTTGCTGGTTCCGCGGCTGCAGTTCTTGGTCTGGGCCTCGTGGGTTGCGGTGGTTCTGCCGGCTCCGGCTCCTCTGCTTCTGGTGACGCTGCCGAGGTCTACTTCCTCCAATTCAAGCCCGAGGTCGACAAGGAGTGGAAGGAGATCGCCAAGGCCTATAAGAAGGAGAAGGGCGTCGAGGTCAAGATCGTGACCGCTGCCTCCAACACCTACGAGGAGAAGCTCAAGTCCGAGATGTCCAAGAGCTCCGCTCCGACCCTGTTCCAGGTCAACGGCCCCACCGGTCTTAAGAACTGGAAGGATTACTGCGCCGACCTGTCCGATACCAAGCTCCGCGGTGAGCTCATTGACGACTCCCTGGCTCTGCAGTCCGACGGCAAGGATGTGTGCATCGACTGGGTTCAGGAGAGCTTCGGCATTATTTACAACAAGCAGCTGCTCGAGAAGGCTGGCTACAAGGCTGAGGACATCAACTCCTTCGACAAGCTGAAGGCTTGTGCCGATGACATCCAGGCCCGCAAGGACGAGCTTGGTGTCGAGGGTGCCTTCACTTCCGCCGGCATGGACGACTCCTCCAGCTGGCGCTACACCACCCACCTTGCCAACATGCCGCTCTACTACGAGTTTGAGAAGGAGCACAACCAGGAGGACGACGAGATCAAGGGTGAGTTCCTCGACAACTACAAGCAGATCTTCGACCTGTACATCACCGACTCCACCTGCGATCCTTCGCAGCTTGCTTCCAAGACCGGCGACGACGCCACCAACGAGTTCGCAACCGGCAAGGCCGTCTTCTACCAGAACGGCTCTTGGGCCTACTCTGACCTCGTCAAGGCCGGCATGACCGACGATCAGATTGGCATGATGCCCATCTACATCGGTGTTGACGGCGAGGAGAACCAGGGCCTGTGCTCCGGCGGCGAGAACTACTGGTGCGTCAGTTCCCAGGCTTCCGAGGATGCCCAGAAGGCCACCGAGGACTTCATGTATTGGTGCGTCACCGCTGACACCCCGACCAGCATCATCGCCGACAAGATGGGTCTGACCGCTCCGTTCAAGAGCGCCAAGGAGACCACCAACGTCTTCTCGCAGCAGGCCGTTGCCATGGCCAAGGACGGCAAGAAGACCGTCGCTTGGGACTTCGTTTACATCCCCTCCGAGGAGTGGAAGAAGAACCTCAAGCAGGCTCTCATCGCTTATGCTGCCGACAACACCAAGTGGGACGGCGTCAAGAACGCCTTCGTTGATGGCTGGAAGACCGAGAAGGCCGCTTCCGAGTAAGCAGTTGCTGCCCAAGCTATCTGATTAGCGACAGGGGGCGGGCAGACGTTGGTTTGCCCGCCCCCTGCATATTGAAAGGACCCTTTTATGGGCAAAGCACTCAAGCGCTGGTGGCCGCTCTTTATGCTGCCCACGTGCCTGGCGTTTATGATCGGGTTCGTGATCCCTTTTATCCAGGGCTTCTATCTCTCGTTCTGCCAGTTTATTATCATTAGTAACGCGCACTTTGTCGGTATCGAGAACTACGTGCGCGCGCTGTCCGATCCGCAGTTCTCCACGTCGTTCTTCTTTACCGTGGCGTTTGCCTTCCTGTCGACGGTGCTCATCAACGTGATCGCCCTGGCCATTGCGCAGGCGCTCACCCGCAAGGCGCTCAAAGGCACCAACATCTTCCGTACGATCTTCTTTATGCCGAACCTGATCGGCGGCATCGTGCTGGGCTACATTTGGCAGATTCTGATCAACTGCCTGCTCTCCAACGTGGGCGCCCAGCTCATCGCCCTTAACTCTGCTGCTGGCTTCTGGGGCCTTATCATCCTGACCCTGTGGCAGCAGGTCGGCTACATGATGATTATCTACATCGCTGGTCTGCAGTCCATTCCGTCCGACTACATCGAGGCCGCCAAGGTCGACGGTGCCACGGCATGGCAGACGTTTTGGAAGGTTAAGATCCCTAACCTGATGCCGACCATCACCATCTGCCTGTTCCTGTCCATCACCAACGGCTTTAAGCTGTTCGACCAGAACCTCGCCCTTACCGGCGGCGCCCCCGCGCACTCCACCGAGATGCTCGCCCTGAACATCTACAACACGTTCTATTCGCGTGCCGGTATCGCATGGCAGGGTATCGGTCAGGCCAAGGCGGTTATCTTCTGCATCCTGGTCGTAGCCATCTCCATGATTCAGCTTAAGGCCACGAGGTCCAAGGAGGTGCAGCAGTAATGAAACGCGATAAGGTTATCAATCGCGCGCTCTCGATTTTCTTTACGATCCTGTCGCTCGCGTGGATCTACCCCGTGTTCATGATCGCGCTCAATTCCTTTAAAAAGGCAACTGCAATCAGCACCACCACGGCATTCGATCTGCTCACGCCCGAGACGTTCAACGGCCTCGCAAACTACATGCATGCCCTTAACGAGCAGGGCTTTGCCTCGGCATTTATGTACTCGCTCATCATCACGGTCACGTCGGTCGTGCTGATTCTGGTGTGCTGCTCCATGTGTGCTTGGTACGTAGTGCGCGTCAACAGCAAGATCTCGAACTTCTTCTATTACCTGTTCGTCTTTTCTATGGTCGTGCCCTTCCAGATGCTCATGTTCACGCTGTCCAATTTGGCGGACCGCATCGGCTTCAACACGCCGTTCAACATCTGCTTTATCTACCTTGGCTTTGGCGCGGGCCTGGCGGTCTTTATGTTCGCCGGCTTTGTAAAGAACATCCCGCTCGAGATCGAAGAGGCGGCCATGATTGATGGCTGCAACCCGGTCCAGGTGTTCTTTAAGATCGTCCTCCCCATCATGAAGCCCACCTATCTTTCGGTCGGCATTCTCGAGACCATGTGGGTCTGGAACGACTACCTGCTGCCCTACCTTACGCTCGACTCCACCAAGTACAAGACCATTCCTATCTTGATCCAGTACTTCCGCGGCGGCTACGGCCACGTCGAGCTCGGCCCCATGATGGCTTGCATCATGATGGTCGTTGTCCCCATCGTCGTCATGTACATCCTCTGCCAGAAGTACATCATCGACGGCGTGGTGGCAGGTGCCGTCAAGGGCTGATGCCGTAACTGTTTTGCAAGTTTCTGCGGCGCCCTCAACATGGTGCCGCATATCGAAAGGTAAAGACATGGCCGAGATCGTTCTCAAACATGTTCAGAAGGTGTATCCCAACACCGAGTCCAAAAAGAAGGGCTTCTTTGGCAAAAAGAAGAAGACCGAGGAGAAGAAGCACAACCTCAAGGTTACCGAGGATGGCGTGCTCGCTGTTGAGGACTTTAACCTCACCGTTCACGACCAGGAGTTCGTCGTCCTCGTTGGCCCGTCTGGCTGCGGTAAGTCCACGACGATGCGCATGGTTGCTGGCCTGGAGGACATCACCTCGGGTGACGTGTTCATCGACGGCAAGCGCGTCAACGACGTCGCTCCCAAGGACCGCGACATCGCCATGGTGTTCCAGAGCTACGCTCTGTACCCCAACATGACGGTGTACGAGAACATGGCGTTTACGCTTGAGCTCAAGAAGGTCCCCAAGGACGAGATCGACCGCAAGGTTCGCTCCGCTGCCGAGATCTTGGGTATCACCGAGTACCTCGACCGTAAGCCCAAGGCGCTTTCGGGCGGCCAGCGTCAGCGTGTCGCTATCGGCCGCGCCATCGTGCGTGATCCTAAGGTCTTCCTGATGGACGAGCCGCTGTCCAACCTGGACGCCAAGCTGCGTAACCAGATGCGTGCCGAGCTCATCAAGCTGCGCCATGAGATCAAGGGCACGTTCATCTACGTCACCCACGACCAGACCGAGGCCATGACCCTCGGCGATCGCATTGTGGTCATGAAGGACGGCGTCGTCCAGCAGATCGCCACCCCGCAGGAGGTCTTCAACCATCCCGCGAACATCTTCGTTGCCGGCTTTATCGGCGTGCCGCAGATGAACTTCTTCGATGCCCAGCTGGTGCGCTCGGGCAACGGCTTCACCGTCAAGACCGAGGATATGAACGTGGCGCTCGCCCCCGAGACCTGCGCTCAGCTTGCTCTCAACTGGGACGACGGCAACGTGAAGGAGATCACGGCCGGCGTGCGCCCCGAGCAGATCCTGCTTGCCGACAAGGACGAGGAGGGTGCGCTCCAGGGTACCGTCGAGGTGACCGAGCTCATGGGTTCGACCGAACATGTCCACGTGACCGCTCCCGATGGCCAGTTCGTCCTGATCATTCCCGTTGTCGACCTTGAGGCCAAGGGTGCGCTCAAGGCTGGCGACACCATCTGGTTCAAGTTCGAGAAGAACGCGACCCATCTCTTCGATAAGGTGTCTGGCAAGAACCTTATCTAGGCCCGGTGCATCCGGACCCTCCCTTTGGGCGACTGCGGTATTGCCATCCTTTTGCCGCGGTCACATATAAGGCTCCCCTCCCGTCCACTGGGCGAGATGGGAGCCTTTCTTTGTGTTGGGACCGTTCGTCTGTCAGTTTGTCTTGATCTGTAACAGGAGGAGGGCCAAATTGGGTCTACCTGTTACAGATTGAGACAACGTCGAGCTGCCTGTCCTTTCATCTCGATCTGTAACAGGTAGACTCAATTATGCCGGCTAGATGTTACAGACCGAGATTGTTTGGTCGAGGCAGGCCACGGGCAACACAGGGACACAAAAAAACGGAGCCGCGTTGCCGCGACTCCGTTTTCAAGAGGATGGGTAGGGGAAGCGAATTAGCTCAGGTGCCAGATCTCGTCGTTGTACTGGGAGATCGTGCGGTCGGACGAGAAGGTGCCGGCGTTGGCGATGTTGATCAGCGCCTTATGCATCCAAGCGTCCTGGTCCTCGTAGTCGGCTAGCACGCGCTCCTTGGTCTGGATGTACTCCTCAATATCGAGCAGGGCCATAAACCAGTCCTTGCCCTTAATGTCGTCGTGCAGGCGCTGTAGACGCTCGGCGTTGCCGGTCGCCATAAAGGCCGGGTTGGTGATGAAGTCCACCAGCAGTTTAATGCCGGGCTTGCAGTAGAGCGCACCGGCGTTGTAGGTGCCGTCGGCGTAGAGCCGCTCGACCTGTTTGGACGAGGCACCAAAGGTGTAGATGTTCTCGTCGCCCACGAGCTCGGCAATCTCCACGTTGGCACCGTCGAGCGTGCACAGGGTCAAAGCGCCGTTGAGCATGAACTTCATGTTAGAAGTGCCGCTCGCCTCCTTGGAGGCCAGGCTGATCTGTTCGGAGATGTCGGCAGCGGGAATCACACGCTCGGCGGCGGTGACGTTGTAGTTCTCGATCATGACGACCTGCAGGTAGGGAGCCACGTCGGGGTCGTTGGCAATCCACTGGGAAAGCGTCAGGATCAGATGGATGATGTCCTGGGCGATAGTGTAGGCAGGCGCTGCCTTGCCGCCAAAGATGATGGTGACGGGGTGCTTAGGTTTGTTACCGTTCTTGATGTCGAGGTACTTCCAGATGATGTAGAGCGCGAGCATCTGCTGGCGCTTGTACTCGTGGATACGCTTGACCTGAACATCGATGATGGCGTTGGAGGGGATCGTCACACCCTGCTCGAGCGCCATGAACTGGCGCATGATGGTCTTTGCCTCGGTCTTGGTGGCGGCCAGGCGCTCAAGAATACTCTTATCGTCGGCGAAGTCGGCGAGCTTGCTCAAGTCGCCGGTTCTGCGCCAATCGGTACCGATCACATCGTCGAGCAGGCTGGCGAGCGCGGGGTTGGCTCCCTGGATCCAGCGGCGGAAGGTGATGCCGTTGGTCTTGTTGGAGAACTTCTCGGGGTAGATTTCGTAGAACGGATGAAGCTCGGTGTCCTCCAGGATTTTGGTGTGGAGTGCGGCGACGCCGTTGATGGAGAAGCCAAAGTGGATGTCCATGTGGGCCATGTGGACGGTGTCGTATTCGTCGATGATGGCAACGCGCGGGTCGTCGTGCTCGGCCTTGGCGACCTCGTCGAGCTTGACGATGATGTCGGCGATGGCGGGGGAGACCTTCTGCAGGCTGGCGAGCGGCCACTTCTCGAGTGCCTCGGCAAGGATCGTGTGGTTGGTGTAGGCGACCATGGAACGCACGATGGTGACCGCCTCGTCAAACTCAATGTCGTGCTCGGTGATGAGCAGGCGGATGAGCTCGGGAATGACCATGGTGGGGTGCGTGTCGTTAATCTGGACCACGGCGTAGTCGGCCAGATCGTGCAGGTTGCTGCCGCGCTCGACAGCCTCGTCGATCAGGAGCTGGGCGGCATTGCTCACCATGAAGTACTCCTGGTAGATACGAAGCAGACGGCCCTGCTCATCGGAATCGTCGGGGTAGAGGAACAGGGTGAGGTTCTTGGCGATCTCGGTCTTGTCGAAGTCGATGGAGCTGCCGGGGACCAGGCCGTCGTCGACACTTGCCAGGTCGAACAGGCGTAGGCGGTTTTTGGTGGGCTGGCCGTAACCGGGCACATCGATGTTGACGAGCTTGGAGGTGACGGCAAAGTCGCCGAACTCGACGGTGTAGGAGCGGTCATCGTCGACTAGGATGTCCTGCTCACCGAGCCACTCGTCGGGGACGGCCTTCTGCTGATTGTCGACAAAGCGCTGGCGGAACAGGCCGTAATGGTAGTTGAGGCCCACGCCGTCGCCGGTAAGGCCCAGCGTGGCGATGGAATCCAAGAAGCATGCGGCCAGACGGCCCAGGCCGCCGTTGCCGAGCGAAGGCTCGACCTCGAACTCCTCGATCTTGTTGAGGTCGTGGCCGGCGGCGGTGAGCTGGTCCTTAACCTCGCCATAGATGCCGAGGTCGATCATGTTGTTGATCAGCAGTTTGCCAATCAAAAACTCAGCAGAGATGTAGTAGAGCTTTTTCTTGCCATTGTTGAGCGGACAGGCGGCAGAGCGCTCCTGCACGAGCTTGACCAGCAGCTTATAAATACGACGGTCATCAAGTTGCTCGAGCGAAGTTCCAAAGGACTGCTCGGCAAGATTCGCAAGATTGATACGGGGCATGTTTCCTCCTGTGGTGAGTCGACTACATGTCAGAAATTCAAAAGAAGCCCGCGCGAGGGATTGGGGTGGCCTCGCGCGGGAAAAGCGGTTGCGTCCGTACGGTGGGGTGGAGTCGGGCGCGGTGGCTCCTATTGGGGAAGCTCAATTTCGGCTTCCGACGGGATGCGGAAGTAGGTCTCGGTCCAGTCGGTGAGCTTGTGCTCGAGCTCGCGGGTGATGGCGCCATCGAGCATGCGCCAGGTCCAGTTACCGCCCAGGGTGGCGGGAGTGTTGATGCGCGCCTCGTTGCCCAGGTTGAGCAGGTCTTGCATGGTGTAGATGCAGGTATCGCTCACGCTGGCGGCGATGGTGCGGTTGAGTGCATCGGCCATGGGCTCGCCGGCCTGCTGGTGGGTGTACAGGGCCGCCTGCTCGCGCTGACGCGGGGTGGCCGTTCCCTCAAACCAACCGCGCGCCGTCTCGTTGTCGTGTGTGCCCACATAGGCGACGGTGTTGGCAATGTAGTTGTGCGGCAGGTAGTACGAGTTGGTGCCCTCAAAGGCGAACTGCAAGATCTTCATGCCGGGGAAGCCCGAGTTGTCGCGCATGTCGATGACGCCGGGGGTGAGGAAGCCCAGGTCTTCGGCGATGATGGGCAGCGTGCCGAGCTTTTCCTCGAGTGTCTTGAAGAACTTGAGGCCGGGGCCCTGCGTCCACGAACCGTAGGACGAATCGGGTGAGGAGAACGGCACCTCCCAATAGGCCTCGAAGCCGCGGAAGTGATCCAGGCGGATGACATCGTACATGTCGAGGGCGGCGCGGATGCGGCCCTCCCACCAGGAGAAACCGTCGGCTTCCATGGCGTCCCAGTCGTAGATGGGATTGCCCCAGTACTGGCCGGTGGCCGAGAACTGGTCGGGCGGCGTGCCGGCGACACTCACGGGATTACCGGCGGCGTCGATCTTAAAGAGCTCGGGCGTGGCCCACATCTCGACGGAGTCGCGCGAGACATAGATGGGCAGATCGCCGATGATCAGGATGTCGCGCTCGTTGGCGTAAGCCTTGAGGCGGCTCCACTGGCGATCGAAGAAGTACTGCGTCATCTGGTGATACAGCATGCGCTCGGGATGGTCGGCGCAAACCTTGCTGCTGGCGCCGCCGCGGCAGCGAAGCTCCTCGTGCCACTCCCAAAACGCCCTAAGGCCGCACTCCTCCTTAACGGTCATAAACTCGCAGTAGGGGATGAGCCAGTCCTCGTTGGCCTGGATAAAGTCATCAAAGTCTGCAGGCTTGTTAGTCGCAAAGCGCTGGGCGGCACGGTCGAGAATCTGACGGCGACCGCCAAAGATAGCGCCGTAGTCGACGTTGGTGGGGTCGGAGCCCAGGTACACGCCGTCGATATCGCGCTGCTCCAGGTAACCTGCCTCGGTGAGCTCGGCAAAGTCAATGAAGTTGGGGTTGCCCGCACGGGCCGAGAACGACTGATAGGGCGAGTCGCCATAGCTCGTCGTCGTAAGGGGCAGAATCTGCCAGTAATGTTGTTTGCACGAGGCAAGAAAATCGACAAAGTCGTAGGCATTCCAGCCAAAGCCGCCGATGCCGTAAGGCCCGGGCAATGACGAAACGGGCATCAGAACACCGCTTGCACGCTCCATGGATGCACTCACCGTCCTTTTGAATAAGGGGCTGCGCCGTAGATGGATAGACGGCTCGTCCCGAGTTTCCATTTCTATTGTCCCTATTGTAGAACATGTTGTTTAAACATGTATATAGAGAATGAAAAAGTTGCCGAATTTCGGTGAATGGTAGTGCGCCATAAAGACGATATGAGCAGAACAATGTGAGCCCCTGCTTCGTATCGTCTTTTGATTCGTGGGCCAAGGCTGACAATGGTCGTCGTCATTAAAATCCGGCAGCCAGCCAGGTTGCCACAATGCGAGACTGGCTCACAATGCCACATGTTGCCTCTATTGGCCTTGAGGTGCACGCCCGCAGCATCAAAGGATGCGCCTTCAATCCGTTCACGGGCGAGATCGGCGGGAAGCCCCTTCTCCTACGACCCCGCCTCCGTCGCCGACTCGATCCTTTCTATCGAGTCGCCCGGGGCAGTCTACGAGTCCGGCGTCACCGGCTTTCCCTTCTGCAGGGAGCCGCGCTGCCTCGGCGTGGACTGCGTCATCGGCGCGGTCTCCAAGATGCAGAGGCCCGCGGCCGACAAGCGACGCAAGACCGACAAGCGCGACGCCGAGTTTTCGGCCAAGCAGCTCGCACTGCACGAAATCGTCGAGGTCCACGTCCCCGACTGCGAGTGCGAGGGCGCCAGGGACCTCTCCCAGGCCCCCGCCGATGCCCGGGAGAGGTTACCGTGTTACCGTCAAGCAGCGCCTCTCCAAGTACCTGCCCAGGAATGGGCAGTGCCACCCCGGCGGAGACGACCAGAGAAGGAGGCTCGGGACGTGGACCAGGGCGCACTGGGCCTGGATCGAAGCCGCGGAGATGGCCGACCCCACGGCCCAGCAGACCCTCGACTGCTATAAGGAGCGCGTCAAGCGGGCGGTAGACGAGAAGAAGGACCTGGAATCCAAGGTGGAGTCCCAGTCGGAACAGCCCCGATGGAAGCCGACGATGGACGTGCTCAGCTGCATGAAGGGCATCGACGTCGTCATCTCCGCTGTTAGTGTTAGTGTATTTTTCACCGTTCAGTTTAATGCTACCACTGACAGTTGAAACGCCTGTGGAAGGGATAGCCTTGTTGGACGGGGACTATTCGTGATAGTATCGCGCCGCAACATCGAGGCGCGAATCGCCCATGTGGTGGCAGTGCGAGTTTCGTGAGGTGTGGTGTGGACGGGACGCAGCGTTTTATGGGTCTGGCCGGTCCGACTGGTGTGCAGTTCTGTCGGGCCGGCCGAGATTGGTGAAGAGATCGCGTTGTTGAATGAGCGAATTTTACAAGCAGCTCTTCAAGGCGCTCTGGGCGTTGGCTAGGGCTGCGCAGTCAATCGCATGCAGCGATAGGCGAGGTGATTGCTCGATGGGTTGGCGACTAGTTTTGTGCCGTACTTGCCTCGGTGCCGTCGTTATCTGCCGAGTACCAGAATGCGTAGGCCGCAACGACGGCATCGTAGACGGCTGCAACTACGTTATCCACGACGGCTGCGAAGTTGACTACAACGGGAATGGGGCCGGTTTTGGAATCCATCTTCTCTACTTCTGGGGTCTCGTACATGGGAACATCTCCTTAGAGTTGGGACAGGACGCTCAGGTCGCCTAGATCGTCATCGATTAGGTCGATATAGAGGTCGCCGTCCATATTGATGTCTGCAATCAACGATGAGATCTCTTCCATCTCGTCAATCGAGTGCATGCGATTGGCCAACGCGGTAATAACGGGTTTATCCCAAACGGTTGCCATTCCGGCATCGTAGTATTCCTGAAGACTGTGTTTGCGAACGTTTCCAATGATGAGAGGTATATAGGGGGATACGACGATATCGCCATTGGCGTGGATGGCCACTTGGTCAAATTGCATCTGCAGCTGGGGGAATCTGACCAAGTGGTCGATGGGGTCGCCCCACTCAAACATGAAGTAGCCTCGATAGCCTGGATCGTATCGAAGGTCGTTGATCGTGTTGACCAACCGACGGTATTGATTATTTGAAGGGCGAATTGTGCGGTTTTTTCGGGCTCTGCCGAGGAGCATAAGTGGCTGACTCGAAGGTCAATTCGGTCGGTCCTGCTCGACGATTTCAGCTTGTCCCGGAGCATCGTGCAAACTGGTTTGAAATCGTCGACATTAAATGATGTTGGACAAAAGGCAATCGAAAGGTGCAGCGAAGTTTCGTTCAGCGTGATATCGATGGCGTCTAGTACCCGGTCGTATAGCCCCGGGAACCCCCGCATATGTTCATGAGAATCACGTAGGCCATCGAGGCTAAACTGTATGCCGTTTAAACCGGTATGTTCGAGCTCATGCAAAGTAATTGAGCTTGCGAGCAGTCCGTTTGACACGAGGTTGCATTTGACGCCAGATGCGCTGAGCCGCCGCAAGGATTCGATGACAAGGAATGGACTGGAGTGATGGCGATGTCGGACGTTGTGGTTCCAATGGTGGGGTCATGCCTGCTGCTGGTGTTCGGAATAATGATATATCGAGGCAAGCTCACGGGATTGCTTGCCGGAATGTCATTGCTATCGGGAGAGCGTTTAGAGGAGGCAAAGCGGACGGCCGAGTCTCTAGGCGCAAACCGAGTGGTGGGGGCGTCTGTAGTTTTCTCCGCAATATGCCTTTTTCTCTCGTCCCTTTTTCCGGACAAAAGGGCTATTCTCGGCCTGATGGTGGCTGCCGTTATAATCGCCGCGCTTGCCTATGCAAATAGGGGGCCTATTCGTATGTATATAAAGGTGAAATGGAATCCTGGGCACCGCAGCCCGAGATAGTGTCTTGAGCAAGGATTAACAACAAGGGATATATGGGAGCGATTAAGCGGCGAACATATTCAGTTTTGGATAAAAGGCCGCTTGATGGGAGCTGGCATGTTTAAGAAGACGGTTCACGAGTTGTTTCGGTGTAAAGGGTCACGGCTTTTCGTGATTCTCATGCTGGTTAATTTCGCTCTCTCGTGCATCATGCCCGCCTTAAACGGTGGGTTTGTAGACTTTCTCGTGACGAATAGGGACCCATCTCGCGTCGTATGGTTTGCGGCCTTTGTTGCGGGCATAGGGATATCGGCCTCCTTCATGTCGCATGCGATGGGCGTGAACGTATCGCGCGTCATCTTGGAGATGACGACGAGACTGATGGGGACCACGTGTGAGTCGTTTGAACGGGGGCCCCTGGAAAAGGGGGAGCAGGCGGATCCATCCTATACAACGCAGAGGGTGTATGCGGATTCGAATGCGGTGTCATCGTTTGTCGTGAACAACTTCCTGACGATCGGGCTTAACGTCGTTCTGGTTGTGTTGATATGCATCATCCTGTTTTCGATCAATCCGGTGTTCCTGGTGTTAAGTGCATGTTCGCTTGTTGCGTACTTCATTTTATTCAGGGCGTTGAAAAAGCCGCTGTACAACAGCTCGCTTGCGAACAAGGAGGGGTTGAGCAAGCTTTTCGCGTCCGTGAGCGGCGAGCTGTCGCAGTTGTTTGACATTAAGTGCGATGGCGCATATGACCAGAGCGCTCGGACGCTCAAAGGGGTATTCGAGGGGTACTACCCGATTTACATGAAAGCAAGTAGGGTCTCGAATCTGGCCACCTCGAGCGACGGCCTGATCTCATCTGTGTTCCGGGGAGCGTTGCTTGTGATCTCCGGAATGGAAATATTAAGCGGAAGAATGAGCATTGGCGAGTTCACAATGGTGAACTCGTATTACTCGATGGCGTTCGGATGCTTCAAATATTATTTGAATTATTTAAAATCATATCAGGACGCGAGGGCCTCGTTCGACCGATTGGAGGCTCTGTCGGAAGGCGCCGAGGACCGCGGCACCATCTCGGTTGGGCACGTGGAGAGCATATCGTTGTCCAACATCGCGTACCGATATGCGGGAAAGCCCTACTTGTACCGCGATCTCTCCGTGGAGGTCGAGAGGGGGAAACCTATGCCATTACCGGGCCGAACGGATGCGGCAAAAGCACGTTTCTGAAGGTGCTTCTTGGACTATATTCTGCTGGGGGGCATCGGACTTTGGGGTCGGTGCCATATGAAGAGCTCGATATGGAGACGATCCGACATGACCTGTTTGCGGTGTGCCCGCAAAAGCTCTTTATTCCGAATGAAACGGTGGAACACTATCTTGAGAGGGCATCGATTCGGGGAACGGGCGAGCATCTCTGCGAGCTTGTGCCGAGTTTCTGCCGAACCGTCGAATCGTTAAAAGGTAAGAATTGTAGGGACCTTTCTGGTGGAGAGTATCGGAAGCTAAGGATAATCTCAGCACTTTGCAGGCAACCGGAAGTGCTTGTGTTTGACGAGCCGACGAATGATTTAGACGAAGAAAGCCGTCGGGAGTTCACGGAGTATGTCTCTCGAAACCCCTTTAATCAGCTAATTCTTGTTGTAAGCCACGATCAGGATTTGATTTTGGCATGCGATAAGAAACTGGATTTGAATTTCGACTCGAAAGATGGGCAATGCTGATGAGAAACGCTTGGAGTTCGGGATTGCGCGGCGTGAAGCGACCCTCTTCTTATCGAGTTCGTTACAATGTAGGAAAAACAGTAAGTAAGAAGACCTCTGATTGCTTTAGGAGGAGCTGTGGTGAATAGCGCCCAGAAGATCGATAAGTCCATCCAGAAGATGATGACTCTCGGAAGAAGGCTTGGGATTCTGTTTACGGCGCTGTTTATAGCGGTGTGTTGCTGTTCGGTGGTGGTGGTTATTTCCATTGGGCTTATGGCTGCTCAAGGAAACCTATATGATCCATCAAAGACGGTTTCCGTAGTGGTTCCTTTGATGTATCTTCTGATTTCCGGAGGGGCCACATGGACCCTGCGGGGAATCAGCATGGACATGGCTCATGGCGAATCGCCCTTTACCCTTTCGCATGCTCGAAGAATCTCGATTATCGGGTGGCTGTTTGTTGCAGCAGCAATAGGTGACCTCTTGTTTTCTCCGGGGTTTCTTTCGATAGTGATTGGCCCCTTCGACTTGCTGGGGAACGCCTATTCGATGTTTGAAAACCTGGCCCTGCCCATAGATATTGGTGCTGTGCTGGGGGCCGTTTGCTGCTTCTCGATTTCTGCGATATGGCGCTACGGAGCTCTGCTTCAAGACCAGACCGAGGATTTGGTGTGAGGGGCGGCATGGACTATCTGATTATTGAGCTTGAAAGCTTATTGCTTCGACGCGGAAAGACGAGTACGGATATCATTCGGGCGACCGGGCACACACCGGCAAGTATCTCAAAAATACGAAATGGCAAGGTGAAGGCAATTAGGTTAAAGACATTGCTGGATATTTGCGTAGAGCTTGATTGCCAGCCTGGCGATCTTATTAAGCGCGTCAACGAAAGAGAACTTGAGGAACTGGCGACGCGGCGCGCCCGCAACGCGCTGAGCAGGGCGACCGCGACGGGTGATGACCCGGTCCTGGAGTCAGATCATGTTTACGTGGTCGATCTTAGAGACGACTGAGGCTGGAGAATAAAAAAGTATTGAGCAGGTGCAGCCCGTGAAAACAACGGTTTTCACGGGCTGTTCATTCAACGTCCTGCAGTGGCCTGTATTTCTCGCCGCGTCACTGGGGAATGAGAGAGTCATTTCCTGTGCTGGATGCAGGGGGGGGGTGCTTACCTTGTGTAATATATAAATAAGCTTATATTGAAATATGATACATATCGAATTAGAATAACATTATCAATTCGGTATGCAAGGAAAGGAGGGAGAGATGGATTGGATTAACGAGCCGGAGGAAGGCGTTGCACCCGCGTGCGGCAACTGCTTCTTTTACGCGCACGGCAGCTGCAGCACCAAGTGTTCTTCACAGGCGTGCACAGACTGTTCAAAGATATTTTGGCCAGCAGCGCCTGAGGGGCGATGTGGCATTGCAATATGGGGGGGCGAACCGACGTTACCTATAACCCCGCACAATTGCCATGTCGTCCCTTTTTATTGACGGGGAGGATGTCGTCCATGCGGGAAGTCCCAGTTGAATTGCGTGCCATATCCAAGAGATATGGCGGGTTTGAAGCGGTTAAATCAGTCTCGTTCTCTTTAATGGAAGGCGAGCTGTGTGCACTCATTGGGGAGAATGGTGCCGGCAAGAGCACGTTAATTCGATTGATCACGGGGCTTTCGGAGCCATCGTCAGGAACGATCTCGATGTTTGGGCAAACCGGGAGACGTGAAATACGGAGCTGCAGGGAAAGGCTGGGTTATATGCCCGACCTCAATGCTTCGTATCCTAATCTGACCGCGCGAGACAACTTGGTCGTTCGCTGTATTGAGTGGGGGCTTCCCACCGATCGTTCCATCGACGGTGTGTTATCAACCGTCGGTTTGGGGGAGGCCGGCGGGAAGAAAGTGAAGAACTTCTCAATGGGAATGAGGAGGCGTCTCGATCTGGCCATAGCGTTGCTGGGCGATCCGGAGCTGTTGATCCTGGACGAGCCGACAAACGGCCTGGATCCGATGGGGATAGTCGAAGTAAGAAAAATCCTTACGCATCTTAACAAAGATCAAGGTAAAACGATTCTCGTATCCAGCCACAATCTTGAGGAGATGCACAAGCTGGCAACTGATTACCTCTTCATGAGTCATGGTCGCCTCATTCGAAGGATGACCGCACCTCAGCTGGAAAAGTCATGCCGCGGTGATTTCGTGTTGCATGTGGACGATCTGGAGCGAACGAGATCGGTTCTCGGAGATGAGACCTCACATTCTTTTCTGCCGGACGGCAGCGTCCTTATGCGCTATGAGGAGAAAAAGGAAGGGCGGGGCATTGCAATCGAAGCGCTCTCGACCGCAGGTGTGAGGGTTGCGGAGGCGTATTCTCATAGGAAGAGCCTTGAGGAGTTTTATTCGGAGCTCATCGGTCGAGAGAGCGAGCTGTGATGAAACGCGAGTTCATCTCAGCTTTTCGGAGCGAGGTATGGTTGCTCGCCAGGCACCCGGCGACCGCTCTGATGATTGCGCTTGCGGCTGTGCTGTATGTGGCTGCGGCTGCGACTTCGTCTGAGGTGCTGATCATGGTCGCCGGTGATGACCCGTATACGCTTGGAGGGGCTATAGGTTTTATTGGAAACCTAGTGGATGCAGGGGACGTTTTGGGCTCTGTTGCCCGGACGTCTTTTGCGTCTACAGTGGTCTGGATTCCGGTGACGATTCTCTACGCGGTTTACGCTACGTCGAGAGACTTTGAATCCGTGGCTTACGCCGTATCGAGATCGCGAGGGGTGTCGCAGGCGGCGATTGTGATCACGAAGCTGTTGGTGAACTGCACTCTGGTCGGTGCCGTGTATCTTCTTTCTACGACTGCGCTGTATTTAACCAAGATGGCCCAATGGGACGTTGGGGCCTCGTGCTCAGGGTTTGCCCAATTTGTATCGATTGCGCTGATGATCGCGCTGCTGCTCATTTCGATGTACGCCGCTACCTTCGCCCTGTATTTGCTCACGAGGAGTGTGGTGGCGAGCAGCGTCGTTGCAATAGCGGTTTCGACATTTGTGATGGTGTGGTTCCCAAGTACATACGGAAGCGGTCAGCCCAGCTTGCTGCTCATGCTCTCGCCCGTGTATTACCTGATGAACCTGTGTTCCCTGAGTATGCAGAATGTTGGTGTAATTCAGGTTTTGCTGTATGCGGGCGGCACTGTGCTTGTGTCGGTTGGAGTTGCGCTCGTCTCGCTATTTGTAAGGACGGCGGTTCGATGAATCTTGGGATGTCGGTCAGGGCGGAACTGTTCCGCGCAAGGAGAATGAAACTCGCCGTGATAATAGCGCTGATGTATTTGGGCATCGCGGGGATTTATGTGTTTGCCGGGTCCGGCGCATGGGTCTCCGCAGGGGGAGAGGGCCAGTTCTTTGGCTTTTCCGCCGATCCGGGCTATCTTTTCTCGATAGGGGTTGGGCCAACGGGTATCTCTTCCTGGCTAAGTGTCGTCTCCATGGCGCATACGGTGTTCTTCCCAATCGTCTCTGTTGTTGTGGCGGGGACGCTATTCGGTGATGCGACGAGCGTGTCGGCAAGGGGAGTTTCGATTGCTCGGGGCTTCCGCAGCTGGCAGCTGTTTGCGGCAAAGACATTGGCTTGCGAAGTGTATACGCTGTGCCCCTACATCGTGTTTACTCTCGGTGTCGCTGCGGTCTTTGCCGTGTGCTCCGGAAGCGGTCTAGACAGCCTTACGGTTGGTAATGTGACCTCGGCACTCCTGTCGAATATCGTTATAGACGCCGCTTATACGCTGATGGTTGCGGTTGCATATGAGGTGTTCAGGATCAGATCTCTTGTGTCGGGAGCCTTGCTGGTCGCAACGTTCGCGGGCCTTGTTATCGCGATGAGTTTCCCAACCGTTTTACCCCCGGTTCACATGGCTTATTGGATGAGGGCGTGCGGGGCTGCCGGCGGGACGGTCCTGATGGCTGCATGCGGCCATGCGGTCATCGTGTCGCTCGCATGTCTATTGCTGCTTTCGTGCAGTTTTTATCGAAGAAGGTAGTGCGCTGGCGTATGCGCAGCGTCTGAGGGTCGATATGGATTTGATTGGAAATGGAGATGGTGCGAAGTGAAACTGTCGCAATTTAATGTGGTGCATGAACATAACGGAAGTCTTCTTATCATGAATGCGCGAACCGGCGGCATCCTGTCGTTAAATCCGGAATACGCGCAGAAATTCAAAAGGATTCAAGAAGGGGACGTTCGGGATGCCGATGATCTTGTCGCGGAGCTGATAAGGGGAGGCATCCTAGTCAATGAGGAGAGGGACGAGCTTGGGGAGATCAGGTTGCAAAGTCGCGCCGCGCGCTTTGCGAATACTGCTCTGTCCCTTACCATTGCGCCAACGATGGCTTGCAACTTTTGCTGTCCCTACTGCTATGAAAAGGGACAGGCGTACACGACGATGGGCGAGGAGGTTTTGACACAGCTCTCCAAGTTCGTGAAAGATTACTATCCTGGTATCGCAAGTCTCTCAGTTGGATGGTACGGCGGCGAGCCTCTGCTCGGAATGAAGATGATCGAACGGATTACGTCGGATCTGAAAGATGTCGTGGGGCCAACGTGTGAATATTCCGCATCGATAGTGACAAATGGCTATCTGCTGACGCCTGATGTTGCAAGGAGGCTCGCGGCATGTGGTGTGACGAGCGCGCAAGTGACTATAGATGGATCGAAGTCGGATCACGATTCGAGAAGGATTCTTCACGACGGAAGCCCTACATACGAACGTATTCTCAAGAACGTCAAAGAGTGTGCCGACATCATCGATATTTCGATAAGGAGCAACGTCGACAAGACCAACATCGAGGCCGCTCAAGAGCTATTGGATTATCTCGAGCTAAATGGCCTGATGAATAAGGTTCACTTCTATTTAGCCCCTGTTGACGATATCAATCAGGTATGTGCGAACGACAGCCACTGCTTTACTGTAAAAGAGTTCTCGTATGAGGAGACTGAGTTTTATAAAAGGGCAATTGCGCGGGGCTTCAAAGTTCAACCTTTTGGTGGGACGAATTTCGGGATATGTTGCGCCGTTGGAATCAATTCGTACGTGGTTGACCCTGTCGGCGATTTGTATAAGTGCTGGGATGACATTGGAATGAAGGAGCGGAGGGTCGGAACTATTTTCGAGCCGCCAATGTTGAGCAAGAACATGATTAAGTGGATGGCATATGAGCCGGATGACCCGGAATGCCAAGAGTGCTTCGCTTTTCCCATGTGCATGGGAGGATGCCCCAACCACGCCTTAAACGGTGAGGGGAAACGTTGCGTTTCCTTCCGGTATGATGCCGAGCAAAAAATGTTGCTCTCCCAGATGATGAATGCGGCAAAACGGGGTGCGAGGCAAAATGAGGCGGATGCTTAATCTCTGTAGGAAATATATACTGGGCGGTCGATTCTACGCCTATCTTGTCGTAACAGTTTTGGTCGGGCTGCTTGCGCTTGCGGGTCCCTTTCTTACCGGCATGGTAGTAAACCAACTGGCGATGCCGGCCAGCGCCGATTTTGCCGCCGTTCTCGTTTGTTGCCTTATTTTGGTTGCGGTCCAGGCGGTTCGAGCGGGACTAGTGTATTGCTCAGAGATGCTGTACATCAACCTTCAGTCGCATGCGGGGTTCGGCTTAAATGCGGATACGCTTGAGCACGTGAAGCACCTTCCCCAGGCATTCTTCGAGGGCTTCAATGCGTCGTATTATAACCAGCAAATCAATCACGACGCTAATGACCTTGTCATCTTCGTAATCAACTCGGTTGTGGGGGTTTCAAGCAACGTTGTCACCCTTTTGTTCGCCCTGTTTGTTCTCGGTAGCCTGAATATTAAACTGAGTGTGGTCTGCCTTGTTCTTGCGGCAGCGAGTGCCGCTTTTTATGCGGTTTCACGCGCGAGGCTGTTTGAGAGAAGTTTTGACGTACAAGAGCAGAGCGCGAGGTTTTTTTCCTGTCTACAAGATCAGTTGGAGAAAGTTGATTTCATTCGCAAACATGCTTTGTTCGATAAGTTCCGCGCTGTACTGGTCGAAGCTTTTAATGGGCTCTATCCAACGATGAGAGCAAATCAGGAAGTAGGGTCTAGATTTACCTTTGGCAACGCGTTGGTCGCTTCCACCGCTCAAGGATGTCTTCTTGTTGTGGGCGCGGCTGAAGTGATGGGCGGGAGACTGTTGCCGGGTTTTCTCGTGACTGCCGTCGGATATTATTCGAACTTAAGCTCAGCGGTACAGTATTTGTTGGGCTGGGGGAGGGATTACCAGACTAATCGCGTATGCTATGAGCGGCTGAAAAGAATTTGGGATGTCCCGGTTGAAGCGAATGGCAAATTGGCGCTTGATCCGATTGAGGAAATCCGTCTTGAGAACATCAAGCTACGTTATCCAGGGGCGGAAAGGGTCGCTTTAAGCATTGAGGGGCTCGTGTTTTCCAGGGGTCGGCTATATGGAATCTCGGGGCCGAATGGTTCGGGGAAGAGCTCGCTGCTGTCAGTGATATTGGGGTTATATCCAGATGACACAGAAGGGGCCGTTCGCTACGACGGGGTGTCACAGCGTTGCATCGACCGATACGCATTGCGGCGGTGTCGAGTCAGCATTACGGAGCAAGAACCCCCTATCGTTGAGGGGACGATTCTCGATAATCTTACGCTGCTTTCTGATGATTACGAGATGGATAAGCTGAATCGGATGCTTGCCATATTGGGGCTAGACGAAATGATTGCCTCTGTGGAGAACGGGGCAGCGGCGATGCTTGACGGCGGGAAAGGAGGGGTGTCCGGCGGGGAGAAGCAAAAGATTGCAATTGTGAGACAGCTGTTGAAATCGCCGGACGTTATGCTTTTTGATGAACCGACCTCAGCACTTGATGCGAAGAGTCGAGGCGCGCTGATCAAATTGCTTCACGAAGTTAAGAGAGACCATATTGTAATCGTTGTCACTCATGACGAGGAGATGCTTGCCGCCTGTGACGAGGTCATTTCGATGCCTGGATGATTATCGGATTGTGACGTTGAAGACCAAGAAGCTCGAAATGGCGTGGATTATGGGTAGGTCTACGGGTGCGCCGTCGGTGTCCTGAGACTCAGCCGCTCGGCAAGAAGGTTTTATAGCGTGTTTGCCCAGGGGGGTCCCTTTGTCCGGTAGTGACAAAGGGACCTTTCTTTTGCTCCCCTCTTGCGGCGGAGGGGGACACCATGCGCCTATGCAGGACGAACTGCGCGTTCTTGTCGAAGGCTATGTGTAGAGGTGATGGTCTCGGGTAGAGGCCGTGTCGCACTCGGCTGCGACGAACCAGGCATTCAATCTTCATCCGGGAGGGCCTTGGCAAGACGAGCAGGGCGAAGACCTTGGCGACGTTCGAGGGCCGTGTGACGCCCGGCTCCACGCTCATCCACGACATGGAGGGCGCGCACATGACGCTTGTCAACAAGCTGTCACTGAAGAGCCAGCGCTACAACGCGAAGCTGCTCAAGTGCGTTCCCGACGGCCAGAACCCGCTGGGGCCCGTGAACCGGATGCGCTACTTCATGCAGAGCTTCCTGAGGGTTCACCCCGGCTCCAACCGGGACGACATGCAGGGCTGTGGCTATGAGTCCGCCCGAGGACAAGCTTGAGAAGGTCGCGATGGTGCTCGATCGGGCAATGCGATACCCGAAAACGCTCAGGTTCAGGCAGTTCTATGCAAGAAGGCCCAGCTCAGATGAGTTCGACGAGTAATATTTATCAACACAGTGCAAGGGGGATTTTCATCCGTGTTGAGCTTCACACGGTGCGCGACTCATCGCAAACTGGCGGTCGCAGCGGAAAGAAAACCGACTGTAGACGAACGATCGAAATCGGGAGCAGATAGCCACCGGATGCTTTTCGGTCTCCTACGCGTCGACCTCCGCGATTTCTTCTGCGTCTCGCCAAGTTGAAAGGAGCGATGTCGAAAACTCCTTTTCGGTTAGCGTCAAGACATCCTTCACGCAAAACCCTTTCAATTTGTCAGGAAGCCCAAAGCGTGCTTTTCTCCTAATCGAACTGGCAACTCGCTTCAACGCGGTCTTGTTCTTGTCCTCGTTGTATACCAAAACAAAGACGCAGTGCTCGCGAAACCATCTCGTCCTCTTTCCCCACAGGTCCGAGCAGATCAAAACGCTGTCCTTGCACTTCTCGATGAGGGCGTCCCTTTGGCCAAGATTGATACCAAGCTCTTCGTCATCCTTGGGATTGAGCCTCTTCCCCAGCGTCTCCTTCAGACTGCCGTTCTTAAATTCGACTAGATATAACGTTTCCCGGTCGCAATACAGCGCATCGGCGGAGCGCGGGAGTTGCATCCACCTATTGACCTTTTTGCAGTAGCATTCTTTAACAGAGTCAAAATTGACAACAGGGAAATCGTCATCCACAAGAGAGACGCTCCCGTCTCTGGATGTTTTGGAGATGGTCGACGTGCAGTCCCTTAGGATACAGGTCCTGCAACGGGAGCAACCATCGCTGCCATCTGGCACCGCGGGAGAGTTCGGATGAGGGCAGGAGGCGCACAGGTCGCTACTCAAGGCCGTACTCCTCCCTCTCAAGCGTATCAAAAGGAGCCGCCAGCTTCTCGTAGGCGACCTCAGTCGAGCCGGTTATATCGGCAAAGCGAGAGCGTCCATCAGTGCAGGTCTCCGCAAGATAATATGAGCACAATCCATCAACAGCGTGCTTCTTAGAATACACTTCGATCGCATTCAGGAAATATGGACTATGGGTGCTCATTAAGACGTGCATCCCGAGCTCTTTCTGGAGCAGCACGATTATCTCGGCGAAGGCCAGCTGCCATGCAGGATGAAGATGAATCTCGGGTTCATCGAGGATAATAGTCCCTCCGGCATCTAGCGCGCCGGACTTCAAGAGCACCTTCATGATGGCGAACGTCTTCAAGCCAGCAGAAAGGTTCCCAGGCTCCAACCCCCGAGCGAAGCCCTCTTCGAGATACGTAAGGTGACCGCGACTTTCGCTCCTCTCGAAATGCCCCGGACATAAGGAGGAAACCTTGTCCATGAGAACCTTCAGGTGTCGCTCCTTCGCGATCTCTTCGAACAGCGAGGACTCGCTGTCATCGTTACGGATGGTCGCCTGAATCAAATCTTGCCGCAGCTCCTCCTGGTGTCCAAGGAGGGGCTTGAACCGAAAAGCGGGGCCGTAGGGTCCTCCGAGAGAATCGATCAGGAACGGGTCGTCCAGATAATGCGCCCTGAATCGCAAAACCCTCCTATCGTGCACCTCCGCCACCTCGTCACTTGCAACCGAGAAAACCGTAGATGCGTCCTTTATCTGGAGTTCGACCTTCCCGGGCTCTTCGCCGAAAACCGAATTGATCTGGCCGTTGAACTCGCTTCGGAACCTGTTTGTCGCAATCGCACGAAATACCTCATCATCGGAGATATCCATGATCTCGATAATCTGATCGGCAACTCCTGCTACGCCATTCGTGAAATCGGATTCGATCTCACGGGAGATCTCCTCCCCGTAATACTCCTTTATCTCATCAATAAGCTCGTCCCTCGTGCACTCGCCCGAAAAAACCCTGTCGATGAAACTATTCATTCTTCCAGCAGTTCGCCTGTGGCGAGACGTGGAGTCGAGAGGGCTTCCCACATATGCCTTCCTGATGGCGCGCTCAACACTATTGCGCCTCATGCGGTCGATTTTGTTCTCCGAATCGGACATGCTGTTGAAGGCCGCATAAAGCGCTTTTCCAACCGTGCTTTTCCCCGTCCCGTTCTCCCCGGCGATCACGGCAATACCATTAATCTCGATATCGGCCTCAGCGACCCTGCCGATGTTTTTCATCTTGATTTTCAATGCATATCACCAGCTCTAAACTCGCGAGACTCAATAGCTCGATTATCGCACAGAGAGATCGACTTCTCGAGGACTCCCTAAATGGAACGCGCGGTGAGGACATGGCTCGCCGCCGTCCGCTTCGCGTTCGCGCGGGGGAAGGTGACGACCAGGGACCTCTCCGGGCTCATCGAGAGGAGCGCCAGATTCTCCTCGTCCATTTGAACTGTATCGTATTCAAGGACACTTGACTTAGAGGAATGGCGTTGAGCGGCGATAATCGTTTCAGCGCCAAAAAGAAAGGAGTGTCAGTCATGGCAGACGGGCCCTCCTACACAGCGGGGTACCGCGCCGAGGCCGCAGACTTCGCCGCCGCGTCGGGGAAGCCCATCGCCCAAGTGGCAGCCGACCTCGGCATCAACGAGAAGACCCTGGGAAGATGGGTGACGGTCAGGAAGAAGGAGCTGACCAACCACCCGGTCGCGGCGGCCGCAAGTGCATGCGCGAGCTCGAGCCCGAGAACGAGCTCCTAAAAGGCCCCGACCTCACATTGGAGGCCGGGGCCCGTAGATTTTGGAATATGCCTAGAAATCTACCGCGGTTGAGTGCTACTCGGCGTCGGCGAAGCCGTTGGGGTTGTGGCTCTGCCAATTCCAACTGTCACGGCACATATCCGCGATATCGTACTGGGCTTTCCAGCCCATCATGCGCTCGGCCTTGGAGGCATCGCACCAGTTGGCGGCGATGTCGCCGGCACGGCGCTCGCGGATCACATAGGGCAGCTCCTTGCCGCAGGCCTTGGAGAAGGCGGCTACGACCTCGAGTACCGAGGTGCCGGTGCCGGTGCCCAGGTTAAAGATCTCGACGCCGGTTTTGCCGTTCATCCAGTTGAGGGCGGCAACGTGACCAGATGCCAGGTCGCACACGTGGATGTAGTCGCGAACACCGGTGCCGTCGGGGGTGGGGTAGTCGTTGCCAAAGACCTGAACGGCCTCGAGCTTACCGACGGCGACCTGGGCGACATAAGGCACCAGGTTGTTGGGGATACCCTTGGGATCCTCGCCGATCAAGCCCGACGGATGGGCGCCGATGGGGTTGAAGTAACGGAGCAGCACGACGTCCCACTCGGGGTCGGCGGTGTGGACGTCCATAAGGATCTGCTCAATCATCCACTTGGTCCAACCATAGGGGTTGGTCGCGGGCTTCTTGGGGTCCTCTTCGGTGACGGGCGGATTGTCCGGATCGCCGTAGACGGTCGAGGAGCTCGAGAAGATGATGGACTTGCAGCCGTGGCTGCGCATGACATCGATGAGCACCAGGGTGTTCTCGATATTGTTGTGGTAGTACTCGACGGGCTTGCTCACCGACTCGCCAACGGCCTTAAAGCCGGCGAAGTGGATGACGCGGTCGATCTGGTGGGTATCGAAGATCTTATTCATCGCATCGCGGTCGAGCACGTTGGCTTCGTAGAAGGTGAGGTTCTTGGCGGCCTCGTCGCCCACGATGGTCTTGACGCGGTCGATGGCAACGGCGCTGGAGTTGGAGAGGTCATCGACGATGACGACCTGGTAGCCACCCTCGAGCAGCTGAACGACGGTGTGCGAGCCGATAAAGCCGGCGCCACCGGTAACGAGGACACAGGTGTCTTTGGGGTCGAGTGCTTTGGACATGTAGTCTCCTATCGAATCAGGAACACTTCTAGAGGGGAGTATAGCGCAGGCGGGGACGCCCAAATCGTGCGCAGTAGAAAAGCAGAGGATTATGTTAACGTACTCATAAAAGAGCTTGCGTACGCATAACCTGATCTTTGGCATTTGCTTACGAGCCGCCGACCTTGCAGTTTCCTGCCGTTCGTGGAAATCGTTGGGACGCGCCATATGTACGCTAATATGTATGAGTTGAGCGACATATAAATAAGCATGTAACGGAGTACATATGTCACCAAACAGCGATTCCATCCTTTCCCAGGAGCTCTCGCGCCGCACTGCCCTCAAGGCCCTGTTCGGCGCCGCTTCTGCGGCAGTTCTTTTTGGCCTGCCCGCTCGCGCCCATGCGGCGGAGGCTTCCAAAGAAACAACCGATAAACTGAATGCCGCCCAGGCCCAGCTCGACGAGGTTCAGGCCCAGCTCGACAGCATCGCAAATGAGTATGCGGCGCTGGCCAACAAGAATGCCCAGACCCTCAACGACATCGAGAATGTCCAGGGCAAGATTGACGACACGCAGGCCCAGATCGATGAAAAGAAGGCCGAGCTCAAGAAGAAGCGCAACGACCTTTCCGATCGCGTGGCCGCCAGCTACAAGTCCGGCGGCACGAACATCCTGTCGCTGCTGCTGGCCTCTGGCTCGTTTGAGGAACTCGTCGCCAACGCGCATTACGTTGAGAAGATCAACAAGAGCGACCGCGATGCCATTGAGGATATCCAGACGATTCAGGCTGAGCTCGACGCACAGAAGACCGAGCTCGAAGCACAAAAGGCCGACCTGGAAAAACTCAAGGACCAGCAGACGGCTCAGATGCAGGATATGCAGGCCAAGCAGCAAGAAGTCCAGACCGTGCTGAACGGTCTTTCCGACGACGTCAAGGAGCTCATGGCTCAGCGCGATTCCGAGATCCTCGCTGCCGCCCAGGCCGAGGAGGCTGCTAGGAAGGCTGCCGCTGCCGCGGCTGCCGCGAACAAGAGCAATTCCTACTCGGGTGGCTCAAGCTCGGGTGGCGGATCGTATGCGCCCGGAACCCCGCAACAGAATGCCGGCTCGGGCAAACAGCAGGCCGTCGTCAACGCGTGCTACTCCACGCCTTCGCCGGGTCAGAACTGGTGCGCGGCGTGGGTCACCAATGTCTTCCGTAACGCCGGCGTTGGCTACTTTGGAGGCAATGCGTGCGACATGTTTAACGCCTGGTGCTATAGCTCCGACCGCTCGGCGCTGCAGGTGGGCATGATCGTGGCCGATTCCTCGCACAGCGGCACGGGTGCTCCGGGCCTTATCTACGGTCATGTGGGTATCTACGTTGGCGGCGGCATCGTTATGAGCAATGAGGGAGCCATTACGTCTAAGTCGCTCGATTCGTTTATTAGCTTCTATGGCACTGGCTCTGGCGTGCGTTGGGGCTGGCTTGGCGGTATTGCGCTGTCGTAGCTGCGGTTTGAAGTAAGTTGGTCCGGGACCGCGGGCGAGGCATAAGGTTGCCTGCTCTACAGTCCTGCGCAAGACGAAGGCCACATTAAGTGGCCTTCTTTGCGTGCGGAACT
>CABRFG010000014.1 GCA_902470095.1 uncultured Collinsella sp.
TCTCCAGATGGAGCTCCTGTTCCAGGCTTTTGACGGCGTTTGAGATGTTGGACTGAGCGGTATAGAGGCGCTGAGCTGCGGCGTTGATTGAGCCGGACTCTGCCACGGCAATCAGAAAACGAAGCTGCTGAAGGGTCATCGACGCCATCCTTTCGATTGCTATCTATAAAACCGATAACAGGTTAGCGCTTTTAAGTGATTGACCGAGCGAAACAATGCTCGTACTATTCAAAACACACAAAGGAGGTAGGTAATTAAACCGACCACGGAACCGGGATGCGAAAGGAGGCCCGCATATGAATTGCTTACCAAGACGAATGCCGGGCTCCTGTTTGCGCCCGTCGGCGTGATCAGGAGACAGCGACTTACTTCTCTCTAATTTGTTTACTTTTGTTCGATCAAGGAGATCATCATGAGCCAGTTCATCAACCACCCCGAGCACACCTTTGGTTTCGATACCCTGCAGCTTCACGTTGGCCAGGAGAGCGCCGATCCCGCATCCGACTCCCGCGCCGTGCCTATCTACCAGACCACGAGCTATGTGTTCCGCAACTCCCAGCACGCCGCCGACCGCTTTGGTCTTGCCGATGCTGGTAACATCTACGGCCGTCTGACCAACTCCACCCAGGGCGTCTTCGAGGACCGTATCGCCGCACTCGAGGGCGGCGTGGCAGGTCTCGCCGTCGCCTCCGGTGCTGCTGCCATCACCTATACCCTGCAGGCTCTTGCTCAGGCCGGTGACCATGTGGTTGCCCAGAAGACCATCTACGGTGGCTCCTACAACCTGCTGGAGCATACGCTCTCCCAGTTTGGCGTCGAGACCACGTTTGTCGACGCTCATAACCTGGACGAGGTCGAGGGCGCCATCAGGGACAACACCACGGTCATCTATCTCGAGACGCTCGGCAACCCCAACTCCGACATCCCCAACATCGACGCCATCTCCGAGATCGCCAAGAAGCACGGTCTGCCGGTTGTCGTCGACAACACCTTCGGCACCCCGTATCTGTTCCGTCCGCTGGAGCATGGTGCCAACATCGTCGTCCACTCCGCAACCAAGTTCATCGGCGGCCACGGCACCTCGCTGGGCGGTGTGATCGTCGACGGTGGTAATTTCGATTGGAAGGCGAGCGGAAAGTACGCCCAGATCGCTGAGCCCAACCCCTCCTACCACGGTGTCTCGTTTGCCGAGGCTGCCGGTCCCGCCGCCTTCGCAACCTATGTCCGCGCTATCCTGCTGCGTGACGAGGGCGCCTGCATCAGCCCGTTCAACGCTTGGATCCTGCTCCAGGGCACCGAGACTCTGTCGCTGCGCGTTGACCGTCATGTCGAGAACACCAAGAAGGTCGTTGAGTTCCTGGCTGGTGATTGCCATGTCGCCAAGGTGAACCACCCGAGCCTGTCTGAGCACCCCGATCACGAGCTCTATCAGAAGTACTTCCCCAACGGCGGTGCCTCGATCTTTACCTTTGAGATTAAGGGTGGCCAGGAGGCAGCTTGGAAGTTCATCGATCATCTGCAGGTCTTCTCGCTGCTCGCCAACGTGGCCGACGTCAAGTCGCTCGTCGTGCACCCGGCTACCACCACGCACTCCCAGCTCTCTGCCGAGGAGCTCGCCGAGCAGAACATCACGTCCTCCACGATCCGTCTTTCCATCGGTACCGAGAATGCCGAGGATATCATTTGGGATCTGAAGCAGGCCTTCGCCGCGCTGGACGAGTAAGGCGACTTGTGCAAGGACCCCTTGCGACTCGATAGGTATAACTGTATAAAATGCCTGCTCAAGGCGCCTGTGCGAACAATGGTTGCACAGGCGCCTTTTTTGCATAGAGAGGGCGCAAAAACAGGGTTTTTGACACGCTTTATGCATTCGAGTTGTGGAAAACTCCTGTTGAGAGGATGTGAGTTTTACGCAATTGACGTGCGCCTTTTAAGTAAAACCGCAGGTCGCGATTTGCTCGGGGTACTATGCAGCGCGATCGAATCACACGCAGCTCAAACGCAGCAAAAACGCACTACGGAGGTTTCCAGCTACATGAGGATTGATTCACGAAAACCGAAAGCCGCCGCCCTTTCCGCCGCTCTGACCGTGGCACTTTTGGCGGGCGCCGGTGCAACTGATGCCCACGCCGCAACACTGTCCGATACGGTTGGGTCTACGCCGTCCGAGACGACGCTGGTGCAGCCCGTTGACTATCGCGGCGATGGTTATGGTTCCATGCAGGAGTGGAACGCCTCGATGGAGGCCAAGCGCGATTCCCTGGAGATGCGCGCTCAGATCATCATGAATATGTATGGCGACTATGCCACCGATGACGAGCGCGCTGTGCTGCAGGGCTGTATCGATGGCGCGGGCAGCCTGTTGACGATGGGGGAGGTCGACGCGAAGTCGACCGAGCTCGATGAGCTGCGCACTGCGCTTGAGGATGCCAAGCGCGAAGCGCTCGAGGCTGCTGCCGCCGAGGCGGAGGCTGCCGAGGCCGCCCAGGCTTCGTACTGCAACGCCGGTTACACTTCGTCCTACGCGTCTGCCGCGTCCTGCGCGAACGGATCGGGCCTGACGCGCTCTACGGGTGTCAATAACTACAACGGGCGCCGCGAGACCTATTACAGCAGCAATGTGCTTTATCACTATCGCACGGGCGAATGGACTCAGGATTCTGAGGGCTTTTGGCGTGATTCCGACGGCTATTACGTTGTTGCCGCGGGCGATATGGCCCAGGGCTCGACCTTTACGGGCTCCAAGGGTGATTGCAAGGTCTATGACTCCGGCTGCGCTGCCGGAACCACCGACTACTACACCGGTTGGTAATTTTTCTGCATCACGGATATTTGGCGGACGGGCGTCTTTACCGAGCTTTAGGGCAACGTAAGGACGTCCGTTCTATGTATGCGTTTGAGTTAACAGAGCCCTTACCGTGGCGGTACGCTGGGCGTATGGATGCGGGGCACACTGGTTCTTGAGAAATAAGGTCTTTCTCTTGGAGGAAGTGGTCTTGTGAATGCTCGAGATATTGCCGTTGCCGCCGTCGCGTTGATGCTTGGCTGCCTTGGTCCCACGGTCGCGCTCGTCGCGGGCATGCAGGGGACATGCGGGACTGCTCCTATCGTGGTCGGCGCGCTGATCGCGGCCGCACTGCTGGGAAGCGCGGGCGTGGTTCTTTGCCGCGACGATGAGGACGAGGTGCCGGGGTCGCAACGTTAACTGTTGTGAGATCGGCCGCCGGTCATAGACGAAGATGAAGGCCGCCGCAGGGGAAAGGTTCCCTTGCGGCGGTTTTGCTGTTAAGGCTGTTGAATGCGGCGCGTTGGCGCTACCAGCTTTTCTCGATATCGCGGATGCGCCGATAGAGCCACTCGTTTTGCGGTGCCTGGATATCGTGTTTGGCTGCGAGGCGGCAGATGGTGCCCGCGAACTCATCAACCTCGGTTTTGCGCCTTGCGATGCGGTCTTGAGCCATCGAGGGCATACCGGCGGGGGCGATTCCCTCGATGAGGTGCACCATTTGCGTCAGGTCTGTCTCGGTCAGTTCAACGCCCTCGGCGTTGGCGACCGCAAGCGTTTCGCGCATGGCGGAAACAAAGCAGCGACGCTGCTCGGAGCCCGGCTCCGTGGCGCTTCCGTAGGTCCCGCCGTAGGCCATGCAGGTCTGGTTGATGCCGTCGTTGAGCATGAGTTTGGCCCACATGCGGTGGGCGATGTCGTCCTCGACGGTATGGGCGATGCCGCAGCGCGTATAGAGCTCGTCGATCGCGGTGATGGTTGCGGGGTTCGTGCCGGCCGCCGCGCCAAAGCGGATTTCGCCCGCATTGGTAAAGGTGAGCGCGCCGTTGAGAAACACGGCGTCCATGCCCTGGCAGATACCAAGAACGGTATGCTCCCAGCCAAAACGTTCGGCAATCTTTTGCTCGCTCGTAATGCCGTTGCACAGCGAGGCGATGAGCGTGTTGGGTCCCACGACGCGCTCCATAGTCTTGAGTGCTTGGTCGAGACCGGTGGTCTTGACTGTCAGGATGACCAGATCGGCGGGCGTCGCCTCGCTGGCACGGACGGACGTGAGATCGCAGGGCTTGCCGTTGACGGTGAGCGCGTCGTTCGCATGACGCTCAAAACGGGCATCATCCATGACGTATTCGACGGCGTCGTTGCCGAGCGCCCGGGCGATCATGCTGCCGTAGAGCAGGCCGACGCCGCCCTTGCCGATAAAGGCGACCTTGTTGATCTGCATGTGAATCATCTCCCCATGTAAAAGGCGCCCGCGTAAGGGGCGCCTGATGGATTGTATGCTGCCAGGGTGATTGGTGGGTGCGCGGGGCGGCTGTTATGAAAAAGAAACTATTGCGCTGTGCGCTTATGCCACGGGGCAGACCGCAAAGACATGCGCGTGGGCATGGGCGACTCCTTTCATCGGGCTTTTTGCTGATGTTAAAGCGCTTCCGTGACGGCTCGATTTCTGCTGGGTTACGATACGTTCTCGATTGCGATTCTGATGTGTTTCGGTGGCGTGACGGGTTTGTTTCGCCTTTTCAGGGCTTCGATGGGAGAGGAGGGGCCGTGCAGTATCGCGTTGACCCCAAAAGCGGTAACCGTATCTCGGCGTTGGGGCTGGGGTGCATGAGGTTTCCCGGCGCGCCGGGACGCCCCGATGCGAAGACAGCTGATGCTATCATTTCCCGCGCCGTGGAGCAGGGGATAAATTACCTGGACACGGCGTACCTTTATCCCGGCAACGAGGCATGCGTGGGCGCTTCGCTTGAACGCTTGGGCCTGCGCGACCAGGTTTTGCTCGCGACCAAGCTGCCGCACGCCTCGTGCAAGTGCACGGAGGATTTCGACCGTTTCTTTGATGAGCAGCTGCGCCGCCTGCGGACTGACCATATCGACTACTACCTCATGCACAACATCACCTCGCCCGCCCAGTGGGAACGCGTGGTGGCGCTGGGTATCGAGGATTGGATTGCGCGCCAAAAGGCTGCGGGGCGTATTCGCCAGATAGGTTTTTCGTACCACGGCAGTGCGGCGGACTTCTTCACGATGCTTGACGCGTATGACTGGGACTTTTGCCAGATCCAGTATAACTACGCTGGAGAGCACTACCAAGCGGGAACGGCGGGACTCATGGCAGCCACCGAGCGCGGGCTCGCGGTGTTTGTGATGGAGCCGCTTTTAGGCGGACGCCTAGCGGGTAAGTTGCCGCCGCGGGCGCGCGCCGTGTTTGACGACGCGCACGATCCGCATTTGCGCACGCCTGTCGCCTGGGGCCTTTCGTGGGTGTGGAACCATCCTCAAGTCACGATGCTGCTTTCGGGCATGACTGATACCGCGCAAGTGGATGAGAACGCGGCGTTGGCTGATTGGGGCCTGCCGGATTCGATGACGACAGAGCAGCTCGATACCATCGCACGTGTGCTGGGAGAGTTTGAGAAATCGAATCGCGTGCCCTGTACGGGGTGCGGCTACTGCATGCCGTGCCCCAAGGACATCAATATTCCCGGCTGCTTTGGTGCCTACAACGCGAGCTACGCACATAGTTGGTTTACGGGGCTGTCTCAATACTTTACGGCGAGCGCGGTGCGGACGAACGAGCCCAAGCTGGTGAGCAATTGCGTCAAGTGCGGCAAATGCGCGCGTCACTGCCCGCAGCACATCGATATTCCCGAGCGTCTCGACGATGTGCGCCGACGTTTCCAGCCCGGCCCCGTAACGGCCGCACTTAAAGCCTTTTGCAAAACGCGCTCCTGATGCCCCTTTTATAACTTGCGGTGGAATAGCTCCTGTTTGCGGCAGAATAGGGGCCAAACAGGAACTATTCCACCGCAACTGAAGGGGGCTGTCGTGGGCCATCGGGATTCATGCGATGATTTGCGCGAGGTTCGTTGGGGCGTTTTGGGCGCTGGGCACATTTCACATCGATTTGCATCGTCGCTCAAGGAGGTGGACGGGGCACGGCTTGTGGCTGCCGCCGGTCGCACTCCTTCGCATGTTGAGGAGTTTTGCAGGGCGTTTTCGATTGATGCCGCGCACAGTTATGCCACGGCTGACGATAGCGGCGATGCGGCTTATGATGCGCTGATTGCCGACCCCGATGTCGACGCAATCTACTTGGCTCTTCCACATGGCATGCATGCGCATTGGGTCTGTCGGGCGCTGCGCGCGGGAAAGGCCGTACTGTGCGAAAAGCCGGCCGTTTTGAATGAAGAAGAGGCCCGTGCGATCACCTCCGTTTCCCGCGAGTGCGGTGTGCCGTTTATGGAGGCGATGAAAAATCGGTTTTGTCCGATGCATACTCGCGTGAAGGGCTTGCTTGCGTCGGGTGAGCTTGGCCGTATTGTCTCGATTGAAAGCGTACAAAAGCTCGATTACGGCGAGTCTCCTTCGGGCTATCTGCTTGATCCGTTGCAGGGCGGCTGTCTATATGACATGGGCTGCTATGCGGTCGGGTGGTTTGAGGATCTGCTTGCGGGTGCGTGCGATGTTTCGTCTCGTGAAGTTCGCTGGCGCGACGTATCGGGCGGCCGCGTGGATTGGGCCGATGAGATTCATATGAGCGTCGGCGGCATACCCATTCATATGGTTTGCGACGGCAAAGCAGCATATGAAAGCCGCTTAACGATTGTCTGCGAGCGTGGCTCGTTAGAAATCGAGCGCCTCCATCGCCCCGAGCTCGCCCATGTGAAGTACTTCGACGGACGAGTACTCGAAATCGACGCCCCGTTTGAGGTCGATGACTTTTACGGCGAAGCTTCGCATGCGACCCAGCTCATCCGGGCGGGGAAACTCGAGAGTTCCGTCATGCCCCTTGCCGCCACGCAGCGCTGCGCGCGCATTATCGATGCAATCCGTCTAGCCCTCTAGGACTTGGCGTTGACGCGTAGGGGATCATGACGCCGACGCCCGTAGCCGTAGTGCTCGGTGGCCCGCATCTCTGATGCCCCTTTTATAAGTTGCGGTGGAATAGTTCCTGTTTGCGGCAGAATAGGGGCCAAACAGGAACTATTTCACCGCAACTGATGAGGGGGAGCTGGAGATGCTGACGATTGGGTGTCATCTTTCGACGACGAAGGGCTATCGGGCAATGGGGGAGACGGCGCTGTCCATTGGCGCCAATACCTTTGCATTCTTTACGCGCAACCCGCGCGGCGGCAAGGCGAAAGATCTTGACATGGATGACGTGGCGGCCCTGCGCGAGCTTATGGAGCAAAACGATTTTGGCCCGCTCGTGGCTCATGCCCCGTATACCTATAACCCCTGCTCAGCCAAAGAGCGGGCGCGTGAGTTTGCCCTGGAGGCCATGGCAGAGGACCTACGACGCATGGAAGCACTGCCCGGCAACTATTACAACTTCCACCCCGGCGCGCATGTGGGGCAGGGGACTGATGCCGGCATTCAGATGATCGTCGACACCCTGTGCCAGGTGATGTTTGAGGGCCAGCAGACGACGGTGCTGCTCGAGACCATGGCCGGCAAGGGCACCGAGGTGGGCCGCAGCTTTGAAGAGCTGGCACTCATCATTGAGGGCGTTGCCGACAAGCGCCCCGAGCTGTCGGCCAAGTTGGGCGTTTGCTTGGACACCTGCCATGTGAATGACGCCGGCTATGGCATCGTCCACGATCTTGAAGGCGTGCTTGACGAGTTCGATCGTGTGGTGGGTATCGACCGCTTGCATGCCGTACACATCAACGATTCGAAGAACCTCTGTGGCGCCCATAAGGACCGCCACGAATGCATCGGTAAAGGCTATCTGGGTAGTGAAGAGTTTGGCGGCGGTATGCAGGTTATGCAAAATATTGTATCGAATGACCGCTTGCGCGAATTGCCATTTATTTTGGAGACACCGAACGAACTTGCAGGTTATGCGGCTGAAATCAACCTGTTAAGGTCGTTGCAGCAGTAATGGCTGACATAAAGTGAAGTGCTCCATTCACGTTATGGGTTTGTTTCAATCAGTTTTCTGATTGCAGATTCTTCCAAGCGGGTGCATAATAACCCGCAGTTTTTGCAGACCTCTGAATCATGTGGGGTCATTGGAAGGAGACTGATTATGAAGCTGAAGAAGCTTGGCGCATTTGCCGCCACGGGTGCTATGGCGCTCGCCCTCGCCCTGACGGGCTGCGGCTCGTCCAACGCCGCCTCTGGTTCCGATGCCGGTTCCAGCAGTTCTGACGACGCTAAGGTCGAGAAGGTCGACGGCTCCAAGGAGTACGCGCTCGTCAAGGACGGTACGCTGACCGTCGGCACCTCTGCCGAGTACGCCCCGTTTGAGTACAAGGATGACAACGGCGATTATCAGGGCTTTGACCTTGAGCTCATCAAGGCTATCGGCGACAAGCTGGGCCTGGATGTCGAGTATGTCAACAATGACTTTGACACGCTGGTTCCGGGCGTCGCTTCGGGCGCTAAGTATGACGTCTCCATCGCGGCTATCACCGACACGCCCGAGCGTGAGAAGGAAGTCACTTTCTCCGATTCCTACTACATGGACGATCAGGCTATCGTGACCAAGGTCGATAACACCGACATCACGGCCGACAACTACAGCGAGAAGCTCAACAACGCCGACGCTACCATCATCGTCCAGTCTGGCTCGACCGCCGAGTCCTTTGCCCAGGAGAACTTCCCCAAGGCCAAGATCGTCCCCTACAAGGACGCTACCGAGTGCTTCAGCGCCCTGCAGTCCGATAAGGGCGACGCCGTAGTCACCAACCGCTCCGTTGCCAGCCAGCTGACCGCCGAGCAGTTCAACACCTGCCAGACCATTAAGCAGATCAGCACCGGCGAGGAGTACGCCATCGCCATCAACCAGGGCAACACCAAGCTCAAGGACGACATCAACCAGGCCATCAAGGACCTGACCGACGACGGTACCGTTGACGCCCTCATGGCTAAGTACAACATCAAGTAAATAGCTACTTGATTGCGCGCGGGCCCTTTCCGTTTTGCGGAGAGGGCCTTTGCGCTTCTCTTGACGGAGAGTGCTTCCGTCTCGTTTTGCCGGCAACTTCTACGATAGGAGCCACCTTGTCTCGATTGAACGAAGGGGCTGCGGAGCAGCGTTTTCCACTGCCCGCCTTGCTCCAAAAGCTAGCCTGCGCCATGGCCGTGGCGCTCGCGCTGGCGTGCGTGGGGGCATATGCGCCCACGACCGCCCAGGCGCTTGAGACCGCAAAGATTACCGCCCGACCCAACACTGGTTCGGGCAGCGCTGTGGTCGGCGGCACCGAGACGCGCATTACCTGGGAAGTTCAGGCCGATGCCGATGAGGAGCTGAGCGGTCTTTCGCTGACGTTTGTCGACGGCACGACGTTTGGCGCCGATGACACGCGATTGACGATGCTCTCGAGCGAGGACCTCATGGATCGTACGCCCATGAAGCCCACGTGCAAGGCTGACGGCCAGACGCTCAAGATCGACTTTGGTGAGACGGCGCCTGCCGGCGGCTTTTTCCGTGTCGAGGTCTACGGCGTGACCTTCCCCGTCGAGGGCGGCGATGAGGCCTTTAGCGGCACCTATACGCTCGCCGACGGTTCGACCAAGAAGATTTCCAAGATTCCATCGGTGGAGATCAAGGGCGTGACGGCATTCGATAACTTCCTGGCCGATCTTAAGGAGCAGCCGTGGGTCGAGGCATGGAATTCCAACATGTTCCTTCGCCTGTTCCTGAACCCGGTCATTTTGGTCCAGAGCCTGCCGATCGTCTTCAAAGGCTTCCTCATGTCGCTCTCGATCGTGCTCGTAGCGTTTCCGCTGGCAATTCCCTTTGGCTTTGCCTTGTCGCTCATGCGCATCTCCAAGTCGCGCATCCTGCGTTGCCTTGCCGGCATCTATGTGAATATCATCCGCGGTACGCCGGCGTTCCTGCAGATCTACATTGCATTCTTTGGCCTGCCGCTGGCCGGCGTCAAGGTGGACGACTACGTCTTGGGCGTTATCGTTATGGCCATGAACTCGTCCGCCTACCTGTGCGAGATCTTCCGCGCCGGTATTCAGTCGATCCCCAAGGGCCAGAACGAGGCCGCGCGCTCGCTGGGCATGAACGCCTTCCAAACATTGCTCTACGTTATGATTCCGCAGACGTTCCGCAATGTCCTGCCTACGCTGACCAGTGAGTTCATCCTGCTTTACAAGGATACGTCGCTGCTCGCGGCCGTGGGCGTGGTCGAGATCGTCATGAACGCCCGCACCATCGTGGCCACGACGGGGTCCATCACGCCGTATGTGGTTGCCGCCCTGTTCTATCTGGTCATCACCCTGCCGCTTGCACGCTTGGTGAGCGGTCTTGAGGCGAGGCTGCTGGGTACGGCCGAAACCAAAAAGAAGCGTCCCACCAAGAGCGCCGGACAGGTTGTCGCGACGCCCGCCGATCACATCGCCGGTCTGTAAGGAGGTCCTATCATGAGCGAAACCAATAACTCGAACGAGGTCGTCGTTAGCATCAAGAACCTCCAGAAGGCCTTTGGCGATAACGTGGTCCTGCGCGATATCGATCTGGACGTTCACAAGGGTGAGGTCGTCGTAGTCCTGGGTCCTTCGGGCTCGGGCAAGTCGACGATGCTTCGCTGCATCAATCGTCTGGAGCATCCCACGAGCGGCTCGATTGTCGTTGAGGGCGTGGATGTGTGCGCCAAGGGTGTCGACCTCAACAAAGTGCGCACGCACCTGGGCATGGTGTTTCAGCAGTTCAACCTGTTCCCGCACCTGTCGGTCAAAAAGAACGTCATGCTTGCGCAGCAAAAGGTGCTCAAGCGCAGCAAGGAAGAGGCCGAGAAGATTGCCATCGAGGAGCTGACCAAGGTCGGTCTTGCCGAGCGTATCGACTTTATGCCGAGCCAGCTCTCGGGCGGTCAGCAGCAGCGCGTGGCCATCGCCCGTGCCCTGTCGATGAATCCGCACGTGATGCTCTTTGACGAGGCCACGTCAGCGCTTGACCCCGAGCTTGTCCGCGACGTCCTTGGCGTTATGCGCGATCTTGCGCGTGACGGTATGACCATGATCGTGGTGACGCACGAGATGGGCTTTGCCCGCGACGTCGCCGACCGCGTCGTCTTTATGGACGGCGGCGTTATCGTGGAAGAGGGTACGCCGAGCGAGGTTTTCGACCATCCCAAGAGCGAACGCACCAAGGCGTTCTTGGGCAATATCTCGTAGCGGCGCGTCGAAGTTGTCGATATAGCAAACGGGGACCGGATAGTATCCGGCCCCCGTTTTTGTTTGGGCGTGAACGACTGTTGTTGTGCAATGCTCGGCTGTCAGTTGCTTTGCGACTTTCTGACGGCTTCGTTAGGCCAGCTCCGCTCCCAGGGCTTTGCAGGCCGCCTCGCCCTCATCGTCGGGCGCATCGTAGCAGATGACGGAATCGACGACGTTGACGCCCGCCTCGTCGGCGTCCGCCTTCCAGTTGTCCATCCACTCGCCCTCGGCCCACGAATAGGAACCAAAGAGGATGACCTTCTTGTCGCCGAGGGCTTCCTTGACCTCATCCCACATGGGCTGGAACTCATCGTATTCAAGCTCCTCGGAGCCCATGGCGGGGCAGCCGAAGGCGATGGCATCATAGTTGGTGGCCTTGTCGGCAGAGAAGTCGGCGCAGGGGATGACTGCGGCCTCGGCTCCGGCTGACGTTGCGCCCTCGGCGACGAGGTTTGCCATGGCCTCGGTGTTGCCTGTGCCGCTCCAGTAGACGACTGCGATCTTGCTCATATTGAGTCCTTTCGGTTGTGCGGCGTGCGGCCGCGGTTTGTACGTTCTATCGGGTCGCCTGGGCAAGTTGCGCCAAGCTGCAGCCCTGCTGATAGATAAAGGTGAGGTGTTGGGTGCAGGCACGGTACGCATCAAACGTCGCAAGCGCCTGCTCGGCATTCGTATAGACCTTCCAGGCTCCAAAGATCTTGTAGTTCTCGCCACGTTGGGCGATGAACTCGTGCACGTCGTCGTAGGGATACCCCAGGAAGTAGCCAATTTCGTGTGGAAACTCGCAGGTGCAGCCGTTGTCGTAGCGTGCTTGATGGTCCAATGCGCATCGGGTTTGGCCGCATGCGCATTCCGCGGCGTTATTGCTTGCGAGCGTGATGCGCGATGCCAGGTGCACAAGACATGCCGAGAGGTTGCCGGTGTCGTAGCCCTCCTTGGCGAGTGCCGTTTTGGCGCGCGGGTCAGCAAGGTAAGTGGCGAGGCTATTGGGCCGATATGCGTATACGAGCGCCCCGCAGGGGCGCCAGACCAAAACGCTCAGATGAATGCCGAGCGAGTTAAGCTCGCGGTTGCACTGGGCGATAACGTTGAGCAGGCGTGCTCGGCGTTCTGCGATTGACGCGGTCGCGTCCGAACCATCCTGATGGGCGTAGACGCCGGGATAGGTAAAGAGCGATGCCGGCTTGATGCCCGCGAGCGTGGGAGAGCAGTTGCGCACGACCGCTGCCTGAAACGTTGGAATGTCTATGGTTCGGGTCACGGTGCTCCTTACGGATCTAAACTGTTAGCCTAGGAAAACTTATACACGAAAGTAAGCCATGGTCAACAAAAAAGTTTGAGTAGGGAAACTAATTGACCGAACCGACATGATTTTGGGTTAAGATGGGGACACCCCACGGGGGTATCTCTGAAATGGACCGTAAGGAAGGGGAGCGTATGAGCGACTTGCTCAACCCAGCAAATATCATCGTGCTGGGCGTGATTGCTATTGGTATGTTCTTTGGGCTGCGCCGTATTGCGGCGTCGACGCATGGGAAGAGTTGCTGCAGTGATGGCGCAAGCGGAAAGAAAGCCAAGAGGGTTGTTGTGGTGGATACCGATGCGTCGCACTATCCCTATAGCGATGAGCTGTTCATCGGCGGCATGAGCTGTGACGACTGCGCTCAGAACGTAGCCAATGCCCTCAATACGCTTGATGGCGTGTGGGCAACGGTAACGTATGCGGACCACACGGCACGCGTACGCTCGAAGCGCCCGGTTGATCGCGACACACTCGAGACGGCGGTGAGGGGTGCGGGCTATTACGTTATGAAAATGTAGGCGTTGCCCTCTCCGGTGGGTACCAGCCTCCTGCCCATTGTGACTATCGGCATCCAAAAATTTGCGCAAAAATAACCTTTAGATGCGGCAAAAGTGGAGTTTGGTGACGGTTTGCGCGGAATTCGCTACCAATCGAGCATCTATGAACCCGTCCAAAAAATTACAGGTGTATATTTATACACTGATTATTGCTGTGCTCAGATTGCAATTAACCGTGGACAGAAATGAAGAATGCTAAAACTGGGCTTTAGGACAGGGGAGGCTATAACCTTATGAGACGAGTGGGAACACTTGGCTTGGTGGCAGCGCTTGCCGCTATCTTGGTATCGCCGCTGCCGGCGCACGCCGAAGACGCATCGGGTGCCGTTACCTACAATGCGGGAAATGGGTATTCCTTTGAGAAGCTCTCGCATCCTACGGTAGGAACGTCGCAGCCGGATGGCATCGTCGACTACCAGGGTAACGGTGCCGTTGCCGTTCCGGGCGCCGATGGTAATACGGCCAACAACGAAGGCGATCGCGGCCAGAGCTACACTTGGGCGGCTGCGAGCTATGGTGACTGGCTTTATGTGGACACCTGCTATGCGGCGATGGGCAACACGCTGACGCTCATGAACAGCACGCTGGGCGATTCCTTTGATGTCGAAACCATGCGCCTGACGCTGGAGGCCATGTTTAACGGTACCTTCTTCTATGGACAGCAGAAGGAGGACGGCACGGCCGACAAGGACAGCGGCGGCATCTTGGTCAAGATCAATACCAAGACCGGTGAGACCAAGCTGCTACTCTCTGAATCGCTCAACGGCGTCGCTCCTTTGTTCCGCAATGCCGTGAGCTATAAGGGTAAGCTCTATTTCTGCGGCAGCGTCAGGACCAATGGCGGCAAAGGCGGCCTGCCTGCTGTATACGAGATCGATCCTAAGACGGATGAGTACAAAGTTGTCTATCAGGGCCTTTCGAGCATGCAGGATTACGGTGCTGCCTACAAGCAGGGCATTTCTACCGGTATCCGCGGCATGTGCGTCCATGATGGCCAGCTCGTCATCAGTAATGTGGGTAAAGACGCGAACGGTAATTTTGTGTCGACAATCCTGACGTCGTCTGACCCCTCGAAGGGCCAGGACAGCTTCACCGAGATTGCCAATTCGGAGACGCTGTTTGGCTATCCGGCGATTCGCTATAAGGACAGCATCTACGGCGGCGCCATTTGGGATATGGTCTCGTACAATGGCCATCTCTATGCGACCATCTGCACCGGTACGCCCGAGAACGCTCCCGATGATAATTCCATGCAGTCGTTTGCCATGGTTCGTGGCGACAAGAATGCCGACGGCAGCTATTCGTGGACTCCCATTGTCGGCGATCAGAAGACGGACGGTGCAAAGTACTGCTTTGGCATCGATCCTGCCCGTACCCGTTCTGGCGCTGCCAACCTCATCGTTTACAACGACTACCTCTATATCGGTGAATACAACGACGAGGAGATTGCCCTCGAGCGCATCCTGTTCAACAAATCCAACACCGAAGAGGGCGGTAAGAGCAGCATGGGCGGCGTTGACTGCTCGTTTGTGAATGCCAATCTTGAGCAGTCGGTTAACATCTATCGCATGGACAAGGACGAGAACATGGAGCTCGTCGTTGGCGATCGCACCGACATGTTCCCCGAGGGCGGTATTTCCGGCCTGACTTCGGGCTTTGGCCGAAACGAGAACCAGTACATTTGGCGCATGCAGAAGTTCGACGGCAAGCTGTATATCGGTACCTTTGATACCGCGAGCCTGCTTGAGCCGATCGGCCAGTTCTCCAATGGCGACATTATCGATATGACGCCCGAGGAGTGGGACTCTCAGGTTCAGCGCCTTAGGGACCTGCTCGATCACCTGCTCGACAAGAAATCGCCTGACGACCCCATCGTTCCCGTGAACACGCTTGCGGACGATGATTCAAACGAGGCCGTCGAGGTCGATGATTCGAACGAAGCTGCCGAGGTTGATGATTCAAACAGGGCCGTCGATGTCGATGACGAGAAGACCGAGGTTGCTAAGGGCTTTGGCGATCTGAGCGATGCGCTGGAGGATGCCGCGGGCGGTCTTTGCGATCAGGCCGCGACGATGTCCCAGGACTTTGAGGACGACGCCGCTTATGTCCAGAAGATCGATGGCGAGATCGCGTACTTCAAGTCCTTTGCCGACCAGTATCAGGACATGCTCGATAGCTATGAGAGCCTTAAGCAGCAGTACGAGGATGCCTATGGCACCGAGCTGCCGAGCGATATTCAGGACGCGCTCGATAAGCTGCTGAGCGAGGAGAACCTCAAGAAGTTGCAGAGTGTCCTTACGTGCATGTGTTACCTGCGCGATGCCGAGCGCGGCTTTGATATGTATGTGACCGAGGACGGCGTGAACTTTACGACGCTGACGACTAATGGCTTTAACGATCCGTATAACCATGGTCTGCGCACCTTTGCGGTGACCAACCAGGGTCTGTGCCTTGGTACCGCCAACCCGTTCTATGGTTGCCAGGTCTGGATCCAGCGCAAGGAGAATTCGGAGAATCCGGTTGATCCCGGTACTCCGGATCCGACGGAACCCACCGATCCTTCGCAGCCGGGTGGCGGCGATCAGCCTGGCGGCAGCCAGACGGGTGGCAACGACCAGTCGAGCAGCACTACGACCACCGTCACGACGACCGCTAAGAAGACTCCGAAGGACGGCTCGCTGCCTCGCGCTGGCGACTCGACCCTCACGCTGGTCTTGGGATTGCTGGTTGCAGCTGCCGCAGTGCTTGGCATTGCTCTCGTCTTGCGCAAGCGTTCTCGTCGCTAGGCTCGTCCGCGTAGCTCAATGTCTTGGATATCGTCGAAGTTGATGGCGATATCCCTGAGTTTGAGCAGCTTGAATGCGGGTAACACTTCGTCGAGAATGCCCGTGCGGCTACGATAGCCGTACGTATCGTAATAGGTGACGCGTACCAGGTCGCCTCGTTTGAGGCCCTCGAGCTTTTTCGAAAGCTCGAGGGCTTTTTCTTCCGTGAGTTCGCATTTGGACTCAACAGTGATCTCTTGTTTGCGCACGAGCTCGTAGTATCCCGTGAGGGCGGCAAAGGGCATAAACTGCGCGGCGCGGCCGGCGCGCACGGCACCGTTGGCGGTGAGCTTTGGGTCGGCGGAGCGACGTCTTCCCTCAGGGTCCGCTAGGCGCTCGAAGGCGGTCGGCGGGCGCACGGGCTGTTGTTTGGGTTTAGGCACGATGTCCTCCTACCTGATCGTTGCGTTCGCGTGCGGTGGCGCCGGCAGTAAAGCTCAGTCCCTTAACCAGGGCGTTCTTGCCGTACTTGCCCTTTACGGCCAGAACGGCGCGTGCCAGGTCGCGCTCGCGCTCATCGGCCTCGACGTCGCTAAACAGATCGATGGTGGCAAATTCCTCGGGCACAAGATTGCCAAATCCCAGGTTGATGCGCTTGACCGGTCGTTTGGGATCGACAGTCTGCGCCCAGAGCTCATCGAAATAGCCCATGATCTTCTTAAACGAATTAGTGCGTTCAGGCAGCTTGTGGGATGCATTGGAATGCGCGAACAGCGCGGCATAGCCACCGCGCGGTTTGCCGCCATGCTCTCCTACAAAGATGCCATCGATTGCCTGCGCTTCGCGCACCAGGCGACGCCTTTCGTCATCGCGCTGGACGGGCTTGGGAGCACGGGGCGCGAGCTCGGGGCCGGCGGTTGCGGTGGGTTCGATACTCGACGTGCTCGAGCGCAGGTGCCCGCATCCGTCCACATATTGCGCTGTACCACTGGCGTCGAGGCGGCGTATGTCGGCGCGCTCGCTCGCGTAGCCCACAAAGAGTGAGATGCTGTCGCACACCACGTGCTTGTCGATTAAATCCAGCACGGCGTTGTCGACCATCTCGCGCAAGACGGTGTAGGCCTGCTCGTAGGCATAGCCCTTCGAAAGCACCTGCCCTGTGGTGGTCGAGGTCGCTTGTGGGCGATAAGTTTGGATGTCGGCGATAGTTGTCGGCTCGCGCCCAAAGGCGTGGTCGATGAGATACTCGGCATTGACGCCGAGCTCGTCGTAAAGCAGGTTTTCGTCGAGCGCGGCGACGCCCATCAGGTCGTAGACACCGTATTTTTCGAGACGGGCCGCCACGCCGGGGCCGATGCCCCAGATGTCGGTGATGGGGCGATGGGGCCAGATCTCTTTGCGAAAGGTTTCGTCGTCGAGTTTGCCGATACGACTGGGCACGTGCTTGGCGGTGATATCGAGTGCAACCTTGGCCTGGAATAGGTTGGGGCCGATGCCGACCGTCGCCGTGATGCCGGTACGCGCCAAGACCTCGTCACGCAACATGCGGGCGAAGCCTTCCGCATCGGTGTGATAGAGGTCCAGATAGGGTGTCACGTCGATAAAGCATTCATCGATGGAGTAGACGTGCACGTCCTGGGGGCTGACGTATTCCAGATAGATGCCGTAGATTTGCGCCGACACCTCCATATAGTGCTGCATGCGCGGTACGGCCTTGATGTAGTCGATGCCATCGGGAATCTCGAATAGGCGGCAGCGATTGTGAATCCCTAAGTCCTTCATGGCCTGCGTGATGGCGAGGCAGATGGTCGTTCGTCCGCGCGATTCGTCGGCAACGACCAGGTACGTAGTGAGGGGATCGAGTCCGCGGTCGACACACTCGACGCTGGCATAGAACGTCTTAAGGTCGATGCAGATATAGGTGTGACGCTCGTGCCCCACGCGTCCTCCCATCAAACACATGTTCTTATCGAATACCTGTTCGATAATACCGGTTTGCGCGGACATCGTCAAAACCTGTCCCTTTTTGGCAGGTATGGTCGTTCGGTTACATTTGGTATTTAACGCAGCCCTAAAGAGTGCGAAACAGCCCGGAAAACCTCGCTTCGTAGCATGAGCCTAACGATCGGTGCCACCTACATGCACGGAAGGGTTGTGGGAAAGATGGTCAATTATGGGTTTGGTATGCCGACGCGCCTTGTTGCGGATGGAGACGTGGCTCGCTGGTGCGGACGATTGGTCGCTCACTACGGCGGCACTAAGGCGCTGGTAGTGCTGGGCGGTGACAAGCATACGCGTGATGAGCTCGTCTCGGCGGCACTCGGCTCGCTCGATCGCGCCCTGCTCGAACGCGTGCTCTTTCGTTGCGGTTTGGTCGGGGGCGACGGGGGAGACGATTTGGTTGATGAGGCCGTAGCCCTAGCGACTGACGAAGGCGTGGACTTTGTTCTGGCGATCGGCGATGCCGATACGGCGAGCTTTGCGCGCGAACTCGCTCGTCGCATGGCCGTGCTCGATACCGGCGAGGACGGCTTCGTTCCCTATGGGTGCATCGTCTCCGAGGGAAAAGTGCCTGCCGTCGTGGGTGCCGGCGAGGTTCCCGTTTTTGCCATTATCGCTCCCGAACTGCTGGAGGGCATCGGCACTCCCTTGCGTGAGTTGCTCGGCAGCGTGTGCGCCGCGGCCTAGTACCTGCCAGGAAGGGACAGGTTAATTTTGGTAGGTAAAGCGTTTGACCTGCCAAAATAAACCTGTCCCTTTTTGGTGGGTCGCCGTTTGGGGGCGGATTGGCAACGCTCGCTGATTGTAGTCTTGACCTGCGCTAGAATAGGGGTATCTGATTATCCGGGCGCATGGAGGTATGCGCCCGTATGCTGAGGAGGACTTTATGGCAACTGTTGCCGCACCTATCGACGCTACGTCGACCGCCGCTTGGAAGGCGCTCGAGGCCCACCAGGAGAAGCTCGAGGCCGAGGGCATCGACCTCAAGGCCTGGTTCGCTGCCGATCCCGAGCGTGTGAATAAGCTGAGCTTTGACGCTGGTGACCTGCACTTTGACCTGTCCAAGAACCTGGTGACCGATGAGACCGTCAAGCTGCTGTGCGATCTTGCCCGCGAGGTGAAGCTCGAGGAGCGCCGCGACGCCATGTTCTCCGGCGAGCACATCAACACCACCGAGGACCGCGCCGTCCTGCACACCGCGCTTCGCCGTCCGGCAAGCGAGAAGGGCCAGCTCATCGTTGACGGCCAGGATGTCGTCGCCGACGTGCACGAGGTCCTCGACCGCATGTATGCCTTCGCCGAGCGCGTGCGCTCCGGTGAGTGGAAGGGCGTTACCGGCAAGAAGATCGAGCACCTGGTGTCCATCGGCATCGGTGGCTCCGATCTGGGCCCGGTCATGGCCTACGAGGCCCTGCGTCCCTACGCCGACGCCGGTATCGACTGCCGCTACATCTCCAACATCGACCCCAACGATCAGGCCGAGAAGCTCAAGGGCCTCGATCCCGAGACAACGCTCGTGATCATCGTCTCCAAGACCTTCACCACGCTCGAGACCCTCACCAACGCTCGCGAAGTCAAGACCTGGATGCTCGAGCAGCTCAAGGCTCAGGGCGCCATCGATGGCTCCGAGGAGCAGAACGCCGAGGCCGTGGCAAAGCACTTCGTCGCCGTTTCAACCGCACTCGAGAAGGTTGAGGCCTTCGGTATCGACCCCGCCAACGCCTTCGGCTTCTGGAACTGGGTCGGCGGCCGCTACTCCGTCGACTCCGCCGTGGGCCTGTCGCTGATCGTCGTGCTCGGCCCCGAGCGCTTCCAGCAGTTCCTCGAGGGCTTCCATGCCATCGACGAGTACTTCTGCAACACGCCGCTCGAGAGCAACGCCGTCGCGCTGATGGGCCTGTTCAACGTCTGGTACGTCAACTTCTTCGGCTCCAAGAGCCACGCCGTGCTTCCGTACTGCCAGTATCTGCACCGCTTCCCGGCCTACCTGCAGCAGCTCACCATGGAGTCCAACGGCAAGCACGTCCGCTGGGACGGCAGCGCTGTGACCTCCGATACCGGTGAGATCTTCTGGGGCGAGCCCGGCACCAACGGCCAGCATGCCTTCTATCAGCTGCTGCACCAGGGCACCGTGGTGGTTCCGGCCGACTTCATCGCCTTCGCCAATACCGCCAACCCTGCGACCGATAGCGGTCAGGATGTGCATGAGCTGTTCCTGGGCAACTTCCTGGCCCAGACCAAGGCTCTCGCCTTTGGTAAGACTGCCGACGAGGTTCGTGCCGAGGGCACGCCCGAGCAGATCGTCCCGGCCCGCTGCTTTGAGGGCAACCGTCCGACGACCTCGATCTTCGGCGACACGCTGACCCCGTTCGCACTCGGCGAGCTCATCGCCCTGTACGAGCACATCACGTTTGTCGAGGGCACGGTCTGGGGCATTGACTCCTACGACCAGTGGGGCGTCGAGCTGGGCAAGCAGCTTGCCAAGCAGATTACCCCGGCCTTCCACGACGACGCCGCCAAGGCCGAGCAGGACGCTTCGACCCAGGCGCTCATCGAGTTCTACCGCGCGCATCGCAAGTAGTCGCTGCTGTTAACGCATCGCGTCTTATAGTCAGGGGCCCGTATCCTATCGGATGCGGGCCCCTTTGCTTTGCCGTGGTCCCGGGGCGCACGGCCTTTGTGGAACATCGCCGGGGCGCCGCGCGCTGCGAGAGCCCTGCGCCTAGATCTCGGTCTCCGCATGGCCTCGCTGCGCCTCGGGCAGCTCCCCGTAGAGCGGATGGTCTTCGAGCCTAAAGCGCTCGACCTGTTCGGGAGTGCGACCGCGTACAAAGAGCCACGAGCGATCGATCGGCGTCGCCATGAGTGTGCTGGGCAGCGCGTCGGCGCGGTCGGAAAACACCCGGGCGCTCTCGGGATCCTGGAACGCCAGCACCAGATGCGTGTCACAGTTGCCCATGATGGAGCGAGCTCGCGCCTCGCCGTAGAGCGCATTGAGCTGGTTGGTCGACTGCAACAGCAGCGTTGCCCAGATGTTGCGGCTTCGGATAATCGAGAGCACGTTGTCGATCTGGGGGATCTGCAGATTTGCGAAGTCATCGAGCATAAAGCGCACGGGCACGGGCAGGCTGCCGTCGGGCTGCCTATCGGCCTCACGAATGAGGCCCATAAACGCCTGCGAAATAAAGAGGCCGGTCAGCGGATCGAGATTGCGGTCAATATCGCTCACGGTTACAAACAGGGCGCAGGGGGTGTGTCCCATGGAAGCGAAGTCCACCTGATGGCACTCACGATAGAGCTGTGCCGCACCGTCGAACCCCAGACACATGACCTTTTCGGCAAGGATGCCGACGATGCTCGCGTGCATGCGCTCGGCATTTTGCGTAATGGCGTAGCGCCGCCATAGCGAGAGGGCATAGCTTTGGGGGTCGGTCGTGATCAGATCGTCAAACAATCGGGCCGTGACACCGTCCTGCAGGTGCTCGATCAGCTTGATGACTGAGCTGATCGTCTGCTCGTCGGCGGGTAGCTGTTCGGTGACGTAGGCGATAAGACACGACAGCAGGTTTGCCGCCGCATGATCCCAAAAAGGCTGGTTGTTGTCCTCGATGGGGCAGATGGCCTTTGCCACCGAGAGGATGTCCTGCTGGTTGGGCCTGCCGTCCGCCTTGCGGCGAATGTGCCTCAGGGGGTTGTAGCCGCAGCGCTCGATGCCGGGCGCAAGGGCCGGGACGGTGTTGAGGTCGGCGAAGTTGAGACATTGCACGCGGTAACCGTGGGCTGCCAGCACGGGTCCCACTTCGCGACAGAGCGTGCCTTTGGTGTCGAGCACGATGTAGCTTGCGTTCATTTGCAGCAGGTTGGGCTTGAGGACGTTTCGGGTCTTGCCGGCTCCCGAGGGGCCGATCACAAGTGCGTTGTTGTTGAGTCCCGTTTGGCGGGTGTCGCAGGAAAGCGTTCGATCCTTGGCGAGGATGGTGGACGATGCGGACTCAGATGCGGCGAGGCGGCTGGCGAGGTTAGACATGGGCGACCTCCTTGGTGGTCGAGAGGATTTCGTGGGCAAAGCCGAGCTCGACGGCGCGCTCGGCCGAAAGGTAGGTGTCTTTTGCAGTGAGGGACTGGATGCGCTTGGGCGTGAGGCCGCTGCGGTCCGAGAGGATTTGCGTGAGGGTCTTGCGGGTCTGCATGAGACGCCGGCTGGTTTCCTGCAGCGCAAGTGCCGAGCCGCCTGCCCCCTGGGGGATCAGCGGGTCGTGAATCATGAGCTCTGCATGGGGCGCCATACGGCGATCGTCGCCGCCCATAAAGATCACGGCGCCCATGGACGCGGCGAATTCCAGGCAGACGGTGCGGATGGGGCACGATGCGAGGCGCATGGCGTCATAGATCGCAAGACCCGATCGCACGCTTCCGCCGGCGCTGGCGACAAATATGGTGATGGGGCGGCTGGGGTCGGTGGCATCGAGCAGGCGGATCTGCTGGCATAGGTCGTGGGCCATCGGGGTTTCGATGTTTCCCATGACGGAGAGCTCGCGACGAGCGAGCATCTCATCGTAAATGCTGGTGAGCGTGATACCTCGGGCGGATTCACGCATGGTGAGGGGGCTGATGATGGGGGAATGATTGGTGTCCATGAGGACTCCTTTCTGTTGGTTGTGTTGTGGAATAGGATTGTTGCCCGCGCAGAGGCTGGTGGGCTACAGGGTTCGTCCGAGCCTGAGATCGAGCTCGGTTGTGGGGCAGGCTGCCTGTTCGTGCGGCTCGCAAGCGCCAAGGGCTCCAAAGCGATGGAGCGTTGCGGCGGGCGTGGTGTAGGCGAGCCGCAGCTGATGCTCGACAGGGGCACATCCGTCATTTTTGTAATGAGCCGCGTAGTACTGCGCGATGCTGGCGTTCATCTCGCTGCCATTGCGATGGCGCTCAAACTGGCGTCTGCAGGTCTCGATGATCTTTGCTACCGACTTGGGTGCCGTCGCGGGAACAAGGGCGAGATAGCCCTCAAATAGCTCGTTGATGCTCAGGAGGCACAGCAGATCGATCAGCGTCCTTATGGCTGCTCCCTCGGCGGAAAAGTGCGCGGTCATGCGGTTATATCGGTTGCGGTCGACGATGGCCGCATGGGGTCTTGGAGTTTTCTGCCCCGTGGTCCCGGGCTTTTGCCGCGCCTGTGTATTGAGCTCGACGTTGCAGCGCTTGAGGCCGTCCAACGGAAGGAACAGTGCGGTGCGCAGGGTGTTCCGCTTGCTTTCGAGTTCATGACGCTCGTCGGGTTCCCATTCGAGCTTGAGTTTCGTGTCGAGCGCCGTAAGCATATGGGCTAGGCAGCCTACGGTAAGAACGTACGAATCGTTGTCGCGTTTTGGGGCATAGGGGTCTGTCAGCTTGCGAATGTCGGGGTCGCCCATGATCTTTGTGCAGCGCTTCAGCAGTTGGGGGTGGTCGGTCAAGATCGTCGCGAGCGGTAGCGACGCGTAGTTCTTGATGGTCGCGGCGGCAAAGGCGGCGTCATATTCGTTTGCATATGCTCGCTCAATGCGGGCATCCAGAATGCTTTTCTTATCGCCGTCTTCAGCGTGGTAGTTTGTCATAGCTTCTCCAATCGGTTGATGTTCGTGCTGTTTGTTGATGTGTTGGTTGTCGTGAGTGATGTGCTTGCCGTGGGTGATGTGCTGACGTTGGGGTGCTATGCGGTTTTCAATGAGCCCGTGAGGCAGTTGCTGCAGGGGCGGGATGGAACGGCCCATGCAAGGCGGAAGGCATCGTGCTCAAAATCGAGACAGCAATGCCCTGGGTGCCTCACATGTGGCAGTTACCTCATTAAGTTGTCATTGCGTTTGGGGTTGTACTTTGCCGATTTTCTTTCTCTTACACGCTGAAAACTGAAACTGAATATGCTCGATCAAACGATGACCACCGGAGCGGTCATCTTTAAAGTACGTTCGTTTTGCTGATTTGACAAGAACTAATTTTGAAATTTTTTTCTACGGGATGAAATGAGGTCGATGGGGTGGCCGCGTTTAGCGTCGTCGGCTTTGTATGTGGTGGCTCGGCGTATGGGACGCGCCCTACGGTTACACGCTGTTCATGTTCGGGACAATATGGCTTTTTATCCGTTGCAGACAGAGCTGCAGTAGGTGTTCTGTATGATGACTCAGACAAGGTTGCTCAATGACAGGGAGGCACATATGTCTATCAAGGCCATCGCAATGGATATCGACGGCACACTCACCAACGACCAGAAGGTCATTAGCCCGCGCACGCGTGAGAAGCTGCTCGCGGCGCAGGAGTCGGGCATTAAGCTCATCTTGGCCTCGGGCCGTCCCGTATGGGGTCTTCACGCCCTGGCCCAAGAGCTCGACCTTCAGAACCATGATGGTTTGCTGGTGGCCTTTAACGGCGCTCACGTCGTCGATGCCCAGACCGACGAGATGCTGTTCGATCAGGCTATGCCTGCCGACGAATTGCATCGCCTGATTGATCACCTGCGTAATTATGACGTGATCCCTATGATTTCGCTCGGTCGCAATCTGCATGTCGAGGACTCGTATCATTGCATGATCACGCTGCCTGACGGCTCGCAGAAGAATATCGTCAAGTATGAGCGCGATGCGTGCGATCTTAAGATTCGTGAGGTCGAGAGCTTGCATGAGGTCGTGGATGCTTATCCCGTGGACAAGCTACTCACTGCGGGCGATCCGGCCTATCTGCAAGCGTATCACGAGGAGATGTACGCGCCCTTTACTCAGACGCTTTCGGGCATGTTTACGGCCGACTGGTACTTTGAGTTTACGGCGCCCGGCATCGATAAGGCTCGCGCGCTCGAGGGTTCCCTGTCCAAGTTAGGTATCGATGCCAGCGAGGTCGTATCGTTTGGTGACGGCCAGAACGACAAGTCCATGATTGAGTGGGCCGGCACTGGTGTTGCCATGGGCAACGCGGTTGACGAGGTTAAGGCCGTGGCCCAGATGGTGACCGCCAATAACAACGAAGACGGCATTGCGGTGGCGCTGGATAAGCTGCTGGGTTAGAATCGCCGATTAATGCATGGTTCGGGCGCCTGCTCGCGGGCGTCCTTTTGTTAGGGAGGGTGCCGTGTCCGCATTTCCGTTTGACGCCGTTATCTTTGACATGGACGGCGTTTTGGTCGATACCGAGTTTTACTATCAAAAGGAACTCGAGAAGTTTATCGATTACCTGCAGATTTCTGTGACGCGCGACGAGCTTAATGCGATTGTTGGTTCATCGCACCGTGATTTTCAGCAGGTGCTCGTCGATTGGCATGAGCGTGCGGGTTTGGGCAAGCTCAGCGTCGAGGCTGCCGAGGCACGCTATGAGGTGTGGGCGAGCGCGTATTCCTGCGACTATAGAAAACTGCTCAACCCCGGCGTCGCCGAGACGCTGGCGGGGCTGAAAGAACGTGGGGTTCGCGTTGCGCTGGCATCGTCGTCTCCTCTCAACAATATCGAAGAGGTGCTGGGTACCTGCGGCATTCGTGAATACTTTGAGTTTTTGGTCTCGGGTGAGCAGTTCAAGCGCAGCAAGCCCGATCCTGATATCTATCTGCATGCTATAGATCGTTTGGGATTGCTCGCGGATCGCTGTTGCTGTGTGGAGGACTCTCTGTATGGCATCACCGCCGGCAAGCGAGCCGGCCTGACAGTCATTGCCAAGCGCGAGGAACGCTTTGGCTTTAGCCAGGATGCCGCGGACAAGATTATCGACCAGCTGCCGGAGCTGCTCACGCTTTCTTAGGAGTGCGGTAGTTGCGCGTTTTTCGGGTCTGATGAGTAAATAGCCAACATTTTGGTGCGACACCTAGCATACTTTAAGCTTATGCGGGCTTAAGGGCTTGTTGAATGCCCTTAAGCCCGTTTTAGAATTAATTGTGCTGGGAGAGGGTATATGCCATCGACTGAAGGGCCAACTGACGGTAAAGCAGCGATACCGCTGTACCAACAGGTCATTGATATCATTAAAAACGAAATCAACTCCGGCGCCTACAAGGCAGGCGCGCGGATACCCAACGAATTCGAATTGGCTGAGAGCTATAAAGTTGGCCGCGTTACCGTGCGACGCGCTATTGAGGAGCTCGTCCAGCAGGGCTATCTAACGAAGCGACAGGGGAAAGGCACGTTTGTCAATGCCCCCAAGCTCAAGCGCAAGATTCGCCAGAAGGATGACGTCCAGAGTTTTTCGGACGCATGCCGCGTTAATGGAATGGAACCGGGGGCGTGTGTCATTTCGAGGAAGATACTGCCGGCGGATTCCACCGAAGCACAGTTCTTTGGTGTTCCCGTTGGAACTGACTTGATTTGCGTTGAGCGCGTGCGTACTGCCGATGGCGTCCCTGTCATGCTCGAGAACAACATATACGTTTACGAGGACAACGCCTATCTATCAACGGCACCTCTATCTAACCAATCCATTTTTGAGTTCGTGCACAACCGGACGGGCCGCACGCCCGCGTTTACCGGCCCGTGCACACTCGAGATCGCGTGCGCGTCGCCCGAGGTCGCTCGACTGTTGGCAGTTCCCGTTGGCGAACCCTTGTTTTATATGGAAGCCTTCTTTTTCGATGAGCAGCGGCGGCCGTTTATCATCGGTCGTCAGCGAATCGTTGGGTCTCGCTACGTTTTTGACATCTAGGACATTGCGAATGGAAGCGCCCGGTGGATCATCTCACCGGGCGTTTCCATACCGTTCACGGCGCAAACGCAACCGTTCAACCACGTTGCGGCAATCAGTTTGAAATTATCTTGATGAAGGAAAAAGCTGCTGGTAATCTATGGGACGTCATAGAACGTTTGCATTGTGCAAACGTTGAAGCGAGATGCGATGCAGTCTCGAGTTCTTTGGGGGTATCTATGTCAGATACGAAGGCGAAGAAGACAAACAGACGTTTTAAGTTCAAATTACCGCATGTCTATACGATCATGTTCTTGCTAATCGTTGTCTTTGCGGTCCTGACTTGGATCGTTCCCTCTGGCCAGTATCAGCGCAAGACGATTTCGACAGCGGCGGGCGAGCGTGAAGTCGCCGTTGCTGGAACCTATGAACAGGTCGATAAGAACTACACCGATTCCGAGACCGGCGAGACCATCAATCTGGGCCAGGATATCTTCGCGGTTCTGCAAGCGCCCACCAAGGGTATCCAGGAGGCTGCCGACGTCGTTGCGTTCGTCTTATTGATTGGCGGATCGTTCGCAATCATCACCAAGACCAACGCTTTGAATGCCGGCATGAGCCGTGTGGTTAAAAAGCTCAAGAACAAGGACATCCTCATCATTCCCATCACGATGACGTTGCTGTCCATTTGCGGCACTACGTTTGGTATGTCTGAGGAAGCCCTGCCGTTCTATGCCATCTTCATTCCCATCATGATGGGTATCGGTTATGACTCGATGACGGCATTCATCATCTGCTTCCTTGGTCCCAACCTGGGATATTGTGCTTCGACCATCGACCCGTTTAATGTTTTGATCGCCCAAGGCATCATTGGCATCGAGGGCAATCCGCAACTGTGGCTGCGCGCCGTTTCTTGGGTCATCTTCACTGCCGTCGGTATCGCATGGGCCATGCGCTACGCCATGCGCGTCAAGAAAAACCCCGAGTCGTCCATTACGTACGAGGACGATAAGCTCAAGCGTATTGAGTTTTCCGTGACCGATGCCTCCATCGAGGAAGAGTTCACTATCCGTCAGAAGCTCGTGCTTATCGATTTTGCCTGCGGTATGGGCATTATCGTCTGGGGTCTTGTTACCCAGGGCTGGTACATGAATGAGATTTCCGCCGTGTTCCTTGGCATGGGCTTGCTTGCCGGTATCCTGGGCGGCCTTGACCAGCAGACGATCGCTGAGGAGTTCGTTAAGGGTCTCGCCGACTTTGCGTACGCTGCCATCGTTATCGGTATCGCTCGCGGTATTCTGGTCATCGCCGAGGGTGGCATGATCATCGACACCATCCTCCAGGCGCTCGCTACTGCGCTCGCCGGTGCACCAGCCGCCGTCTACACCACGTTTATGTATATCGTCCTTGGCCTGCTCTCTTTGCTGGTTCCCTCGAGTTCTGGCCTGGCGGCGCTCACCATGCCCGTTATGGGCTCCCTGACCGAGCTCATGGGCCTCAATCCCGAGGCGGCCGTCACCGCGCTCCAGTTTGCCAACCAGACCATCAACACCATCAGCCCCGTGGCGGGCATGACGGTCGCCGGCCTTGCCGTGGCTAAGATTTCGTTTGGCCAATGGTGGAAGACCATTTGGAAGTTCTTCATCTTCATGGTCGTGTTTGGCTTGGTCGTTACTGCCATTTCCGGCATGCTTCCGGCGTAGGTGGTTGTGATGTCTGATCGTTTGACGGTACTGACGTCTAAGAGCGTCTTTACCGGTACGGGGGACCTGCCGTTTGAAGGTTTCGTAGCGGTCCGTGGCAATCGAATTGAGGCGGTTGGCGCCAAGCGCGAGGCGGCTTCGTATTTGACCCAGGCGGACGAGGTAGTTGACCTGGGCGACCGCACCATCATGCCTGGCCTGATCGATGTGCATACCTTCTATACAGGTTGGGCGCTGCGGACGTTGGGGTCTGATTTGTCCGGCATCGCCGATGCCAAAGAGGCCGTGTCGCTCTTGCGTGCATGGAAAGAAGATCATCCGGATTGCGCGGCGGCTTTTGGCCACAACCTACCCGAAACGTTGGCATCGGATGCCGAGAACGCAAATACGGCAGCTGTGTTTGGCGATTGTTTTGGCGATATCCCTGTCGTCTGCTTTACGCCGGGCGCGGAGACCTGTGTTCTCAATGCTGCCGCCAGTGCGCGATACGGCTTCACACCCCAGGCGTGCTATGCCGAGAAGATCTGGCGCATGATGAGCGATTTTCTCGCGCTGCCCGAGGTGCGTGCGGGGTATTCGGACTACATGAGCATGCTCAACGAGCGCGGCGTTACCGCCATCAAGGAGATGACGTTTGATGACTACTACGGCTTTGCCGACGAAATGGCTCGCCGTGAGGAATCTGGTGAGCTGACGGTTCGCGTTTCCATGATGTCGCAGCCGGTGGGTGCTGGTGCAAATCTGGCATATGCCCGCGAGGCGCGAGAGCGCTTCCGGGGACCGTTCGTTCGTTTTTCTGGCTTCAACCGTATGACCGATCGCGGCGTATGGGCGGGGCTTGCCGAGATGATTGATCCCTATGAGGACACGGCCGATGCGGGCGCTGCCGGCAAGACGGTCGTCGAGGAGCCAGAGTGGGATCTGATTGAGAACGAGCTGCGTGCAATTGATGCTGACGGCTTCCGATATTCCTTGCATTGCCAGGGCGATGGCGCCGTTCGTTGCACCGTGGCGCTCTATGCCTCGCTGCCTCGAGACGAGCATGGACGGATGCTTCGCCGCCATGCGATTACCGATCTCGAGAACTCTGACCCGACCGATCTTGTCGAGTTTGGCAAGTTAGGTGGAATTTGCGAGGTCTATCCGCAGATTCTGACGCTGGACCGGCGCGAGGATTGCCTGTCGATGATGCGTCGACAAATTGGCGAGACGCGACTTTTGCACAGCTGGAATCGCCGCGGCATGGAAGATTCCGGATGCACAGTGTGCTGCGGCACGGATTTGCCGCTGCTGATTCCGAGCCTGGGCGAGTCAATCTACAGCGCGTGCGGCGGATTCTTCGCCGACGGACTGCCCGTGAATGAGGTCAACACGCTGACGCTTGTCGAGCTCTTGCGCGCTTGGACTGCCGGGGGCGCGTACGATCTGATGCGCGAAGACGAGCTTGGTACGCTCGAGGTTGGCAAGCTTGCCGATATCTGCGTGCTCGATCGGGATGTGTTCGACCTCGATTATCGCGACGCACGCGATCTTGCGGTTGATATGACGATGTCGGATGGACAAATCGTGTTCGATCGAAATAAGGAGGCATAAGATGTCTGAATCCAAACCGACGCTGCACCGCGAACAGATTGCGGGCATGAATATCCACTACATCATGTGGTCGCTCGATTACTTCCTTGATGTGCAGCAGCGCTTGGGCTTTGAGTCCATTGAGTTGTGGTGTGCAGAGCCGCATGTGACGCTCGACCACACGGGCTACTTTGAGGCTGAGGTCCTGGCGAAAAAGGCTGCAGACCGTGGGCTTAGGTATCGTACTCTGTGTCCCGAGAATGTTGTCTATCCTTGGCAGTACTGCGCACGCAAACCGCTGCATGAACAGCGCAGCTTGGCGTACTTTAAGCACGGCATTGAGCTTGCCGAGGTACTTGGGTGCGACCGCATGTCCATCAACTCGGGCTGGGGCGACTGGGACGAGGACCGCGAGGAAGCCTGGAAGCGCAGCCGCGAGCACTTGTCCATTCTGGCGGAGTATGCCGGCGAGCACGGTCTGGTGCTTACGATGGAAAGCCTGCGTCCCGAGGAGAGCAACCTTGTGACGACGGTTTCCGATGCGAAGCGCATGATTGACGAGGTCGCGAGCCCGTACTTACAGCCCATGGTTGATACAACCGCGATGGGCGTTGCAGGCGAGACGCTCGAGGACTGGTTTGCCGCCTTTGGTGATGGGGCAATTCACGAGATGCACTTTATCGACGGTGACCCGTATGGCCATCTGGTGTGGGGCGATGGCAAGCACGATATGGACGCCTTCGTCGCCACGCTCAACGCCCATGGTTTCGACGGCATGCTGGGCCAGGAAATCACGGACGGTCGTTACTACGATGATCCGGCGGCGGCAGATGCCAAGAACATGGCCGCATTCGAGAAATATCTGATTGACTAAAACAACCATCGGCCACGCAACCAACGTCATTGATTGCGGGCCAAATAAGAAAGGAACTGGATATGAACGCACACGATCTGATCAAAGAGGCAATTGCCGAGAAGGGCAAGTTCGACAGCGTCTACTGGATTGCTTGCGGTGGCTCCATGATCGATTTGATCCCGGCTCATGAGCTTCTGCAGCGCGAGGCAACCACCTTCACTTCGTATATCTATACGGCTCGCGAGTTCGATATCATGCGTCCGCGTCGTCTGGGCGAGAAGTCCCTGGTCATCGCTTGTAGCCACAGTGGCAACACCCCCGAGGTCGTCGAGGGCTGCGAGATTGCCCTTGCTGCCGGCGCTACGGTGATCGCCCAGACCGACAACGCTGGATCCAAGATCGACTCCGGCAAGTGGACCACGTGGGTCTACCCGTGGGGCGAGGGCGTGCCGCAGGCCGAGGTCCCCGCTGGCATTTCGCTGTCGCTTGCGGCCGAGCTGCTCGATCAGCAGGAGGGCTACGCCGATCTTGCCGATATGTATGCCGGTATCGCCGAGATGGATAAGATTCTTCCCCCGGCACGCGAGAAGGTAAATGCCGAGCTGGGCGATCGCTTTGCCAAGCTTTGCCAGGAGCACGAGTTCTTCTACATTCTGGGCAGCGGTCCCAACTTTAGCCAGACCTACGGTTTCGCTATCTGCTCTCTTATGGAGATGCAGTGGCAGCACTGTAGCTACATCCACTCTGCCGAGTACTTCCACGGCCCCTTCGAGGCTACTCAGGATGGCGTTTTTTACTTCCTGCAGATGGGCTCCAGCGAGTGCCGTGCTATGGACGAGCGCGCCCTGGCGTTCCTTAAGACGCATACCGATACGCTGATGGTGCTCGATGCCAAGGAGTACGGTATGGAAGCCGTGCCGGCGAGCGTCCGTGCCTATCTGGACCCGGTGCTGTTCTACGCCATGAACTGCGAGCTGCGTGCTGCACGCGGCAAGGTGTTTGATCACGATCCCGATTTCCGTCGCTATATGGGTGTTGTCGAGTACTAGAAGGGGCAAAGGCCATGGCATTTAACGTTAACGCGCTCGGATTTGGCGACAACGTCGTCGATCGCTACGAGCATATCCACACTATGTATCCTGGCGGCAACGCGGTTAACTTCGCCGTTTATGCCAAGAAATGCGGTGCCGCACGTTCTGCATACATGGGCATTTTTGGCAATGACGCCGCTGCCGAGCATGTCATTGCAAGCCTCGAGGATGAGGGTATCGAGCTTGACAAGTGCGAGCAGATGATTGGCGAGAACGGAGCGGCTCGCGTGACCGTCGTTGACGGTGACCGTGTCTTCCTCGGCTCCAACGAGGGCGGTATCCGTGGCGATGCGCGCTATGTCCTCGATCGCTTTGACCTTTCGTACATGAAGCAGTTCGATGTGGTTCATTCGGGAAACTATTGCTTTACCGAGCGCGAGCTGCCCAAGTTGAAGGCTGCGGGCGTCACGGTCTCTTTTGACTTTTCGGACGACTCCACCGACGAGTACTACGAGCAGATTGCGCCCTACGTCGATTTCGCTTTCTTTAGTGCGGCGGATGCTGCGAGTGAGGACGAGATTCGCGAGCGTCTGGCATGGGTGAAGGGCCTGGGTCCGCGTTTTGTGTCGGCTACGGCGGGCGCCGAGGGCTGCATTGCTTACGACGGCGAGCGTTATTACCGCCAGCTGGCTAAACCGGTAACGGACATGAAGGACACCATGGGGGCGGGCGACTCGTTCCTCACCTCGTTTTTGATGTGCTATCTCGATTCCGCCAAGCGCGGTGAGGATGGCGCCGAGGCCATCGAGCGCGCGCTCGACTTTGCTGCCGGGTTTGCCTCGACCGTGTGCGGCATGGAAGGTTCTTGGGGCCACGGAGCACCAATCGTCGAATAGCTTAAGAAAGCGTACGGTGGTCTGGCTATGAGGCCTTGGACAGCCGATGCAAAACAATAAGCGAAATGCGAAAAGGGGGCTCGCCATGTGGCGGGTCCCCTTTTGAACATTGGAGAAGACCATGGGTATTAAAGCGTGTGCGGCTGGTTTTTGCTGCGCGGACGTCTATCAAAACATCGGCGTGTTCTATCCGACTGGTAATGGCATTGACTGGGGTATCCATCTTGCACGAATGGGCGTTTCGGTATCCGCCGTGTCGGTTGTCGGCAAGGACGAGTACGGAGACAAGATGAGAGAGGCGCTGGCCGCTGAGGGGTTCGATATCTCACATCTGCGGGTGGAAGATGGCGACACCTCGGTGATGCTCATGGCATTGAAAGACGGCGTCGATCGCGTGCATCTCGAGGCAATCGATGGCGTAATGGAGACATATCGACCGAATGAAGACGACCGGGCGTTTATCCTAGAGCATGACATCATTCATACCGACCTGTTTGGCAATTGTTTGGACCTCCTGCCCGAATGGCATGATGCGGGCAAGACGGTGGTTATGGACTTCTCGGTGTTCAGCCAGGATCCCGAATATGCCTGTGAGGCTCATTTTCCTTACGTAGACTATGCGTTCATGTCGTTTGAAGAGGACACTCCGGAGCTGCGGGACTGGGTACGCCACGTGCAGGAATTGGGACCGCGCGTTGCGGTTGCCACGCTTGGCGAGAAAGGGAGCATTGCCTATGACGGTGAGCGCTTCTATGAGTGCGGGATCGTACGGGCGGAGAAGGTCGTTAATACCGTGGGTGCCGGCGACTCGTATATTGCCGGGTTTACCAAGGGCGTGATCGATGGCCTTGATATTCCGGCGTGTATGAAGGCGGGCGCTGAGCTGTCGTCCCGAGTGATTGGTTCGTTTGAGCCGTACTAGGGTCAAATGCCTGGAAAGGAGTATGAAATGGTTATCGACATGTTGGTCCATCCTATGCTCTACGGCGAGATCTGTACGCCGGGTGATGAGCCTGATGGATTCGGTTTTTGGTCACGAGAATTTGGTATGGGGCATATGGGCCCCATGGATTGGGATGAGCTTCAAGTCGAGATGGACGTCTGTGACGTGCAGAAGAGCGTGCTCATGCCGCTCGATGTAACCACGGCATGCGGAGGACACTTTGGCACCAATGACCAGATTGCCATGCTGGTTGCCGCGCATCCCGATCGTCTGTGGGGATTTGCGAGCGTAGACCCGCAGGTGAGCGGTGCCGCAGACGAACTGGAGCGCGCCTTTACCGAGTTGGGGGCAAAGGGGCTTTGCCTGCATCCTGCAAAGCAGGGTTTTGCCCCCGATGATGCTGTGGCCGAGCCGCTTTACGAGCTGTGCGAGCGCTATAACAAGCCGGTGGTTTTCCATGCCGGTATGTCTTGGGAGCCTGGCGCAGAGCTCTCGCGCAGTAACCCGCTTGCATTTGAGCACACAATCGCAACGCATCCAAATGTGCGCTTTAGTTTGACCCACTTTGGCTGGCCCTGGGTGCGCGAGACCGTGGCGATGCTGCTCAAGTATCCCAACTGCTACACGGACACCTCTATCACTTACATCGATTCGCCCGAGGAGATGATGCAGCGTCTTTTCACGGTCGATATGGGGCCGCTGTGGTATGAGCGCGCGCTATCGCATCAAGTGATGTTCGCCAGCAATACGCCGCGTTTCCGTGCATTCAAACTCAAGCGGGCGCTCGATACCGTGCCCATGCGCGATGATGCGCGAGAAAGGCTCTACTGGGGTAATGCCCTGCGTTTTCTTGAAGGGGATGAGTGAACATGGTGACGCTCGAGACATTGAGCTATCTATCGACTGCTCCGGACCAGTTCATCGATATTACCGAGGACGTGCACGCTGCCATCGAACGCAGTTCGGTGACGAATGGCTTGGCAGCAATTATTTTGTCGCATACGACCTGTGGAATCGTGGTAAACGAGGGACTGCCCTGCGTGGAGACGGATCTTATGGAGACGCTTGATCGCATCGCCCCGCTCGATGCCCCCTATGCGCATGCACACTTCCTGCCGAGCTATGGAGCCACCGGCAACAACTCCTGTGGGCATATCAAGAGCATGATTTGTGGAAACAGTTGCTTCTTTCCCGTCCAAGATGGCCACATCGTGTGCGGAAGTGCCCAGAACATCTATCTTGCGGAGTTTGACGGTCCGCAGAAGCGAAAAGTGTACGTCGAGGTGCTGGGGGAGTAACGTCCCTGCAATAACTCTATGAAGGAGCACGTTATGTCGTTTCTAACCTCGATGTTCAAGACCGAAAAGCCGGTTATCGGAATGCTGCACCTGCGTCCTCTGCCGGGCGATCCACTGTATTACCCGGGCGGAAGCGTGTCGCAGGTCGTGGAAGCCGCCAAGCGCGATCTCGAGGCGTTGCAGCAGGGCGGTGTCGATGGCATTTTGATTACCAATGAGCTCTCGATGCCCTATGAGCAGCACGTTTCTCCCTCAACCCTTGCATCGATGGGCTATGTAATCGGGGCTCTATCCCATGATCTGTCGACCCCTTGGGGAGCTGAGGCTATTTACGATGGTGATGCCACAATCGAGCTGTGCGCTGCCGTCGACGCGCAGTTCACGCGCTGCAATTTTTGCGGTGCCTGGGCCGGTGATCTTGGGCTGATTAACCGAGATTTCGCTCACACCATGCGTCGCAAGGCGGCGCTGCGCTTGGACGACCTCAAGCTTTTTCACTTCATCACGAGCGAGGGGGAGGTTTATCTCAACGACCGCACGACTGCGGACATTGCCGATTCACTTCTCTTTAATTACCTTCCGGATGCAATGGTCATCGGCGGTTCGGCTGCCGGTCGTGGCGCTTCGGGCGAGCTTGCCGATGAAGTCCGCGAGCGTGTTGGCGAAGTGCCTGTGGTATGTGGCACCGGTTGTCGCGAAAATACCGTGGCTGACGTATTTCCTCACTACGATGGTGCGTTTGTCGGCACGTGCTTAAAGCGCGACGGAAAGCTGGATGCCCCGGTCGATGTTGAGCGGGTAGCTCGTTTTATGGCTGCCGCTCGTACGGCGCGAGGGGAGTAGGCACCTATGGCGCTCTATCTGGGTATTGATATTGGGACAAGCGCCTCTAAAGGCGTTTTAATCGATGATCGATGCAATATCGTTTGCCAAGCCTCTTGTGGACACGAGACGGACAACCCGTGTGATGGATGGTACCAGCATGATGCGGAGGCAGTTTGGTGGGGCGATTTTTGCCGCTTGTCGCGCGAGCTGGTGATGCAATCGGGGGTTAACGCGGTGCAGATCGGATGCGTGGGCCTTTCCGCATTGGGTTGCGACTGTGTGCCGGTCGATACCGAGTGCAACGCGCTGGCACCCGCGATTTTGTATGGAGTCGATGCACGTTCGAAGCCGCAGATTGACGAGCTTCTTTCCGAATATGGGTCAGACCGCGCACGCGAGCTTTTCGGGCACGATCCCTGTTCGTCAGATATTGCTCCCAAGATCTTGTGGTTTAAGGAGAATATGCCCGAGGTGCACGAACGTGCCGCGAAGTTCCTGACGGCGTCATCGTTTCTATGCGCAAAGTTGACGGGGCGTTTTACGGTGGACCGTTATTTGGCGGAGGATTTTCTTCCCCTATATGACCGCTACACTTGGAAGGTTGATGCTCGGGAATGTGCTCGTTTCTGCCGGCCTGACCAGATGGCGGAGGTAATGTCGGCTACCGATATTGCCGGGGTGATTACGCAGCGTGCGGCTGAGGCGACGGGGCTCGCGGCAGGGACACCTGTCTTAGTGGGAACGGGTGACTCTGGTGCCGAGGCCATTTCGACGGGTGTATTCCGTCCCGGCGATATGATGGTTCAGTTGGGGAGCACGGCGTATTTCATCTACCTAGCTGATCATATGGTCGATGATGCCCGCCTGTGGCCGGGGACGTTTATCATTCCCGGAACTTACGGGATCTGCGCGGGGACCAATACGGCGGGTGCACTCACATCGTGGCTGCGCCAAGAGCTGTATCGCGACGCCGTAGAGGCCGAGGGCCACGGTGGCCCCGATGCATATTCGGTTATGGCGCATGATGCCGCCGATGTGGCGTCGGGTGCCGATGGGCTCCTGTGCCTGCCGTACTTTGCGGGGGAGCGTACTCCGCTCAACGATCCCGAGGCGCGTGGCGTCTTCTTTGGACTGACCGGAAGGCATACGCGATCCCATATGGTTCGCGCCGCCTTGGAAGGCGTCGCGTATACCGTTGCATCCCATGTCGACATTATCGAGCGAGAGCATGGACTGCCAATTGGGCGCATTATGCTTGTCGGAGGTGGAACCAAGAATCCAGTTTGGATGCAGGCTATCGCCGACGTATGCGGGCGCGAGGTCTCGGTTGCCAAGGTTACGGTGGGCGCATGCTTCGGTGATGCCATCATGGCAGCTCTCGCAGGTGGTGCCTATGCATCATGGGATGAGCTCGCCCAAGTCCTTGGCGTTGCGCTGTTAGCGCCGGGCGATTTTAGCCGCTAATAGTCAAACGATTTTGACCAATCCCG
>CABRFG010000015.1 GCA_902470095.1 uncultured Collinsella sp.
CCCTTGGCCTTGACACGGCGCAGGACCTCGGCCAGGAAGCCCTCGGAAGTGTTGGGAGGCAGCGAGCCGCTGATGACCAGGCAGGTCATGTCATCGAGCGAATCGATGAGCTCAAACATCTCCTGCTCGTTGGCCTCGTTGATGGCGGCACCGGCGTTGACCATGTTGTACTCGGTGTCGGGGCCGGCATTGAGGAACACGTTGACGCGCGTGATGCCGTCGGTCCACACGGGCTTGACGGGCACGCCCAGGGCCTCGGCGCCCTTGACGATAAACTCGCCCGAGAAGCCAGCGAAGAAGCCCAGGATCGTGGTGTCGACACCGTAGTGGTCAAGCGTAAACGAGACGTTGAGGCCCTTGCCGTTGGGCGTATAGACGGCGTTGCGAGTACGCGTGACGGTGTTGGCAGCAAGGCCGTCGCAGGCGATGTTGTAGTCAATGGCGGGATTTGCAGTGAGCGTGTAAATCATGAATGTTCCTTTCACGAAGCAACGTGTTAATGAAAGTATATTCCACGCATCGGTAAAAGGCTAGGACAACTCGGTGAACGGTGTGGAAGCGATGAAGTACGGCAGGACATCTCTCCCCTATGACGGAACAAAAAGGCGCCCTGGCCGAAACCGGGGCGCCGCATGCGCACGAATATGTCGCGTTTCGATTACTGACGATCGAGCTTGCGGACAGCAACGCGCTTGCTGTACTCGTCGACGTGACCAAAGTCGCCAATACCGACGGACTCGGCGACGTTGGCGCCGGTGGCCATAGCGAGCTTCATGGCCTCCTCGACGTTGTCGCGATCCCTGTACCACTTGTGCAGGAACGCAGCGAGGGTGCAATCGCCGGCGCAGACGGAAGAAACCAGCTTGATGTTGAACTCACGCTTGGCGTACCAGATGTCCTCGCCGTTGGAGAAGTAAGCGTCGCCGCGGCTACCGCGGGTGAGCAGCACGTTCTGAACGCCAGCGTCGTGAGCCATCTTCATGGCAACGCGAACCTCGTCGTCGGTATCGACCGGCACGCCGAAGATGGCCTTCATCTCGTGATGGTTCGGCTTGATGAGCAGCGGCTTCTTGTGAGCGAGCTCCTTGAGCTTGTCGGAGGACAGGTCCAAGACGACGTCGGCGCCACGAGCCTGAGCGTGCTCCATGACCTGAGCCAGGAAGTCAGGCGTAGCTTTGGGAGGCACGGAGCCGGAAACGATCAGGCACTCGAGATCGCCCGCGGTGTCCAGGATGTTGTAGAGCTCCTCCTGGTGCTGCGGCGTGATCGGAGCACCCGGGTTCAGGATGCCGTACTCGTGCTGGCCATCGTTGACGTAGGTGTTAATGCGCGTGATACCGTCGGTCCAGACCGGGCGGCAGAGGCAACCCAGGTTCATGACCTCCTCGACGATGAACTTGCCCGTGAAGCCAGCGAAGAAGCCGAGCGCGACGGTGTCGACGCCCATCTTCTTAAAGGCGAAGGACACGTCGAGGCCCTTGCCGTTAGCCGTGTAGCTGGCCGAGCCGGTGCGGACGTTCTCGTCGGGCTCGAGCGGAGAGCTCGAAACCGTCATGTCGACAGCCGGGTTAGCGGTTAGCGTGTAGAACATTTACAGTACCCCCTGTATATGTGAGGGCCGCGTGGCCGGCCCATTCCAACCACGCGGTTACCTCTGATACCAAATTAACGAGCTGCGGACTCGAGCAGTGCCTTGACCTCGGCGGCGGTGTTGCAGGCGAGCGCCTTCTCGGCGAGCTCGTCGCACTCGGCCTTGGTCCACTGGCTGATGGTCTTGCAGGCGCGCAGGATCGACGGAGCGCTCATCGAGAACTCCTCCAGGCCCCAGCTGATCAGCAGCGGCTCGAGCAGCGGATCGGCAGCGGCCTCGCCGCACATACCGACCATGATGCCGGCCTTGACGCCGCTCTCGATGATGTTCTTGAGCGAGCGGAGCACGGCGGGATAGTACACCTGGTACAGGTTAGAGATGGTGTCGTTGCCACGATCGGCGCACATGGTGTAGCCGATGAGGTCGTTGGTGCCGATGGAGAAGAAGTCGGCGACCTCGGCCAGACGGTCTGCGAGCAGCGAAGCGGCGGGCGTCTCGACCATGATGCCGACCTCGATGTTCTCGTTGAACTTGCGACCCTCTTCGGTCAGCTCGGCCTTGCACTGCTCGACGAGCTCCTTGACAGCCAAGACCTCCTCGACGCAGGTGACGAGCGGGATCATGATCTTGACGTCACCGAAGGCGCTAGCGCGCAGCAGAGCGCGGAGCTGGACCTTGTACTGGTCGGGATTGGCCAGGCAGTAACGCACGGCGCGGAAGCCCATGAAGGGGTTATCTTCCTTGACCATGTGCAGATACGGAATCTCCTTGTCGCCACCCACATCGAGCGTGCGGATGATGACCGGAGCACCCTTGAGCGCGCTGGCGACCTTACGGTAGGCGTTGAACTGCTCCTCCTCGGAAGGAAGCTCAGCAGAGTCCATGAACAGGAACTCGGAGCGGAACAGACCGATGGCCTCGGCGTCGTGATCGAGCGCGTTGGGCACGTCATCGGGGTTACCGATGTTGCAGGCGATGATCTTCTTGATGCCATCGGCAGTCACGGACGGCTTGCCACGGAAGGCCTCGAGGGCTGCCTTCTCGGCAGCGAAGGCCTCGGCCTTGGCGGTGTAGGCGGCGAGCGTCTCCTCGTCGGGATCGGCCTCGACGATACCCTTGCCACCGTCGACGACAACGGTCATACCGTTGCGCAGCGCGGTGCAGCTGTTGGAAACCGAAAGGACAGCCGGGATCTCGAGGGCGCGCGCAATGATCGCGGAGTGCGACGTGCGGCCACCGGTCTCGGTGACGATACCGGCAACGTGGGCCTTATCGATCGTGGCGGTCATGGACGGCGTGAGGTCGTGCACGACAACGACGGTGTTCTCGGGCAGGACGGAGAGGTCGACGACCTCCTTGCCCAGCAGCTCAGCCAGAATACCGGTGCGGATGTCGGCGATGTCGGCCGCACGCAGACGGAACATCTCGTCGTCCATGGACAGGAACACGTTCTCGAACATGGTCGAGGTGTCCATGAGCGCCTGCTCGGCGCAGGTACCGCCGTCAATGGCGGCGTTGATGGCGTCGGTCATCCCCGGGTCCTGAGCCAGGACAATGTGTCCGCTCATGATCTCGGCCTCGGCCTCGCCCACCGTCTCCTTCATGTGGTCGGCCTGAGCCTGGGTCTTCTCGCAGAAGACCGAAAGAGCGGACTGATAGCGCTCCTTCTCTGCTGCCGAATCAGCAACCTCGTGCGGCTCAAACGTCAAGTCGGGATCGACGGCGACCATGACGGTGCCGATACCGATGCCCTCGGAAGCGTTGACTCCCTGATACATTCCCATTCCTCTCTCCGTGTCATGTGATAAAGCGTTTTGCCATATCCATGACAAAAGAGCGCAGCTACCTTACAACAGGTCACTGCGCCCCCAAATATGAACTTAGTTGTTCAACATGCGACCCGTTTGAGTTCTACTCGCCAAGACCGCTCTTGATGAGCTCGATGGCAGCGGCCAGAGCCTCGGCCTCGTCAGCGCCGTCGCACTTGACCTCGACCTCGGTGCCGCAGGGGATACCAGCAGCCATGAGGGCCATCGGGGACTTGCCGTTGACCTCCTTCTCGGGGGTAACGACCGTCACGTCACAGGCATACTTGCCCATGGTGGAGGCGAACAGACCAGCCGGACGCATGTGCAGACCCTGAGGATTAACGAGGGTAGCCTTCTCAGAAACCATAGTTGACTCCTTTTTGTGTTTAACCCCTGTCATACATGTGGCAGGAGTCAGATTCACGACGTTGTTTATATTAACTCACATCAAACGGTTTTTCATTGTGTTTCAGACGAATTATTGGACAGATGTGTTTGTCGTCCGCTTGCTCGCCCACAGGGGCCCGCGCGCGGCCTGTGAGATTTCCTGCTCTACAGTCCTGCTCGCACGAAGAGCACATTAAGTGCTCTTCGGCTCGTGCGGAACTCGCGATAAATCTCACAGGCCGCGCGCGGGCCCCTGTGGGCGAGCAAGCTGCGGAAACCCAGTCGGTCCAAAGTAATGTCGGCTGAACGGAATTCTGGCTGATGAACTGTTCGCGACAAAGACTCGATAGGTAGCCCCCTCTATGCCCTTTTATAAGTTGCGGTGAAATAGGGACTGAATTTGGGGTTGAATCGTTTAAACAGTCCTTATTTCACCGCAACTTATTTGGGGATGAAAAAGGCGGAGACCCTGGGGAGGGACTCCGCCTTATATACAGGGGGCGATGCTATTCGCGTGTTGTGGGATTAGACCAGGCGGGCGTTGATCGTCTTGGCGATCTTGGCGGCGTCGGTGGAACCCTTGACGGTGGCACGGAAGTCCTCGTCCATGAGCGCCTCGGCAACCTTGGACAGGATCTTGAGGTGCGTGGTGCCGGCCTGTGCACCCGGGATAAGCAGGGCAATAGCCACGTTGACGGGAGCGCCGTCCATGGTGTCCCAGCCGGTCACGCCGGACTCGTCCTTGACGACGATGACGGCAGCCTCGGTAATGGCGTCGGATTTGGCATGCGGGATGGCGAAGCCCTCCATCATGCCCGTGGTGCCCTCGGCCTCGCGGGCCAGGAAGGCGTTCATCACGGCGTCGGCGTCGCTTGCGATACCGGCCTTGACGGCCTGGTTGGAAACGAAGCTCAGAGCCTCGTCACGAGAAGCGAAGTCCTCGGCGACAAAGACATTCTCGACCTTCACGAAGTCGGCAGCCTCGGCCTTGGGGGCCTCGACGGCAGCGGCCTTGGGGGCCTCAACGGGCTTGGCTACAGGAGCGGCCTTCTGGTTCTTCTCGAAGTCGTACTTCTTGAAGGCCACGAACAGGATACCACCGACCACAGCGCCGATGAGGATCGCGAGGACCCACAGCGGACCGTTCTCGACAACGGGCAGGACCAGGAAGCCACCGTGAGGCGCCGGATCGTGAACGTTGAACATAATGGTCAGGATCGAAGCGATAGAGGAACCGAGCATCATGATGGGCATGACGGGCCAGATGTTCTTGGTCATGAACGGAATGGCGCCCTCGGTGATGTGGGTGCAACCAAGGATGAGGTTAACGACACCGGCGTCGTGATCCTCCTGGCTGAAGTACTTCTTGCCGACAACGACGGCAAAGGTGGTAATCAGCGGCGGAACGATGCAGGCGGCGGAGACAGCAGCCATGAAGTTGGTGCCGAAGTTGTAGGTATCGGTGCCAACACCGGCGGCCAGTGCCTCGGTGAGCATAGCGGTACCGGTGACGTAAGCAGCCTTGTTGACCGGGCCACCCATGTCAAAGGCGCACATGCAGCCGATGGCAAGACCCAGGACAACGGCGCCAGAGGCGGACAGGCCCTTGAGGAAGTCCATCATGGCGGTGTTGATGGCAGCCATGGGGCCAGAGATGCCGAGCATGACCAGACCGACGATAGCCGTCGAGAACAGCGGGTACAGGAAGATAGCCTTGAGGCCGTCCAGGTTCTTGGGCAGACCGGCAAAGACCTTCTCGAGCAGCAGGATGACATAGCCGGCGAGGAAGCCGCCGACGATGCCGCCCAGGAAGCCGAAGCCCACGCCGGTGCCACCGGCGTCGATCATGCCGGTCTCGGCGTTAACAGGCAGGCCCTGGATGGCGATCATACCGGCAACGAAACCGGGGACGAGCGCCGGGCGCTTGCCGATGGATTCGGCGATATAGGCTGAAAGCACCGGAACCATGAGGTTCATGGCGATGCCGCCGATGATCTTGAGCATCGCAGCAAAGCTGTTGTAGTCAGACGCCGTCGAATCGAAGGACGTAATGCCCCACAGGAACGAAACGGCGGTCAGAACACCACCGGCAACGACGAAGACCAGCATGTGGCTGACGCCGTTCATGAGGTGCTTGTAGATGATGTGGCCGATGGACTCCTTCTCCTCGACCTCGTCCTCGACATCGGCAGCAGCCGCAACCGTGTCGTCGCCCTTGGCGGCGAGCGCGCGGTCAATCAACTTACCGGCGGCCTCAACGGACAGGGCCTTGGAAACACCAACGGAAACCATGGGCTTGCCGGCGAAACGCTCAGCCTGGACATCCTTGTCGGCTGCGACGACGACGGCCTTGGCACCAGCGATCTCACTCTTGGTGAGCTCGTTCTCGACACCGACCTGGCCATGAGTCTCGACCTTAATGGTCAGACCGCGCTCGGCAGCTGCCTTCTCCAGCGCCTCCTTCGCCATGAAGGTGTGCGCAATGCCGGTCGGGCAACCGGTCGCGGCGATGATGTCAAACTTAGCCATGTGTCCCTCCTTCTTGAGTACAGCGCCCGCGGGCGCTCCCCTACACGCGCTTCGATGCGCGTTTTTCCACAACTGAAAGATACCAACCTACCGTCCGCGTGAGAAGAGACAAGGTGCAATTCTCCGGTGAAATGTTCTTTCATAACCGTAAACGGTAAGTGAAAGTTTACCATCAACACTTGAAACGGCAAGGTGTATCTTGTAATTGAAAATGCCCGTATACTATGGCATTGCGAATCAAATTAGATTTTCATGCCAACCAGGAGCCATCCATGACCGATAGTAGCAAGAGCGCACTTTCCCTCATTAGCACCCATCAGGGATACAGCGAGTCCGAGCAGCGCATTGTCGACTATATATTGGAGCACCAGTCCGAGGCGCCACGCCTCACGGCCGCTCAGCTCTCGCGCGCCGCCGCCACGTCCGAGGCGACCGTTTCGCGCTTCTGCCGCAAGCTTGGCTTTGGTAGCTTCCGCAGCTTTCAGTTTTCGTTGGCGAGGGATTTGGAAAGCCAGCGTAACGAGGGCCTGACTGACGAGGTCTCGCTCGACAATATGGAGCAGAGCCTCAAGAACATCCTGGCTGCCAAGGTGAGCGAGCTTAATGCGACCATCGACGGCATCGACCACGATACGCTGGCGGCTGTTGTGCATGCCCTTAAGCATGCAGGGGTTATTGAGTTTGCAGCTGTGGGCAATACGAACGCGGTCGCGCTCGATGCGACGTTTAAGTTTTCGCAGCTGGGCCTGCGCTGCATGGCGAGCACCATCAGCGAGACATCAATCGGCTTTGCGCTCACGTTGCGCCCGGGTGACGTCATCGTGCTAATCTCAAACTCCGGCAAATCGCGCCGACTGAATCGCATGGCAAAAGCGGCTCGCAACTGCGGCGCAACCGTAGTCGTCATCAGCAGCGACAGTAAATCCCCGCTCGCGCGCCTGGCAGACTACACTTTTAATACCGTCAACCACGAAGCGCTGCTGACGACAGGCGACTTTGCGTTCTCCAAGATCAGTGCCACGATGATCATCGAAGTCATCTACAACTTCCTGCTGCCCGAGATTGAAGACGCGCGTGAGCATATCAGCTACTACGAGGAGCTCATCCAGCCGGATAAGGTTGTGGAGTAAAACGCGTAGTGGGACAAAAATTTCAGTCTATTTTGTCCCACCAACACCGCTGATACGACCTAACCTCGAGCTTCTTCAAGCATCTGCTTGGCATGCGCCAAGCTCGCCTCCGATTGATCGCCGCTCAGCATGCGGGCGATCTCGGCGATACGCGCTTCGCCGGTTACCTCGTCCAAATGCGTTTGGGGAACATCGCCCGGTTCCTTGCTGACAACATAATGCTTGTCAGCCATGACGGCGACCTGCGCCAAGTGGGTTACGACAATCACCTGATGCGTAGCGGCGAGATCTGCCAGCACGCCCGCGAGTGCACGCGCCGTGGAGCCACCGACACCAGCATCGACCTCGTCAAACACCAGCGTATCGACACCGTCCGCGTTACCGAGGACAACCTTGCTTGCCAGCATGACGCGGCTGAGCTCGCCGCCCGATGCAATGCGGCGCAGGGGACGTGGAGTCAAACCGGCACCGCTGCGGTATAGCAGCTCGTAGCTCGAAGGACCAACGGGCGTCCACTCAGCACGGGGAAGATCGCGCGACTCCCAGACGAGCTCGGCACTACCCATCTCCAAGCGCGCCATCTGGCGGCCAACCTCGTGGCAGAAGCGCGGGGCCGCCGTATTGCGAGCGCGCTTAAGTGCCTTGGCAGCGGTAAACAACTCGCACTCAGCGCTCCCGAGTGCCTCACGCGCCTTTTTGATCTGCTCATCGCCATCATCGACCAGGGACAGCAGCTCTTGCGAGCGATCGCGCATGGCAAAAACATCGTCCATGGTGGGACCCCACTGACGCAACAGGCCCTTGAGGTCGGAATACCGCTCACGCATGCGAGCGAGCTCGCGCGGGTCGAAGGCGACGCCATCACGATAGGCACGAAGCTCGTTCGCGCAATCCTCAAGGGAGATGCAGGCATCCGAAAGCGCATCGGCAATGTCGCCCAGTTTGCGATCGACGGTAGCCATACGGGAAAGCTCTGCCACGGCGCTGTTCACGACATCGAGCGCTCCCCCTTCGGAGGCAAGCGATGCATGGGCATCGTTAGCCGTGGCAACCAGTACCTCGGCATGTTCGGAGCGCGGCAGCAGTTCCTCGAGTTCCTCATACTCGCCCGGCTTGGGGTCGACCTCGCCGATGCGCTCGAGGGCAAAGCGCGCCTCCTCGACGCGGCTCCCCTGCGCACGCGAGGCCTCTTCGACACGTCGAACCTCCTTGGCGGCAGCACGCGATGCCTTAAAGCAGGCGCGGTACGCATCCAGCGCCTCGAGCGCAGAGCGTCCCGCCCAGGCATCGACCATCGCAACGTGATGCGCCGGGTCGAGCAAGCGCTGATGCTCGTGTTGGCCGCACAGATCCATCATCACGCCAACGCGCTCCGAAAGCTCGCGCACACTGGCGATGCGACCGTCAATCTTCACGCGGCTGCGGCCCTCGGCAGAAAGGCTGCGCTGTACGGTGAACCCCTCCGTGTCGTGCGGCCCGTCGAAGAGTCGCGCCTCGACGCTCGCCAGTGCCTCGCCCTCGCGCACCGTCGACGAATCCGCACGCTCGCCCAAAATAAGCTTGAGGGCCGAGAGCAGCGCGGTCTTGCCGGCACCGGTCTCGCCAGTGAGGACAGTCAGGCCGGCACTCGGCACCAGCGTCGCCTCGCGAATGAGTGCAATGTTAGAAACCTGCAGCTCATCGATCATGACGGACTCCGTAGAATACGCGGCTCACCGAGTTATAGAAGCTCTCGGGGCCGTAATCCAGCAGCAACACATCTCCGGGCCCGCGGCGCACCGCCACGCTCTCAACGGTGCCATCGCAGGTAATAAACTGTCCATCGATAGCGATCGCCGGAACGCTCGGGCGATCATCGGACATAAAGATTTCGACGACATCACTCGGCGAGGTCAAAAAGGCACGAGCCTGAATGGTGTGCGGCGCAATGGGTACGCAGACCATGCCCGTATAGTCGGGGCTCACGATGGGGCCACCGGCACTGAGCGCGTAACCCGTAGAACCAGTCGCCGTGGACACGACCACGCCGTCGCCACGCAGTCGATCGATATGGTGGCCCGACACCGTGATGTCGAACTCGACCATATCGGACAGCGGACCGCGGGTAAGCGCCATGTCGTTGAGGGCGAAGGTGCGCACGACATCCTTCGTACCGTCTTCGCGCACGGACACGATATCCGCGGCGATGGTGGCGCGACGGCTCACGTGCAGCTCGCCGGAAAGGGCGTCGCTCACGACCTGCAGAATGTCGCGCTCCTCGGGGCTCGCAGCAGTTAAAAAGCCCAGGTGACCATAGGAAAGACCGAGGATAGGAATCTCGCGATGGTTGAGGATGCGGGCAGCGCGCAGCAACGTACCGTCGCCGCCGAGCGTAATGACCAGATCGGAGCCTTCAATATCAGGCGTGCTCTGAATCTTGGATCGCTGGTCGGCAGCCCATGCCACCTCATAGCCCTGGCGCGTCAGCCAAAGCTCGAGCATCAGGCCGCTCTCGACCGCCTCTTGCTTGTAATAATTGGGAACCAGAAAGACCTTCATAGCGTTGCAGCTTTCTCGCTCAAAACCGATACCTGGGATTGCAGCTCGTCTTGCGAGCGGTCGCCGGGGTCAAATCTCGTGCCGTACAGGAAAAACTCAACGTTGCCCTTGGCACCATGAATGGGTGACACGCACACATCGACCGGGAACAGGCCCTTGGCAGCAAAGAGTTCAACCGCCGCCACGAGTGTATCGCGGCGAACGGCGGGATCGGTCACAATGCCGCCCTCGCCCACCAGCGCCGCCGGAGCCTCAAACTGCGGCTTTACGAGCGTACAGAATGCACCCGTAGGAGTCAGGCACGCCAGTACCGCATCGATAATGTTCGCGATGCTGGTAAACGAGACATCACACACAGCCAGGTCGATGGCGCCGGCATAGCCAAGCTCAGGCAGCTGCGTCACGTTTGTGCGCTCATGCAGCATCACGCGATCGTCCTGACGCAACGACCAATCGAACTGGGCGCGACCCACGTCCACCGAGACAACGGTCGCAGCTCCGCGCTTGAGCAGGCAATCGGTAAAACCGCCGGCAGCCCACATCCAGACAGGCAAGGCCCGTCGGATTGATTCCAAACGCATCAAGCGCGCCTTCGAGCTTAAGACCGCCGCGGCCAACATAGGGAATGCGCCCCTTCACGTGCAGCGGCAGCCCCGGGATCACCTTAAGGCCCGGCGAAGTCAAGCGCTCACCGCCACTCGAGACCAAGCCGGCCATAAGAGTGCGAAGGGCATCCGCGCGATCGGCGCAGATGCCCTGTGAAATCAGTTCGTCATCAAGACGCACGCGTTTCATGAATGCCATCAACCATTCGTATCCGGAGATGCGGCCTAGCTATCCTGGGATTCGTTTGCTGCATCCTCATCGTATTCCTGCTCGAGCTTGTCGACCTCACGCGGCGTCAACTCAAACTTGTCGACCATATCGACCGCGCGGGAGCCCAGCTCAATCGCTTCGTCAAACAAATCGAGTGAACGCTCCAAGGAGGTATCCTTGGAGCGAACGGTAGCGATGATCTGGTCCAAGCGGTCCGAGATCTCGTCGAAATTGCGGACGGAACCCTCTGGCATGGCTACTCCTCGACGGAGTCGACAACAGCCTCGGCGGCGTCCGCATCCTCGGCCAGCACGCCAGCCTCAGCCTGGGCAACCGCAACCTTGGCGGCAGCCTCGGCAGCCTGCGCCTCCTCGCGAGCGCGATCTTCGGCCAGCAGCTCCTGGTACAGGTCCTCGCCCGGCAGCTCCTCGCTGCGAGCGATCTTGCCCAGCACGCCGTTGACGAACGACGCGGACTGGTCGGTGCCATAGGCCTTGGCAAGCTCGACAGCCTCGTTGATCACGATGGCGTCCGAGACCTCCTCGTCGGTGAGGAAACGCATCTCGTAAACGGCGATACGCAGCAGGTTGCGGTCGGCGCCGGGCATGCGCATAAGATCCCAGTTCTTGGCAACAGAGCGCAGAGCACAGTCGATGCGGTCGATATGCTCGTAGGCACCGCGGCACAGCTCCAGCGCATAGGGGTCGAGGGGACCCTTCGAGATCAGGAAATCACCCTCGAGGACGCGCTCGAGCGGGCTGTCCGTGGCCTCGGCCTGGAACAGAAGCTGAAGCGCCTGACTGCGGGCAAGCGTGCGCCCGCGATAAACCTTAAGGCTCAAAGGTTACTCCTTGGGGAAAACGAGGCCGTCGATGCAAACGTCAACGCGCTCGACCTCAACGCCAACCTGGGCATCGATGGCGGCGACCACGGCGGCGCGAACGGCCTCGGCGAGTTTCTTGAACGGATAGCCAAAGAACACTACGACACGCACGGTGAGTGCGAGCTTGTCGCCGATGACCTCGGCCTCGACCGCCGGCTCGGAAGCCGGGGCCTTGGACGAGAGCATCATGGAGACAAGGTTGGTGGCAAGGTCCTTGACGCCAACGGAGGCGATGCCCTCGACATCCGACACGGCGCGCGAAACGATGGCGGTCAGAACATCGGGCGAAATGCCGATGCCGTCAATCTTGATTTCCTGGGGCATGAGTCCTCCTAGAAGAGTTGGTGCTAGACGCGGGAGACGAACTTGCCGTCGCGGGTGTCAACCTTGATGACCTCGCCCTCGTTGAGGTACATGGGGACCTGGATGACAGCGCCGGTGTCGATCGTGGCCGGCTTGGTGGAACCCTGGACGGTGTCGCCCTTAAAGCCCGGGTCGGTCTGGACGATGGTGGTCTCGATGAACATCGGCGGGGTCACGCCCATGAGCTCATCGTCGGCAAAGAGCAGCTGGCAGATGTCGTTCTCGCGCAGCCACTTGGAGTTCTCGCCCACCATGTCCTCGGGAACGGGAACCTGCTCATAGGTCTCGTTGTCCATGAAGATGTAGTCGGCGCCATCGTTGTAGAGGTACTGGAACTCACGGGTGGTGAGCATGACGCTCTCGAACTTGGTGCCGGCGTTGCAGGTGTTCTCGACGACACGGCCGCTCTTGATGTCGCGGGTCTTGTAGCGCACAAACGCGCCGCCCTTGCCCGGCTTGACATGCTGGAACTCGACGATGGTGTAGACCTTGTCCTTGATGCGGAGACCGAGGCCGTTCTTGAAGTCGGCGGTAGAAATGGTAGGCATAGCGACCTTTCTTGTTATGGGCAGAACGCACAAGCGTCCAAATTACATACGACCGAAATTATACACTTGCTGACGGCGCCTGCAGCGAGCGCATAAAAAGAACGCGGGGCGTCCGAATCGATCCGGACGCCCCGCCCCAAAAATCTATCGAAATGGGCTAGCAATCGATGACGTGCAGGTCGTGCGGGGTCTTGGTGAAGGGCTCGTAGCCGTTCTCGGTGACCACGCCGTAGTCCTCCAGACGCACGCCGCCCACACCGGGCAGATACACGCCGGGCTCCATGGTGATAACCGAGCCGACCTCGATGGTGTTCTTGCTACGGTTGAAGTTGGGCAGCTCATGGATGTCGATGCCCACGCCGTGGCCCAGGCCATGGTTGTAGTAATCGCCATAGCCGGCATCGCCGATGATCTTCTTGGAAAGCTTGAAAATGTCGTTACCCTCGACGCCCGGATGGATGGCGGCGACGCACTCCTCGTGGGTGCGGCGCACGAGCGCGTACAGGTCGAGCTGCTCCTGGGTAGGCTCGCCCATCACGACGGTGCGCGTCATGTCGGAACGATAATCGCAGTAGCCCGCACCGTAATCCATGAGGACGAAGTCGCCCTTCTCGATCACGCGGTCACTCGGCACGGCATGCGGGTTGGCGGTATTGGGGCCGCTTGCCACGATGGAGCCGAAGGCCAAGCTGTCGGCGCCGTTGGCGAACATAAAGTTCTCGAGCTCGTTGCGAACCTGCTTCTCGGTCATACCAGGCTTAATAAAGCCGAGCATATGCTGGAAGGCGGCATCGGTGATCGACTGCGCATGGCGCATGAGCTCGATCTCCTCGGCGTCCTTGATGGCGCGCATCTTGCGGATGTCGTCATGCATCAGCGGCAACATGCAGGCGACGGAACGGTCCTCCAGACCACGCTGAATACCCTGGTAGAAGTTGATCTGCATGTCGTCCTCGACAGCGCAGACGCGGCACTTGTTGGCCGCAATCTTGCCGGCGACCCAACCGGGGATGGTGCCCTCGTCCATGTCGTAGACCCAGGGGCTGCCGGCGGGCGTGTTCTCCTCAAAGCTGTTGAGGTAGCGCGAGTCGGTATGGAACAGGCACTGGTCAGCCGTAATAAACGCCGCGTGCGGGAACTCGAAGGTGTAGTCGAAGACGCCCTTCACGCCCGTGAGCCAACGAAGATTGGCCTCGTCGCGTACCACGATGGCGTCGTAGCCGCGCTCGACCATCAGGGCACGGACACGTTCGATACGACCGGCAGGACCGGCAGCAAACTCAGACATGCAGATTCCTTTCTTATTGTCTCAAAAAGTGCGGGACGGGTCTCAACCGAACGACGGAATCGCATGCGATCCGCAACCGATTGAAAACCCGCCCCTCAACATGATACGAAAGACGATGGATGTCAATAAATCTTAGAGAAGTTCTTTGCGAGAAGCCAAGTAGGCGTGAACATGGCGCTCAAGAACCTCGTCCTCAACGCTCGTTAGACGAATGGCGCCGAGTGCCGCGGGCAGCGGCAACATGCTACGGTTTGAGCGGGCGAACTGCTGCCTGCGGAACTCCTCGATATATGCGGTAGGCTCCAGATCGAAGGCAAGTTCCTCGATACCAAAGTCCTCCAGGCAGTCATCGACCTCAAAGACGTAATCGATATCGAAGTCGCAGGCATCATGTGCTAGGCGCGCCTCAAAGCGCATGCCCTCGGATAACAGCTGATAGGCAGGGACCTGCGAAGCCGCATCGCCCAAGCAGGCGCGCAGGGTACGCTCCCCCGTCTTGCCAAAATCGAGCGCATGGCGAGCACTCGGGTTCGTGGCCATCAGTACGTCCTTGCGGGCAGTCTGAGACCATTGAACGGCATTGACGAGCGCGACCTCCTCGCCCGCGAGAATCTCGGGGACGGTCTCAGTAAACTGATTCCAGCGGGACTTACTGCTCGAAAGCATGGTGCCAACAAGTACCACATAGCCGAGCTTGAGGTCCTCGGGGTCCGCCTCGCGAACAAGGTCGAGGTCACACACGACCAAGCCCGGTTCGGGACGGAACGCGATGGCGGGAAGCGCATTGGCCGACGAGGCGACGAGCGGCTTCATGGTCGTCGCGACCGTGAGCATGGCGTCGAAGGTCGTCGGCAGCAGCGCGCACTCGGTGCGACCGCACCACTGGTTGGCGCACCAGCTAACAACCGAGCAGGTTGCGGCATCGCCAACGGCGACAACCAGATCGTCGCAGGTAACGCCGTTGGCAGACAGGGCGCCAAAGATCGCATCGGCATCGGCCAGCGTGGCACCAGCAGGCGAAACCTCGAGGACTAGCAGCGACACGGCAAAACCGGCGTCGACCAGCGCATGCTCGACGACCTCACCAAAACGCTCGGATGTGGCGTCGTTCCAAACGACCATCGCGCGCTTAGGCTTGCCCACAGCCGAGGCAAACATGCGCGACAACTCCTCGAACGCGCCCAATCCGACACGGACATCGACGCTGCGGTTTTGGAAATTGATCAGTTGACGGCGAATCATAGCAGCCCACGCTCCAAAAGCATTTCGGCACAAAGGTAGGAAACGTCCTCGAAGGACTTGTTGCGAATATCAAGGGTAAGGTCGGCGGCCTGGCGATACAGCGGACGGCGATGCTCAAACAGGCGCGCGGCATGCTCGGGCGAGCGGAAATCGGGGCGCGTATCGGACCGACGAATCTGGCGAATCGAATCCTCAAAGTCGCCCTCGAGGTAAACGCACGTACCCATTTCGTGCATCAGTTCAATATTCACCGGCGTTTCGACGATACCGCCCCCGCACGAAACCAACAGGCTGCGCTCACTTTGGAGCGAACGGAGCGCCGAGGTCTCGAGCTCGCGAAAACGATCCTCGCCCTCGGTCTCAAAAATCTCGGTTACCGACTTGCCGCAACGACGCACGACCAGGCGGTCGGTATCGATAAAACGCCGCTTGAACATGGTGCCCACGTTGCGCGCGAGCGTCGATTTGCCCGCGCCCAAAAAGCCGATAAAGAAGATATGGTCGCAGCCGTGTTTGGTGTGCTGGGACATGACGAGACCTATTCCTCGCAGGGAAGGTCGCGCAGGGCCCGGCGCTCAAAGATACGAAAGATCTGCGTATACCACAGGTCCTGCGTCGCCTGCGGCTTAACCAAGATGGTATCGACGCCGGCGAAGTTGCCGCTCCACACGTCCGTGTAGAGCTGATCACCGATCAGCACCGCCTCGTCGGCTGTGGCACCGAGGCGCTTAAGGCCCGCCTTGAGGGCAAACGGCGCCGGCTTCATGGCGTGGCTGATGGCCTCGAGTCCCAGCTCGCGCGCAGAGCTCATGACCTGGTCGCGATGCCAGTTGTTGGACACCATGCACAGCTTAAAGCCTTTGGCGCGGGCGGCATCGAGCCAAGCGGAAACCGCGGCGGGAACCTGCTCGGTGTCGCGCGGCACCAAGGTGTTATCGCGATCGAGCAGAATGGCGCGTTTGCCGTCGGCCCACAGGGTATTAAGGTCGATGCGATCGACCGAGGCAACGTATCGTTTGGGGCTAAAAATCCTCATGCTAATTCCAAGACTGTTGATGCTCTTCGTAGGTTTGCGAGAAGTACTCCTCGTCCTGCGTAATGTAGAAATACAGGTCATCAGAGTCGGTCGGCTCAAGGGTGGCCTTGAGCGCCTCGAGCGACGGAGAGCAGATGGGCGTGGGCGGCAGGCCCTCATGCTTATAGGTGTTATACGGACTATCGCTCTGCAGGTCGTCGGCGGTAACCTCGCCACCGGTGACATACATCATAGTCGCATCGCTATTGAGATAGCGCAGGCCATCGAGCTTGCCGGCAAGGCGGTTGTAGAAAACCGAGGCCACATGCGCACGTTGATCGGCGTTGAGGCCCTCGCGCTCAACGATAGAGGCCAAGTTGACGATGTCGTAGTCGGACATCTCCACACCGTAGCGTTCCTTGATCTTGGCTTCGCAGCTCGCAAAGTCAAGCGACTTGTACTCGGTCTTAAACTGATCGAGCATAGCGCGAATCACGCCATCGGCCGTCGGCGAATCACCCAACGAATAGGTCTTGGGGAACAAGAAACCCTCGAGCGAGTCGTTAGCGGCACCCTTAAGGAAGCTATAGTCGTCCACGTAGTTGGAGGCCTTGGCCTGGTTGAGGAAGTCTTCCTTAGAGATGCTGTCGTAGGCCTGGGCCACACGGTCGGCGACTTGATCGACCGTCAAGCCCTCAGGGATAGTCAGCGCATTGGAGCCCGCATTGGGGCCTTCCATGAGCTGCTGAACAACCTTGGTCGCATCCATGAGTGTGGTGAACGAATAATCACCTGGCTTGAGCGACATATCGGCGTTGAGCTTTTTCACCGCCGCATAGTAATCCTTGGGATTTTCTACGATATGGTTCTCGGAGAGAATCGAGGCGATGCTGTCACCCGAGGCACCATCGGGAATGGTCACCGTAACCTGCTGACCAGCCGTAACCTTCGTATCCTCACCGGCAAAGAAACCCTTGACGGCCGGCACGACAAAGAAAGCGATCGCGGCAAGCGCGAGCACCGCCAACACAACGCCGATGATCATGGGAACCGGAGAACTCTTCTTTTGAGCACCGCGACGAGCATGCGTGTTGTAGCTCGAGCGGGTCGCCGGAGCAACGCCATGCGAACCACGAGCGTGATGCGAATGCGATTGGGGGGCCTGCGTTCGCTGGGTAGGTGCCTGCTGCTTAAAGCGGGTGCCGCCTGCAGGCTGGGCCGTACGAGCAGTGGGCTGCTGAGCCGCGTGAGAAGCCGAATGCTGAACCGAACGAGCGGAAGGCTGCTGACCCGTCCGTTGAACAGGTTGGGCCGAACGAGAGAAGGACTGCGCCGGGCGCGCGGCAGGCTGAGCTGCGCGCTGCGTCGGCTGTGCCGGACGCTGGCCAGGCTGGGCAGGGCGCGACGCCGGCTGCTGTGTACGATTCGGCTGGCGCGGATCGGAAGCACTAGGCATGCGAAACCTCCTCGATTTTACGATCGAGCCACGTCTGCAAAAACAGGCTGGCGGCAATCATGTCGATCTTGCCCCTCATCTGCTTTTCGTTGAGTCCCTGCTCGCGCAGGATACGCTTGGCCTCTCGCGAGGACAGACGCTCGTCCTCAAACTCCAACGGAAGATCGAGCTCGTCGGCAATCTTTTGCGCCACAGCGGCAACGCGCTCGGCCTGAGGGCCGGGCTCACCGGCCATGGTCAGGGGACGTCCGCTTACCAGGATGTCGGGCTCATAGTCCTCAACCAGGTAGCGGAACGTCTTGGCCATACCGGTGACCTCGGCAGCCGGAAGCACCTTGACAGGCATCGCCATCTTGCCATCACGGCTCGAGACGGCGATTCCAATCCTGGTCTCCCCTATGTCCAGCGCAAGCGCAACCACAGCGACTTCTTAGATTCTTAGGCGCCGAGCGCGGTCTTAGCGGCCGCGAGGGCATCTGCGATGCCGGCGGCGTTCTTGCCACCGGCCTGGGCCATGTTGGGACGACCGCCACCGCGACCGTCGACCAGACCCGCGATCTGCTTGATCACGTTACCGGCGTGGAAACCGGCCTTGACGGCGTCATCGGAGCCGGCAGCGAGCAGGGCCGGAGTGCCCTTCTCAGTCACGCTGGCGACGACACAAGCAACAGGGCCGGCGACCTTCTGATGCACGGTATCCCATACGTTGCGCAGGTCGGCAGCCTCAAGGCCCTGGAGCTCAGCGACAACGAGCTTATAGCCGTCGAGCTCGACGGCGCCCTCGATGGCGCTGGAGATGGCGTCGGAGGAGCCACCGGTCAGAGCCTTCTTGAGCTTATTGGACGTCTCGCGCAGCTCGGCCTGCAGGTTCTCCACGCGGGCGGGAACCTCGTCTACGCGGCACTTGAGCGCAGCGGCGGCGGCGTCGACGAGCGCCAGGCGGTCGGCCATATAGTCGAGAGCACCCTTAGAGGTCACGGCCTCGATACGACGGACATTCGAGCCCGTAGAGGACTCGGAAATGATCTTGAACAGGCCAATCTCAGCAGTGTTGGCAGCGTGCGTGCCACCGCAGAGCTCGCGGGAGAACGGCTGGTCCTCGGCGCCCACGGAGACGACGCGGACGACATCGCCGTACTTCTCGCCAAACAGAGCGACAGCGCCGGCGGCCTTAGCCTCGTCGATGCCCATGACACGGGTCACGACCGGCTTGGAAGCGAAGATCTGCTGGTTAACCAGGTCCTCGACAGCCTTGAGCTGCTCGGAGGACAGAGCCTCGAAGTGCGTGAAGTCAAAGCGCAGGTGCTCGGGCGTCACCAGCGAGCCGGCCTGGGAGACGTGCTCGCCCAGGACCTGCTTAAGGGCGGCGTCGAGCAGGTGCGTGGCGGTGTGGTTGCGGCGCAGGAAGCCACGGCGCTCGGCGTCGAGCGCGGCGGTAACAGCGGCACCGACAGTCAGCGTGCCATCGGCAACGTGCGCGACGTGGGCATACAGGCCGTTGTGGTTCTTGGTATCGGAAACGGTCAGCGAAACGCCCTCGGCGGAAAGCTCGCCGGTATCGCCCTGCTGGCCACCCATCTCGGCATAGAACGGAGTGCGGTCGAGCACGACCTCGACGTCCTCGCCGGCGGCAGCGGACTCGACGGACTCGCCGTTGCGCACGATGGCAACAACCTTGGCGCCCTCGATCACATCGTTGTCATAGCCGTCGAACTCAGTCGCGGCGACCTTGTCGGAAAGCTCGACCCAAACGTCGTTGAAGCTGCCCCAGGCGTCGCCTTTGGCATTGGCGCGGGCGCGGGCCTTCTGGTCCTCCATGCAGGCAGTGAAGCCGTCCATATCGACATCGTGGCCAGCGGTGCCGGCGATCTCGACGGTCAGGTCGATGGGGAAACCAAAGGTGTCGTGCAGCTTAAAGGCAACGTCGCCCGGAAGCACAGCGCCCTCGGCAAGCGCTGCCAGGGCCTCGTCCAGATAGACGCGGCCGTTGTCGAGCGTCGTGGAGAAGCGCTCCTCCTCGGAGGCGACGATACCCTTGACGAGCGCGACATTCTTGAGCAGCTCGGGATAAGCCTCGCCCATCTGAGCGTTAACCTCGTCGATGAACTTGGTCAGGAAGGCGCCCTCGATGCCCAGCAGGCGACCGTGGAACACGGCACGACGGAGCAGGCGGCGAAGGACGTACTCGCGACCCTCGTTACCGGGAAGGATGCCGTCCGAGATCATAAAGTCGACGGCACGGGAGTGGTCGGCGATGATACGCAGGGAGCGGCTGGCGCCAGAGTAATCGTCGGCGTCATACGTCTTGCCGCTAATCTTCTCGCCCAGCTTGATGAGATGCTGCATCAGATCGCCGTCGTAGTTGGCGGTCTTGTGCTGCATGATGGCGGCCATGCGCTCCAGGCCCATGCCCGTATCGAGGTTGCGGTGCGGCAGCTCCGGCATGGAGCCGTCCTCCTGGCGGTCATACTGGGTAAAGACGAGGTTCCAGAACTCCAGGAAGCGGTCGCAGTCGCAACCGGGCTTGCAGTCGGGGCTGCCGCAACCGACCTCCTCGCCCATGTCAAAGTAGATCTCGGAGCACGGACCGCAGGGGCCGGTGGGGCCAGCGGCCCAGAAGTTGTCATCCTCGCCCAGGCGGGAGATGTGGTCCTCGGCAACGCCCAGAGAGCGCCACACATCGTGAGTCTCGTCGTCCTCGGTAAAGACGGTGAAGTACAGGCGGTCGAGCGGCAGCTTGAACTCCTTGGTGATGAGCTCAAAGGCCCAGGCGCAAGCCTGCTCCTTGGAGACGCCGCCAAAAGAGAAATCGCCGAGCATCTCGAAGAACGACAGGTGACGGCCGTCCTCGCCGATGCAATCGATGTCGTTGGTGCGGACGCACTTCTGGCAGGAGATCGCGCCGATCTCCTTCATGGTCTTCTTGCCCTGGTAGTACTCCTTAAACTGGTTCATGCCGGCGTTGGCAAGCAGCAGCGAAGGATCGTCGGGAACAAGAGACGAAGAAGGATAGAGCTTAAGACCGCGCTCCTCAAAGAAGTTGAGGAACTTGGAGCGGATCTCGGCCGTAGTCATTGACGGGTAGTCAGCACTCATAGAGGGAATCTCCTCGGTTTCACATCGAAACAGTTCAAACGTAACGATATTACCATCCCGCCGCGTAAGTGCAAAAAAGAGGGCCGCCAAACAGCGACCCTCCAGCGAAAGTGCACGTTATTCAGTACTGTGCGATCCTTTGAAAAAGGACTGCTGTAGAATTACATATAAGAGTCACCCGGAAGGAGCGATCGATGAAAAGTAAACGATTTGTCCTGAATGCACTTCTGGTACTAGCACTTTTAGCGCTCTTGGCCTTCTCCTGCTGGTACGCAAACCAACCAGCATTTGGCTACGTATTGTATGCAGTAATGTCCGGCGATAAGGCTTATTACACTCTACGCGCAATTGACGTTCTCTTTTTCTATGTAGCCGGCCCCTTATCAATCGCTTTGCTCGCGTTTATTGTCATTTACAACTTCAAGAAACGTTAATAGGGCCTATTTAGAATCCGAATCGTCCATGGAGCCGTCGATGCCGGTTTTGGTATCGTCGTCCGAGTTGGAGTCATCGTCCTTGGCGAAGGGATTCTTGAAGAAGCCCGTGGCATCGGGTTGCAAACCCGAGAGCTTGATCCAGGGATTATCGAACTCGGGCTTAGGCATCGCTTGGGCCTCGGGCGCAGTCTCGTTGCCGATGAGCTCGGACTCGTAAATGAAGGTGTCGTCGCCGAGCGCGTCGTAGGCGGCGACCGGGTTGCCATCGGCATCGCGGTACGGTGTGCCCTTAAACACGGCGCCGTCATAGGCCACAAGCTGGCGGCCGGTCTCATTCTCGAAGTAGTACACGAAGATACCTTTGAGGGCCGCACAAAGCGGGATGGCAATAATCATGCCGATGGGGCCCATGAGTGCCGAGCCAATAACGAGCGCCGTGAGGCTCATGATGGGATGCACCTGCACCGAGCTCTGCATAACCTTAGGCGAAATCACGTTATCGGTGACGTTTTGCGCGACCATCGTCACAATAAGCGTCCATAACGCCAACATGGGGCTGAACATGAAACCAAGCACTGTGGCGATTGCTGCGCTCACCCAAGGACCGACGACCGGAACCAAATGCATGATGCCGGTAAAGATAGCCATGAGCGCCGCATACGGATGGCCGATGATCATAAAACCGATAAAGGCGAGGAAACCACCACAGATGGACGTCACGACCATACCGCGCATGTAGCCGCCGACAGAGCGAGAAAGGATGGCGACCATAAAGCGGTACGAGGTCTCCTTCTCCTGACCGATGATGGTGCAAATCTCGTGATGCATGCGAGGGTAGTCGCAGGCCATCCAGTAGGCAAGCACCAGACCAAGGAAGATCACGAACAACTGCGAGGCCGTATTGGTGATGAGCGGGAACACACCGCGGCCAAGCTCGGCAGCAATCTGAGACACATACTTCGATGCCACGGCAACCAGCGACGAAAGATTATCGTCCAAATACTCCTTGAGCGGCGTGTTGTTGAGCGTCTTGGCATGCGAGATCATCTCGTTGAGATCGCCACCTGCAACACGAAGCTGCTCGGGCAGGCGGCTCAGGACTTCCATGATCTGACCAAAGAGAATCGGCGACAAGATGCAAACGACACCGACGAGCTCGGCAACAACAATAAGCGCGATAAGCGAACCGATGCCGCGATTCACGCCATGGTGCTCGAGCCAGTTGGTGATCGGGGACATCACAAAAGCAATGATGGAGCCGACGGCAAGAAACTCAATAACCGGTGCCAGGATGCCCATAAGGTTAAAGATGACAGCAGCAATAACAATGCAGCCGACAACAGCCCAAATGCGCAGCGTCAGAATGCGGGTGTCGCGCAGCACGCGATCGGTTTGTTGGGGGTGCTCACTCATGAACGAATCATCACTCCGTCGGGGTCGATCTTGTCCTGAATCTTCTTAAGCGTGCGGCGCAGCAGACGCGAAACCTGCACCTGAGAAATACCCAGTTTCTTGGCGATCTCGATCTGGGTCATGCCCTTCACAAAGCGCAGCTCGATCACCTCGCGCTCGCGCGGCGAAAAATCACGGATGGCCTCCTCGATCACTAGGCGGTCATCGGTAAAGTCGAGCTCGTTGTCGTCGTCGGCGTAACGGTCGAGAATCGAGGGAGCATCGTCGGAATCGGACGCACCAGGAGCCTCGATGGGCACCGAGGTATAGGCCGAAGACGATTCCATAGCCTCGAGGACCTCATCGACAGTCACATCTAGATACTCAGCGATCTCCTCAACCTTGGGCGAACGCTGCAGCTCGTTGGTAAGTTTGTCAGTAGCCTGGTTGACCTTGGCAGAGAGCTCCTGCAGGCGACGCGGAACGCGCACACTCCAGCCCTTGTCGCGGAAATGGCGTTTGATCTCGCCCAGGATAGTGGGTGTCGCAAACGTCGTGAACTCGAGTCCGCGCTCGGGATCAAAGCGGTCGATAGCCTTGAGCAGGCCCAGATAGCCAACCTGCATCAGATCATCGAGCGGCTCGCCGCGGTTCTTAAATTTGTTGGCAAGAAACCTTACCAGGTTCATGTGGGACATGACGAGCTGCTCGCGTGCGTCCGGGTCACCGGTCTCTTTATAGCGACGAAACAGCTCGCGGGTTTTCTCCTTGTCCCAAGCGGTCTTACCGCTCCGGGAACGTTCGGTCATATTAGATATCCGCCTTGAGGTCGAGGGAAAGCGTCAGGGGCGCCGCAGTCTTTTCGTAGGAATCGCACACGCTCGCCAAAATGAGCTCGGCATACACAGCGGCCTGGTCATCCTCGTCGACGGTGGCCTGGTCACCAAAGGTAAAGGTCATTCCAACGTGAGATTCGTCGACATCGAATTTGATCGAGATGTCATCGGAATCAACAGCCGTGCAGCCGAAAATAAATGCTTCCTCGGCAGCCATACGAATGTCCTCGATGCGATCGACGGACATGGAGCAGAGCGCACCGACATTTGCCGCCGTCATGCGCACAAGGCGCGCCAGACGCGGGTCGCCGGCAACGGTCAGCGTAATGGGGCAAGTTGCTTCGCTACTCATCGCAGGACTCCTCGGTGGTCTCGGCGGGCGTGTAGGTGTAATACTGGGCTGCTTTAGCAGCAGGCTTCCGTGCATCATTGTCACCAGCAGCGACATCGTCCCCGGCTTCGCCAATCAGGACACGCTCGGTCGGCTGCTCGGCTTCTTCGGCAGCGGAAAGCTTGCGCTCAGCGTCGGCCGCGGGAGCCTTCACCTTGTTAAAGAGTTTCTGCACAGCACCGGCGGCAGAGTCGGTCACGCTAGACACAGCATTGCTGGCCTCGGCCATGCTGCCCGTAACCTCGGAAATGTCGCGAACCACGGCTTCGACCTCTACGAGATTGGAGGTAAGGGCATCAACTGCCGTCTTGCTCGACTTAAGCAGCGGCTCCATCTGGGCAAGCGCCGGCGTAAGCTCATCGACAGCGCCATCGAGCTTTGCCACCACAGGCTGAGCCTCGGCGATGGTGTTGTTGAGGTCGTTCACGGTCTTATCGAGCGAGTCGACAACATTGCGGGTCTTGCGCAGGGTAAGCGCGAGCTCAGCGATGGCCCACACGCCGGCAACGGCGAGCAGCAGCAGGGCGATTTGAATGGGACTCATCATATTTCCTGCACCATTTCCAAGAACAGACGGTTTCCATGGTACCCCAAAGAGGACCGAACATGCCAAGAGCAGCAACGTGGGACAAAATTATCAGCAGCTACTTCGGTGCATTCCCGCTGCGGTCGCGTTCGCTTTGCTCTACGCGCCATTCTTCCCAACCGCGGCCAGCAGGTTGCCAGAACGCGCCGCGCTCCAGTCCCTCGGGCAAATAGCGCTGATCGACCCAGCCTTCGGGATAATCATGTGGATACTTATACACACCGTAATCATCGCTGCCCGGGCGATGGCGATCGCGCAGATAACTAGGCACCTCGCGAAGCCCACTAGAATGGATATCGGCCAGCGCCGCATCGATCGAAGCCTCACACGCATTGGACTTAGGCGCCAAACAAACATAGAGCGCAGCCTGCGCGAGGTTAATACGGCACTCGGGATAGCCAATAACCTCGGCAGATTTAAACGCAGCATGCGCTATAAGAAGCGCCTGCGGGTCAGCGTTGCCAACGTCCTCAGAGGCATGAATCATAATGCGACGGGCGATAAACTTAGGATCCTCCCCTGCATCGATCATGCGCGCAAGCCAGTAGACCGTGGCATCGGGGTCGCTACCGCGCATGGACTTGATGAACGCACTGATGATGTCGTAGTGCATGTCACCGTTTTTGTCATACGTAAAGCCGCGACGCGGGTTGGCAATCTTTACGTCATCCACGGTGATGGGATAGCGCTCCCCCGCCGACGGCGCTGGCGTTCCCTCGGTATCGGGACGCGTGACGGCAATCTCGCTCGCCAGCTCAAGTGTCGTCAGGGCCGAGCGTGCATCACCCGCGGCCAGCGTACAAATGGTCTTGACCGTATCCTCATCGGCCGAGAACTTACCGTTCAGGCCATGCGGAGCCTCGAGCGCACGCTCGATCAGCGTGGCTATGTCCTCGTCCTTAAGGTGTTCAAGTTCCACCACACGACCACGCGAGAGCAACGCCGAGTTGACCTCGAAGTACGGGTTCTCCGTCGTGGCACCAATCATAATGACGGTACGGTTCTCAACCGCATGCAGCAATGCATCCTGCTGTGACTTCGAAAAGCGATGAATCTCGTCGATAAACAGGATGGTGCGGCGGTCGTACGTATTCAGGCGCGTCTTGGCCTCATCAATCACGCGACGCAGGTCCTTCACGGTACCCGTGACGGCGCTGACCTCGACAAACTCGCTCTTGGTATGGTTGGCGATAATGTGGGCCAGCGTCGTCTTGCCCGTACCGGCAGGCCCGTACAGAATCACGCTCGAAAGCACGTCGTGCTCGATCGCGGCACGCAGCCATGAACCCTTACCGACGGCCTTTTGCTGGCCCACGTACTCGTCGAGCGAATTGGGTCGCATGCGCACCGCGAGCGGCGCATTTTTAAAGGAACGCTCGCGCGTCGAGGCAGAAAAAAGGTCGTCCATAGCCATCCCGTGTATCAATCAAATACGTTTTCCACTAACAGTATACCGAATTAATACGAACTACCGTTCGTTAATATAGGTACGATGCGGAAACTTTAGACCCGGGAACAGCTTGCTCGTCAGTTCGCAGAAATAACCGTCCGTCATGCTCGCGATATAATCCACCACGGCTTGATCCTTGTCGTCCTGCCAGGCATAGGTGCAATCGTAGTAGGAAAGCTGCTGCTCAATGCGCGAAATATGGTGCTTAAAGATGTAAGAGGACTCGTCACCACTGTTTAGATCCCGCAGGCAACGGTCGTAGAGCTTTTCGAACGCCTCGCGCAGCTCCACCTCGGAATCGCCTTCGATACCACCCTTGCTATAGATCTTCTCGTAGTTCTCGCGCTTGGCTCGACGGATTTCCTCAAACAGGTCCTCGCTCATCTCGATGCGCGGCTTACCATAGCTGTGCTCAACGATATCGATGGAAGCGTGCGTGAGGATCCAACTGTTGTAGGCACCGCCCCGGCCATCATCAAAAGCGTCGGGCGAAAGCAGGCCAGCCGCGATCGCATCCTGGCGGTCGCGACCGACGTAGGCAAGAATATCCGAGATGCGAACGACGCAGCCTTCGAGCGTCATAGGACGCAGATGCTCAATTGCGCTATAGCCCGTGGCAATGCAATCCTCAACCGTCTGGTCAAACTGGTCAAAAGAGCTCATGTCCGAGAGCTCAAACACACGCTGCTCGTACTCGCCGTTATGGCATAGCACGCCGTCGAGCGTCTGGAGCGACACGTTGCGGCCGTACAGCGCGTCGAGCACGCGGACCGACTGCACGTTATGGAAAAAATAACGCCCCGTGCGCTCATGATAGATATCGTTGAGGAAGCGCTCGCCGGCATGGCCGAAAGGCGTGTGTCCCAAGTCATGACCCAGGCCAATCGCCTCGATCAAATCGCAATTGAGCCCCAGGGCGCGACCGATATCGCGCGCAATGCGGGAGACAAGCTGCACGTGCAAACCGCGGCGTGACAGATCGTCATTGCTACGGAAGCTAAAGACCTGCGTTTTGCCTGCATAACGAGTGTACGACGGAAGATGAAGTATCTTTTCGGTATCGCGCATAAACGCCGGACGCATAAGCGTACCTTTGTCAGCGTCGCGATCAATACGACGAATGGCCCGATCGTCGTTGCAACGATACGGGTTAACATAGCCCGAAGCACGATCGGTGGCAATGCGCTCGACAAGTTCGGGCGACAACGCCGAAGGAATACGGTCCATGCGCGCCTTAATGACGGCCGTTTCTTGATTAGTTGCCATGGCATGCTCCTTAAGAAGGATGCGCAATCGGTTACAAAGTGCAGCCCACGACCTCGATTATGGCAAAAATCGGCACCAAAAACGGGAGCAATGGCAGGGAGCGTGATTTTGTGAAGAGACAGGAGAGGGCCAGGACCAGGAGCGAAACGGCAAATGCCACGATGCCGCCCATAGGGTCGAGCGTGCAAAGCGCGAAGAGTGCTTTGGCGTCCCCCATGCCAATCCCCGGGGCTTGACGAAGGCGCCGCCAGAGCGACTCAGTAAGCACAAGGGCAAGGTAGACGATGACCGCAAGACCGGCATGATCAAGTGCAGTGTTAACGCCCCTGTCGAGCCAAACGCCCGCCAACGCCGCCACGGCACATGCGCCGGCAAGCCCATTGGGAAACCGTCGCTCTCGGGCATCAATTGCCACGCCGGCAAAGATGCAAATCCAAAACGGGATATAGACCATCGGACTCCTCCTCGAGCTGCATCGCAAAAGCAAAAACCACCACAAAGGTGCCTGTCCCCTTTGCGGTGGTTTTGGTGGTGGTTATTTGGCGCCTTGCATGACCTCGTCAAGGGTAACGTTGACGGCGTGCTGCGTCGGCACCCAGTCGACCTTCAGGAACAGCGCGGCCACCGTGATGGGGATATAGCTGAACATAAAGATCGGGAAGGTAAACAGGTTAGTCACCAGACGCCACTTTTGCGCGCAGTGAATGTGCTTGTACTCAAAGATAGTCGTGAGCAGCGCCAGGATAAAGAAGGTCTGATACATCATGGCGAAGGTCATAATGAGCGAAGCGGCGCACGCCTGCATCTCGACTTCGGTAGCCAAGAAACCATGCGAAAGGCCACCCACTATCAAGAACGTCGCATTAGCGAGCATCGAGATCAGCGATAGCAGCATACCCGGGGCGATCGTCATGAACATGTCATAGGCGGCAAAGCGATGATAGCGGAACGTCGACTTGACCAGATGCTTACCGTAAGTAAAGAACACCTGGTAAAAGCCCTTGGTCCAGCGCATACGCTGCTTCCAGGATGCCTTGAACGTCACGGGTTGCTCGTCAAAGAACTCCGCCGGCGCATAGCCAATGCGAATACCGTGAATAGCGCAGAACGTAGTGAACTGAATGTCCTCGGTCAGCGTGTGGAACTGCCAACCGTGCATGCCCTCGATGACACTGGCGGAGATGAGGTAGCCCGAACCCGAGACGGCGCAGGACGTCTTGCAGATATTACGCGCGTTGTTGAGGAAGCGCGCCTCGCGTAGATACCACGTGGCATTAGCAGCCGAGATCCACGAGCTGCCGAAGTTCTTGGAATTGCGATAGCTCGTGACCACATGGAAGCCCTGGTCAAAGGCATCATTCATCTTGGAAACGTAATCGCGGGAGATAACGTTATCGGCATCGAAGATAAAGTAGCCCTCAAACGTGTCGGGATACTCGTTGAGAATGCGGTCGAAGCCAAAGTCCATGACCCAGCTCTTGCCCTTGCGGGCCAGGTCATTGCGCTCGTAAACAATGGCACCGGCCTCGCGCGCGAGCTGCGCCGTGTTGTCGGTGCAGGCATCGGCGACCACGAAAACCTCGATGAGCTCGGACGGATAATCCTGGTCCTTGATGGAGCGAACGAGGTTGGCGATCACGGCCTCCTCATTATGCGCCGCGATAAAAAAGGCATAGCGATGGAGTTTTTTGGCCTTGGGAGGCGCGACCTCGCCACGAAGAGCGCCAATGACAAAGAAGACCACCTGGTACAGAAAGCAGACCGTGAGCAGCGTGACGACAATCTGGTTGAAGATCACGATGGGTGTGTTGGTTTGTAAAAAGGCGAGCATGCAGGCTCCCAGCAACGCGTAACGTAAACAATCGTATATCTTACCGCAGGCTAATCGAGTTCAAGAAACCACCTAATACTGGCTAGGCTTCGAGAAGACCGAGCTGCGGAACGATTTCATCTCCAACGGCCGTGCGACCGAGCGAGCGCGGAGCCAGATCGTCGAGAACAGCAGCGAGATCCCACGGCAACTCGTCGCGGCACTCAATGCGCTCCCCCGTCACGGGATGGTCGAACGCCACGCGCCAGGAATGAAGGAACTGCCTGGTCAGGCCCTGGTCGGCGCGCGCATCGCACTTGCCGTAGAGTGGATCGCCCACGCAGGCGTGGTTGATATGACGCATATGCACGCGAATCTGGTGCGTGCGACCGGTAAACAGATGGCACTCAACGAGCGTATAACCATCGTCAAAGCGCGTGGAATCAAAGCGCTCGAGGACTTTAAAGGTCGTAATGGCCTGACGGGCAAAGGGGTCGTCCGAAACCGCCATCTTGACGCGGTCGCGCGTAGAACGGGCGATACCGGTATTGATGGTGCCCTCGTCCATGGCGATGTGCCCGTGGACAAGCGTGATATAGCGGCGGTCGAGCGTACGCGTGCGAATGAGATTTTGAAGCGCGCGCTGGGTGTCGTCGTCTTTTGCCGCGAGCATAAGGCCCGAGGTATCGCGATCCAGGCGATGCACGATGCCGGGGCGGTCCTCACCCTGCACGGTACCAAGATGATCGATACCGCAGTGGTAGACCAAGGCGTTCGCAAGCGTGCCGCTCTCGTGGCCGTGGGCGGGATGGCACACCAGCCCGCGCTGCTTGGAGAGCACAATGAGATAGTCGTCCTCATAGCGAATGTCGAGCGGGATGGCCTCGGGAATCACATCGGTGGGATCGTGCGGCTCGGGCAGGTCGACCGAGATGCGGTCACCGGCGCGTACGGCATACTTTTTTGACAGACAGGTCTCGCCGTTCACGATTACGGCGCCGCCCTCGATCAGATGCGCGCAGGCAGAGCGCGTGGGGCAGCCGTCGTTGGCACCCAGAAAGGTGTCGAGACGCTGGCCAGAGCAATCGTCGGAAACAAGAATATGGATGTCGGCCATTAACGCTCATTCCTTTCGCGAATCTTGCGGGCACGCTCCCCACGCTGCTTGGCTTTGCGCTTAGCGCGGGCCTCATCACGGGCATTGAGCTCAGCAGTCGCATCGACCTCGCGAGCGGCGGGACTCAAGAACATGTAACCGATAAGCGCCAGCACAACACCGACCGTAATGCCGATATCGGCCACATTGAAGACGGGGAAGTCAATGAAGGTGGTGGCAATAAAATCGGTCACGAAGCCAAAGGCCAAACGATCGATAGCGTTTCCGATAGCACCGCCCGCAACCATCGCCATGCCCACAACCTCAAGATGGGCAAGCTGGGGTGCACGAACGAGGTACACGGCAATAGCGACAATGACCGCCAGCGCCAGCACGGCAAACGCGATGCCATGCCCCTCGCCCATGCTAAAGGCAGCGCCGATATTGCGGACAAACAGGAAGTCGATCACGCCGGGGATGACGGTCACATGCAGTGCATCGCCCACGGCACGAACCGCAAGCTTGGTCAACTGGTCAACAAGCAGCACAACCAGCGCCACCCCACCAGCAACACCCAACCGCCAACGCAAAGGCGGCGTCATATCCGCACCACGACCCAAAGAAATCCCCTACCCTCAAAACAATCGAATTACGTTTAACGTAAGTAACCATCTTATAGTGACAAACGCCAAACACGCAGCATATTCACCAACGCTGGCGAAATAACCAGCACAAAACAAAAGCGACATTCCGAAAAACGGAATGTCGCTTGATAGCTTTCGACTAAGAGCGAAAGCGAAAGAAAGCCTTTAGCTCCAGCAATGGAAACGCCGCATTACCGTCGCCAACAGCGAAAACGTCCCTAAGCGAGCAAGGTGACGTGAAAGAGGAGGAAAGCGTACTTTGGTACGCGACCGACGATTGAACGTCAGATTGCCGCTTAGGGGCGTTTGCAGCGTCGGTAGGTTACGGCGTTCTACGAACGCCGTAACCTACAGCGCCTCCGCGCAGCGCTTACAGATATGTGCATGGCCGTTGTACTCGCCGACGGTGGTGCGGTAGTTCCAGCAACGGTCGCAGCACTCGCCCTCGGCTGCCTCGATGGCAACGGAGAGCTCCTCGCCCTGGGTCAGCTCAACATCGGAGACGATGTAGAACTCGGCCAGGTCGACGGCCTTGTCGCCGGTCAGCAGCGCGTACATCTCTGCGGGAACGACCGCCTTGACGCGAACCTGCTGGCTCTTGGTGAAGGTGCCGGCAGAGCGGGCATCCTCAAGGGACTTGGTCACGGCGCTACGGAGTTCGAGCGAAGCCTCGAGCACACCCTCAAACTCATTGGCCTCGTCGACCGTGATGGGCGACTTGTACCAATCGAGCAGCGCGGCGTACTTCTGGTGATCGACGCAGCCGGCGGGCGCATAGGCCATGGCCTCATCGACCGTGTAGGACAGGATCGGCTGCAGGTCGCGCATGAGCATCGAGAAGAGCTCGGCCAGCACGGTCTGGGCGCTGCGGCGCTCGAGCGAGCCGGGCTTGTCGCAGTACAGACGGTCCTTCAGGGCGTCGAGATACACGTTGGAAAGCTCGGTAACCACAAAGTCGTAGAGCGCACGGTAGGCGCGCGGGAACTCATAGCTGGCGTAGGCGTCATCGACCTCGGCCTGGACCTGGGTCAGACGGGCAACCATGAGCTTGTCGAGCGGCAGCAAGTCGGCAAAGGCGACGCCGTCGGTCTCGGGCTCAAACTGACCCTCGAGCTCGGAGAGCAGGAAGCGCAGCGTGTTGCGGAAACGGCGATAGGCATCAGACGTACGAGCGAGAATCTCGTGGTCGATGGAGACGTCGGAGCTGGTGTCGACAGAAGCAACCCACAGACGGATGATGTCGGCGCCCATCTCGTCACAGACCTTGTTGGGGTCGATGACGTTGCCGAGCGACTTGGACATCTTGCGGCCCTGGCCGTCGAGCGTGAAGCCCTGCGAGACGACCGCCTTGTACGGAGCATGGCCGTTGGCACCCACCGAGGTGAGCAGCGAGCTCTGGAACCAACCGCGGTGCTGGTCGGATCCCTCGAGGTACACGTCCGCCGGGTACTCAAGCTCGGGGCGATACTCGCAGACGGCCTTCCAGGACACGCCGGAGTCCCACCACACGTCGAGAATGTCCTTATCGGCCTTGAGGTGATGACCGCCGCACTTGGGGCAAACGCAAGCCTCGCCTAGGTAGCTCTCGGGAGCGTCGGTGAACCAGGCGTCGGAGCCCTTCTCGTGGAAGAGCTTGATGACGGCGTCGAGCGTGGCGTCGTTCATGACCTTCTCGCCGCAGTCGGCGCAAGTGTAGCTGGGGATAGGCACGCCCCAGTTGCGCTGGCGGCTGATGCACCAGTCGGGACGCTGCTCGACCATGGCGCCAATGCGGTTGGCGGCGTGGGCCGGATACCACTTGACGTTCTCGCGGACCTCTTTGCCAGCCTGCTCACGCAAACCGGTCTTGTCCATCGAGACAAACCACTGGTCGGTAGCACGGAAAAGCACCGGGTGCTTGCAGCGCCAGCAGTGCGGATAGCTGTGCGTGATCTTCTTCTCGAGGACCAGGGTGCCGCGCTCGCGCAGGAACTCGATGATGTGCGGGTTGGCCTCGTCGGTATCCATACCGCTGAAGGGACCACCGGTGCCAAACTCCTCACCGGTGTAGAACTTGCCGTCGTCATCGACCGGCATGCAGATGTCGGCGATGCCCTCCTTGAGGCAGGCGAAGTAGTCATCGACGCCGTGGCCGGGCGAGTTGTGAACGATACCGGTACCGTCATCGACACCGACGTAATCGGCCAGCAACGCCACGCCCTCGACACCGTCGAAGATCGGCTGCTTGTAGTGGATGTGGTGGAAGGTCTCGGCGGGAACCACATAGGGCTTGCCGTCGACCATAACCGGAGTGTACTCCCAGCCAAACTCCTCGCAGCACTTGGGAGCCAGGTCCTCGAGCATGACCTCGGCACGACCATCGTGCTCAACGGCGACATAGGCGGCGCCGGGCTTGAGGGAAACGGCCTGGTCGGAGGGGATAGTCCACGGCGTAGTCGTCCAGATGATAAAGTCGACCGGACCATCGAAGTTCTCGAGGCCAGCGGGCTTGGAGGTCATCTCAAAGCGCACGAAGATGGACGGGCTCGTCTCGTCGGAGTACTCGATCTCTGCCTCGGCCAGCGCGGTGTGGCAGTGCTTGCACCAGTGAACCGGCTTATGTCCGCGATAGATCATGCCCTTATCGAACATGGCCTTGAAGACCTCGATGTCGGCGGCATCATGCTGGTGATAGAGCGTCAGGTAGGGGTTGTCCCAGTCGCCAAGCACGCCAAGGCGACGGAAGCCAGCCTTCTGGAGCTCGATGTTCTCGACAGCGAACTTGTTGCAAAGCTCGCGGATCTTAGCCGTGGAGGTCTGGTTGAACTTCTCGGTGCCGAGCTTCTCCTCGACCTTATGCTCGATCGGCTGACCGTGGCAGTCCCAACCGGGGACATAGGGAACCTCATAGCCCTGCATCATCCAGTAACGGTTGATCATGTCCTTGGAGATCTTGTTCATGGCGTGGCCGATGTGGATCGGGCCGTTGGCGTACGGAGGGCCGTCGTGCAGCACGAACTTCTTGTGACCCTCGTTCTTCTTTAGAACTTGCTCGTAGACCTTGTTGTCCTGCCAGTCCTTGAGTCGCTTTGGCTCGGACTTGGAAAGACCGGCACGCATGGGAAATCCGGTTTTTGGCAGATTCATCGTCTGCTTGTACTCGTTTGCCACGGTACCCCTTTCTTGTCATGGGCGCGCACGCCCTCTGGGCACCAAAAAAGCGCCCGTCCCTACAAGCTGGGACGAAGCGCCACAAAACGGGCTGCACGCCCGCAAAAGCTCTTCGCTTAACCACCCAGCTTAGATGCCCTCGCCCGCGTATTCGCGCGCTCGCATCCGTTACTCGGCTGGCCTGTATCGACGACCATCTCGGCGATGTCTACTAAGACGAACCTGCGCGGCACGTCCGTTGGGACCGCAGCTCCGGGGTGATTTTCATCGGTCGCATGCACGGGTTCTCAGCGCTCCCCGCTCTCTGTGGCATGCGGACGGCCGACTACTCGTCCCCATCAACGCTTATGCGGAGTATGCTAGCACGTTCAGCGCCGGCGAAAAACCCTCAACACTGGTTTTATACGTTCGAAATTTCTCGCGGCTGTGGACCTTCTCTTGGAGCAAAATACCTGAAAGCACTTTATCGAACGAAAGAAGGTTGCTATGCGCACGATTGGAATGAGCGACTACACCGTTGGCGAGGATTGCTTTGACGAGCTGCCCGGCGCGCTGGCCGAGTACGGCGCGAAGAAGGTCGCGATCATCGGTGGCAAGCGGGCACTGGCCGCAGCACTTCCCGGTATCGGAGCTGCGCTGGCGGGTACCGACGTCGAAATTCTCGAGACGCGCGTCTACGGCACCAACAGTACGCGTGCCAATATCGCCAAGGTCGTGAACTCCCCTGCCTGCCAGGAGGCTGATGTTCTTATCGCCTGCGGCGGCGGAAAGGCGCTCGACACCGTCAAGACGGCGGCCATCGAGCTCAAGAAGATCGTCTTCACTGTCCCGACGATCTGTTCCAACTGCTCCGCCGCGACCGCCATTGCCGTCGTGTACAACGACGACGGCTCGCTCGAGGGCTATTCGTACCCCAACCGACCGGCGCACATCTTCATCAACCCCAAGATCATCGCCGAGGCTCCGGCGGAGTACTTCTGGGCCGGCGTGGGCGATGCCCTGTCCAAGCAGCCCGAGGTCGAGTACGCAACGAGCGCCGGTAATTTGGAGCACACCGCCGGTCTTGGCCTGGCGCTTGCCCATACCTGCTCCGAGCCGCTGTTTACCTATGGCGTCCAGGGTCTTGAGGACGTGCGCCAGGACCTGTCGAGCGAGGCCGTCAAGCAAATCGCACTCGATATCGTGGTCAATACGGGCTATGTCTCGAACCTGACGAACCAGAACGATTACTACTACAACTCGAGCGTGGCGCACGCATTCTACAACGCCACATGCAGCATTCCGCGCGGGGGCACCTACCTGCACGGCGAAGTCGTGAGCCTGGGCGTGCTCGTGCTGTTCGCCTATACGGGCGATACCGAGAACCTTGAGCGCTACGCGGCCTTTAACAAGCAGATGGGCCTACCCGTGACGCTTGAGCAGGTCGGGCTTTCCGAGTCCGATATCCCGGCCCTGTGCGAGTACGCGCACGCCACCAACGAGTGGAAGCAGGGCAACCCCGAGCCCTTCACCGACGAAAAGTTCGCCGCCGCCATCAAGGCCGCAAACGCCTACGGCCACACGCTCTAGGCCTAGCCCAAAACCACCACAAGGGAGCAGCACCTTTGTGGTGGTTTTTTATTGCTCCAGCATGCTGGGGTCGAACTCGCTAGCTGGTATAACGCGATAGCCGTGACGCAGCAACAGATCAACGAAGACGCCGTTGCCCGCGGTGAGCGTACCGCTAAAGGTACCGTCGTAGATGCGACCCGCGCCGCACGAGGGACTGCGGTCCTGCAAGACGCACGCAGCAATCTCGGACGGGCCGCCCGCCTGCTCGCACATATCGAGCGCACGTTGAGCGCCCAGGCGAAACTCGCGATCGACCGAGGCACCCTCGCAGGTACGGACCTCGCCGTTCACAATCTCGGACGGCCTGCGCGGCGTGGGCAGGCCGCCAAAGACCTCAGGGCACACCAAGAGGACCTCGGTCCCCGTACGCTCGCAGGCCTCGACCAACTCGCGATGATAGTTGTCGAGTCCGTTATACTTGCAGCTCTCGCCCATCAAGCAGGCACTCACCACGATCTTCATTTCCATCCCCCTCAAGCAAAACGCCCCATTTGAGAAAGCTGCTCAAATGGGGCGTCGGCGTTTACTGGCTCGGCCGCGGCTTTACTGCCGCTTGGGCATCAGCGGATTCTCGCGCGTGAGGAGGTTCATGAACTCCTCACCCGTAATGGTCTCCTTCTTGTACAGATAACGAGCCAGCTCATGGAGCTTGAACTTGTTCTCCTTGAGGATCTGCAGGGCGCGATCGTGCGCGTCCTCGATCAGTTTAGCGACAATCGCGTCCACACGCTCGGCCGTACCGGGGGCGCAGGTGAGCGACGTGTCCTGATTGAGATACGCGTTCTGCACGGTACCGAGCGCCATCATGCCAAACTCGTCGGACATACCAAAGCGTGTCACCATGTTGCGGGCGAGCTTGGTGGCCTGCTCGATATCGTTGGCGGCACCGGTCGTCATCTCGCCAAAGATGAGCTCCTCGGCCGCACGGCCGCCGCAGTAGACGGCGAGCTTGTCCAAGACCTCCTGGCGCGTCGTCAGGAAGCGCTCGTCCTCCTCGACCTGCATGGTGTAGCCCAGAGCGCCACTCGTGCGTGGCACGATGGTGATCTTGGTGACCGGCGCGGAGCCCTTCTGGCGGGCGGCAACGATGGCATGGCCGATCTCGTGGTAAGACACAACCTGCTTCTCATGGTCGGACAGCACTGTGGACTTACGCTGCTGGCCGGCGATAACGACCTCCACCGACTCCTCAAAGTCGTCCTGGGTCGCGCGTTTACGACCCTCGCGGACCGCGCGCAGGGCGCCCTCGTTAATGATGTTGGCCAGGTCGGCGCCCGAGGCACCGGGCGTGGCACGGGCAATCGCGGTCAGGTCTATCGGCGGCTGCGTCTTCACGCTCTTGGCATGCAGCTCGAGGATGTTCTTGCGGCCGGTCAGGTCGGGCAGCTCAACGGGGATGCGACGGTCAAAACGACCGGGGCGCAGCAGGGCCGGGTCAAGGCTGTCGGGACGGTTGGTGGCAGCGAGGACGACGATACCCTTGTGGTTATCGAAGCCGTCCATCTCGGTCAGCAGCTGGTTGAGCGTCTGTTCGCGCTCGTCGT
>CABRFG010000016.1 GCA_902470095.1 uncultured Collinsella sp.
GCGGGATCGCTCGACTACCAAACACCTCGCCGCCGGCCGGGCCCCGTCGTCCAAAAATCACCCGTAAAGGCGCGTTTATCTAATTTAATCTATCCCTTAAGGAATGCTGCTCGTTGGCGTTGTCTGGGCATTGATGGCTACGTGGTTCAAGAGGCGGCGGTGCTGTTGCTTGAGTTTTTGCAGTTAAAGAGGCTCGTTTCCCTAGGTTGGGGAAACGAGCCTCTTTTTGTCTCTGGGCTTGTGGATTGGTGAAGGCAGAATGCTCTGTCGGCTATTTTGAGTTCTTGATGCGGCGTGTGGCTGTGGCGGTTATTCCGAGTCCCATGGCGGCGATTCCTGCGAGTGTGATTGCGCTCGGCGCTGTGTCGCCTGTGTTTGCGAGCTTGCCGGTGGTCGTATTTGCTTGCTTGGTGGAGCTCGATGGAGCGTCTTTGCCGGTCGCGGGCGAGCTGACGGGCTGTGCCGTCTCGGCCGGTTGCGTTGAGCTGGAGGGTTTTGTCGTCTCGGCGGGTTTCGTTATCTCGGGCGAGGTGGCCTTGTCTGCCGCGGCCTTTGCCTCTTCGTATGCCTTGCAGGCGTCGTCATAGGCCGCTTGCGCCTTATTCAAATCGCTGAGGAGCGCATTTCGCTTGGCTGTGCATGCGTCGATGTTGGCCTTTGCTTTCTCCGCTCCATCTTCGAAAATCTTAACCTGCTCTTCCTGACTTTCGAGCGTACGTCGGTGGTGGTCAAGCTTATATCCACAAGATTCTCTTTCCGAATCCGCCATTTTGACCTCCATACGCAACTGCAAAACAGTTTCGTAATCCCTGTCGGCGAGCGCCTTTTCTACTTTTGCTTTAAGCTCGCTTACCCGGTTGCTGGCCTTGTCGTAATCGGCTTGGGCTGCAGCGACGTTCGCTCGCATGGCGGGAAGGGGTTCACTAGATTTGGCGGCTTCCGCCATCATCTTGTCGTAGAGCTCTTGAGAAGCGGCAATGTCATCATCGATTTCCGCAAGTTTCTCGGGACTTGCGGCGTCTTTTGCGGCCTCGAGGGTTTTGAGCGCTTCCTGCATGGCTGCATACGCTTTTTCTTTTGCGGCGGCCGCGTCTTCCGTCTGCAAGGCAACTGCACCGGTGGGGGCGCTGGTTTCTGCCGCGATCGCCGTTACGGGGGCGATTCCCGCGACAAGTGCCGCGGAAAGGGCGATGCCCACAGTTGCTCGTCTTGCTCTTCTTGCGAGAATGTCGTTCATCTCGGCACCTCATTTCAAGGGTCGGCGACTAACTTGGTAGCACTAATGTAAATATACCATGCTAGTTGACCCGACACTGGCTGGGTGTGCGCGTATACCCCCCCTGAAAACTGAATCCCGTTAGAAATGACGAGTTGTTTACGCTTCTTTTGGGGTGGCGGTACTATCATGGTTCGAATTGAATGTGGATGATGATAGGGGAGCGCCTATACATGATTGAGCTGCTCAGGCGTTTTGGTGGTAAGTTTCGCCGGTATATGGTGATTGGCCCTGCGTGCAAGTTGATCGAAGTAATCTTTGACCTTCTTACGCCGCTGGTGATTGCCCAGATGATCGACAAGGGCATTGGGGCGCACGACGTGAACGCCGTTATCCACTACGGCATGGTGCTCGCCGCCATGGCCGTGATTGGCATCTCGTTTACGCTCGTCTGCCAAAAGATGGCGGCGCTCACCTCGCAGGGCATGGGCACTGACATTCGCGGCGCACTCTACCAGCACATCAACAAGCTGAGCTATGCTGAGCTCGATCGCTTTGGCACGCCGTCGCTCATCACGCGCATTACCAACGACGTCAACCAGGTGCAGCTCGCCGTGGCGCTGGGCGTGCGTATGCTCATCCGCTGGCCTTTCCTGGCGGTGGGCTCCATGGTCGCGGCCCTTGCCATCGACCTTAAGCTCGGCGTGATCTTTTTGATTTGCACGCCCGCCATCGGCTTGGTGTTCTGGTTTGTCATGGCGCGCTGCATCCCGTACTACAAGCAGCTGCAGGCAAAGCTCGACCGCATCGCGCTCATTTGCCGCGAGGGGCTTTCGGGCGCCCGTGTGATTCGCGCCTTTGTACGCGAAGATCACGAGCGCGAGCGCTTTGCCCAAGCCGCCGATGACCAGGCCCATACCGCCATTGCGGTGGGTAAGCTCTCGTCGGTCCTTAACCCCGTCACATTCTTGGTGATGAACCTGGGCGTGTGTGCCATCCTATGGGTGGGCGGCATCCAGGTCAACGTGGGCGAGCTCACGCAGGGTCAGGTCATGGCGTTTGTGAACTACATGACGCAGACGCTCACCTCCATCGTGTACGTCGCCAACCTGGTCGTGGTCTTTACCAAGGCGAGCGCCAGCGCGTCGCGTATCAACGAGGTGCTCAATTGCGTGCCGAGCATCGCTGACGAGGGCAACCAGCCGGTCGCGCTGCCTGAGCCGAGCGACCTGACGGGTGGCGCTGTTCCGGTCCCTGCGCTGAGCTTTGACCATGCGAGCTTCTCGTTTGGCGCCGGCGCGGCAAATGCCGTGAGCGATGTGACTCTGGAGCTGCCGGTGGGCAAAACCCTCGGCATTATCGGCGGCACGGGCAGCGGTAAGTCGACCCTCGTTTCGCTTATCCCGCGCCTGTACGATGCGGGCGTGGGCAGCGTGTACGTGATGGGTGCCGACGTGCGCACCTGGCCGCTCGACCAGCTGCGCCGTGTGGTCGCGACCGTTCCGCAGCGCGCGTCGCTGGTGAGCGGCACCATCCGCAGCAACCTGACCTGGCGCGATGAGGCGGCAACCGACGAGGAACTCTGGGCGGCGCTCGACATGGCGCAGGCGAGCGAGTTCGTGCGCAACAAGCCGCAGGGGCTCGATGCCCCGGTCGAGGCGGGCGGTAAGAACTTCAGCGGTGGCCAACGCCAGCGCCTGACCATCGCGCGCGCCCTGGTGGGCTCGCCTCAGATATTGATCATGGACGATTCCGCCTCGGCGCTCGACTTTAAGACCGACGCGGCGCTTCGCCATGCCATCCGCGAGCGCAGTGTGCGCGGTGCCGCCGAGGGCGGGCTGCCGCTGACGACCGTCATCGTGAGCCAGCGCGTCTCGACCGTGCGCGACGCCGACATGATCTGCGTGCTCGACCACGGCTCGGTCGCGGGCCTGGGTACGCACGACGAGCTGTACGCAGGCTGCCAACTCTATCGCGAGATTTGCCAGTCGCAGCTTCGTCGCGAGGAGCTCGAGGGTCAGCAGGGGAGCGCGACGCCCGCGCTCGCCCCAGGCTCCGTGCCCGCCCTAGGCGCCCCGACCGCCCCTGCATCTGTCTGCGCAAAGGAGGGCTGCTAAATGAATCCGTATACTTCTTCCGGTTCGGTCGCCACGATGACGGCCAACGTGTCCGGCAACGACAAGCTCAACGACCTGGGCGACGGCCCACGCCAGCCTGGCGACCCTGAGCGCTATCCCGTGGGTGCGGTGACCCGTCGCCTGTTGGACTATGTTCGCCCGCACCGCGTCTCGTTTACGGCGTCGTTTGTGAGCGCCGCCATCTCGGTGATCCTGCAGCTCTATACGCCTATTCTCATCGGCGAGGGCATCGACCTGATCGCCGCCGCCGGGCAGGTGGACTTCGACGCGCTACTACCGCTTGTCACCAAGCTCGCGATTGTCGTCGTAGGTGCCGCGGCTTTCCAGTGGCTGCAGGGCTATTGCGTCAACCGCCTGTCCTACGAGACGGTGCGCGACATGCGCGTGGAGGCGAGCGACAAGCTCAGCCGCATGCCGCTCAGCTTTATCGACAGCCACGCCCACGGCGACCTTATGAGCCGCGTGGTCAACGACGTCGACCAGGTGGGCGACGGTCTGCTACAGGGCTTTACCCAGCTTTTCACCGGCGTTATCACCATCGTTGGCACGCTCGCGTTTATGCTCTCCATTAACCTGACCATGACGCTTGTGGTGGTGCTCGTCACGCCGCTTTCCATTTTTGCCGCTGGCGCCATCGCCAAGCTTTCCAACAAGAGCTTTACGGCCCAGCAGCGTATTCAGGGTCAGCTCGGTGGTCATATCGAGGAGTATGTGGGCGAGCAAAAGCTGGTTGATGCGTTTGCCTACGGCCCGAACGCCCAAGCGCGCTTTGACGCGCTCAACGCCGAGCTCTATACGGCAGGTGAGCGTGCACAGTTTATGGGTTCGCTCTCTAACCCCGGTACGCGCTTTATCAACAACATCATCTATGCCGTGGTCGCCGTGATCGGCTGCGTGGGCGTGATCACGGGCGTGCCGGCGGCGCTTACGGTGGGTGGCGTGCAGATTTTCCTGTCCTACGCCAACCAGTACACCAAGCCGTTCAACGAGGTCACCAACGTTATTACGCAGATCCAGACCGCGTATGCCTCGGCGCGTCGCATGTTTGCGCTGCTCGATGCGCGCGAGCAGGAGCCCGATGCGGCGGATGCCGTGGAACTTACCGCCCCGCAGGGTGTGGTGACCTTTGAGCATGTGGACTTTAGCTACGTGTCCGACCGCAAGCTGCTGCAGGATATCTGCATTGAGGCCAAGCCCGGCATGCGCTTTGCCCTCGTTGGCCCCACGGGCTGCGGCAAGACGACGCTCATCAACTTGCTGCTGCGGTTTTACGATATCGATGCCGGTCGCATCATAGTCGATGGCCGGTCTTCGCGTGGCTACACGCGCGCAAGCCTGCGCCGCGCCTTTGGCATGGTGCTGCAGGATACGTGGCTGTTCGAGGGCACGGTGGCCCAGAACATTGCCTACGGTTGCCCCGATGCCACGCGCGAGCAGATTGTCGAGGCCGCCAAGCGCGCTCATGCGCATAAGTTTATCTTGCAGCTGCCAGGCGGCTACGATACGGTGATCGGCGAGGATGGCGGCACGTTTAGCCAGGGCCAAAAACAGCTGCTGTGCATCGCGCGCGTCATGCTCACCGATCCGGCGATCTTGCTGCTGGACGAGGCGACCTCGAGCATCGATACGCGCACCGAGTTACAGGTGCAGGCGGCATTCGACGAGCTCATGGCCGGTCGTACAAGCTTTGTGGTGGCGCACCGCCTGTCGACGATTCGAAACGCCGACTGCATTCTGGTCATGCGCGACGGCCAGATTATCGAGCACGGCACGCACGACGAGCTGCTGGCGGCAGACGGCTTCTATGCCGATCTTTACCACAGCCAGTTTGCCCAGTAGGGGCCACCGATTGGCGGCTGATGGTTTACATCTGCGTCGTTAGTACTAAGATATTCATCTAATAAACTGCATTAATGGCTCGAGTTTCGGGGGAAACGAGGCAACGTGACTATGACATGCTCTTTGGTGGTTAACAGCAAGAGCGGTAATACCAGGATGGTTTCGGGCGCGATTAAGCGCGCTCTGCAGGCTGCGGGCGTTGAGTTTATTCACGCCGCCGCGCTGAGCGATGATGCGGATGCAGATCAGGTTGCGCTCGAGGCGCAGGGAGCCTGCGCGGCCGACACGGTGCTTGTCGGTTTTTGGTGCGACAAGGGCGCGTGCACGCCTTCGGTTGCTGCGCTGCTTTCCGCCCTGCATGGCAAGCGCGTCTTTTTGTTTGGTACTTGCGGTTTTGGCGCCAGCGAGGAGTACTTCAGGCAGATTATCGACCGCGTGACCTCAAATCTGGCCAATGATGCCGAGCTTGCGGGCTGGGCGATGTGCCAGGGCAAGATGGGTCCCGCGGTCAAGCAGCGCTACGAGGCAATGCTCGAGCAAGATCCCGACAACGCCCGCGCTAAGTTGCTGCTCGACAACTGGGTTGCCGCAAAGGATCACCCCACCAAGGAAGATCTGGACCATATGGCGGCGGCGGCCAAGAAGGCCGTGCTGGGAGAGTAGCTTCGCCGTTCGCGGTCCTTCGTGCAAAGCAATACAAATGTGAAAGCCTCGATATTCTCGAGGCTTTTTTCTTGCCACTTGTGGGCGCAACCGTGGCAAGCGTTTGGGGTGACATTTTCCATCACCCCGATGACGAGGCCGTTCTGGACAACACGCTCGCATGCGTTCGCTGGATGTATTCAGAGTGGGACGGGGTTTCCGGATGGATGGGGTTTCCAGAAGGTATGGGCTGAGGGCTACACGGGGTAGCCGTAGAGGCATGAATAAGGGGGTTGAAAATAAACGATACTAAATGCAGTATAAATTTAATGTTGGGGGGGGGGTACGATATCTAAGCCGTACAAAATATTAGACCCTCTATTGAGAAGTTGTGTAGGGGTTAGCTGCAGGCGTTGGATAAAGCAGACAAGTGCGGGGACAAATAACCACTTACGGCAAAAATAGTAGCATTTGGCGGAAAGACGTTGATAAAAACGCGGAAGTAGCTACGGTGATTGTTAGAAATAGATTTCAGATTGGCTTTTTCGAACTCATCTATTAAACGTCTTAGAAAAGCGGCTAATCCTTGATGGGATCGAATATGGCCTCGATGGGGATGAAATAATCACGTTGGCAGCGCGCGGATTTAGACGATTTATTTCACTTCTTAGTGGCATGGCGCTCGCGCTTGTCATAGCCCTTGCCGTCGTTTCTTTCGCTCCCCGTGCATTTGGTTATATGCCCTTCGCCGTGCTTTCGGGCTCTATGGAGCCCGAGCTTCCCGTTGGCTCCATGGTGTTTGTTCGCCAGGTTGAGCCATCGGATATTGCCGTGGGCGACAATGCAACTTTTTACCGATCGGACGGCGCCGTAGTGACCCACCAGGTGTACGAGGTCGACCCTGTGGCGCAGACGATCAGCACGCAGGGAATCGCAAACAAAAATGCAGATGGAACCATCGTGCACGACGCCGAGCAGACGCCTTTTTCACGCGTGATTGGCGTCGTTTCTTTTTGTGTCCCTTACCTGGGCTTCGTTAACGCATATTGCACGACGATGCCCGGTTTGCTTGTTGTGGTGGCCGTTCTGGCGCTGCTGGTCGTGGCGTCGATGGTGCTCGATCGGATGGTTTCCGACGAGCCTGCGGGCAAGCATACCCGCGCGCATGCGAGGGAGCGGCGTTCATAGCGGCAGGGAGAAGTGTCGGCGGCGGTAAAGGTCGTTGCCGGGGAAGACGATTCTCGAAAGGAAGAGAACTATGGAAAACAAGAAGAAAAAGCGCTACGGCATCGTTGCCGCCTTGCTGCTGCTGGTGCTGGCCGCCGGCGTGGGCACCTACGCCTGGCTGACGGCTACGCAGTCGCTGAAGAACGAATTTACGGTTGGCAGCATCGGCAAGCCCGAAGTGAAGCCCGACCCCGATCATCCGGACAAGCCCGGCACTGATCCCACGGACCCCTCAGTGGATGGTTACCTGTTTGAGACCAAGTGGGTGAAGGACTCCAAGATGATTCCCGGCACCAACATCGATAAGAACCCCAACGTCGGTATCGGCAAGGATTCCGATAGCTCCTATGTGTTCGTCTACGTGAAGAACGCCATCGTGAAGGACGATGAAGGCGCGCTTGCCAAGACCCCGTACTCCAACCTTAACAATGGCTGGAAGCCGGTTGCTACTGACCAGGTGAAGACCAACGGCAACGAAGGCCAGTACGTGAGCGGTCTGTTCATGTATACCGCTGACGGAACCGGCGCTCCTGCAAAGCTTACCCCCGCTAATGGCAAGGCTGCTTACACCGGCGAGCTGTTCAGCACCGTGCATATCCCGGCTGCCATGAACAGCACGGATGTCGTTGAAAATCCTGCTATGACGGTCTCCTGCTACATCTTCGGCGCTGACCAGAAGGGCGACAAGACTGACGCTGCCGCCAACGCTGTCGAGCAGGCCAAGGCTTGGGCTAAGACTCAGGCTTAACCCCTCCCCACCGAGATCCCGGCCCGCTCCCCATCCCCATTTTCGGGTCGGGATCTCGGTCCCCCTTTAATCGACGATTGGCGAACGTAATGCTCAACAATCTTTCCGACAATCAGAAACGCACCTTGGCGCTTGCCGCGATGGCGCTGTTGGCCCTGGCGTGCCTGTGTGGCACGCTGGCTTTTACCGTTGATATGGTTCCAGCGAACAACGTTCTATCGTTTGGCAGCGTGAAGGTACGAGTCTGCGAATACACCCTCAACGAGCAGGGCGAGGAGATTCCGTTTGAGGCTGACGAGCACGGGGACTATCCCGACACCAAGGCCGGGGGCTCTGACATTAGCCGCATTGTGCGCGTGGAGAACGCCGGCGCGCAGCCTGAGTACGTTCGCGCTCGTCTGCGCATGACGTCAGTGGCACCCGACGGTTCGAGTGCGGATGCCTCGGGCAACGTTGCCTTTAACGTGAACGCGGGCGAGGGGTCCCCGTGGATCGATGGCGGCGATGGGTGGTACTACTACCGCGGATTGGCTGGCCGTGGCGGCATGCTCGACCCCGGCGCCATGACGGAGAGTCTCATGGACTCGCTGCGCTTCGTGGGCGACTACAACGATGCCGCGCGCGGTGGCTCATTCAAACTTGATATCGACGTCCAGGCCGTGCAGGCCAAAAATCAGCAGGCAAACGATACCGTCCTCGACGTGCTCGACGTCGTGGGCTGGCCGGAGGCGAACTAGCCTATGAAGCTCAAGAACAGAAATCGAGGTGTGCTCAGCAGGCTGATTGCCGTCGCGGCGATTGCCCTTTGCTGCGTTATGGTGCTGCCGGCGGTGGCGCATGCCGAGGGTAAAACCGAATTCCACATCAAAAACGAGGCTGACTTTTTGTCGTGCGTGGCGCTTTCGCGCGAGCGCGACACGCGCGATTGGCACGTCTATCTCGATAACGATATTGAGCTCGATGGTGAGGACATGAAGACCATCGTCTCAAACACGGTCAAGCACCTCTCCTTTGGCAATAAGGAGCATCCCTTTAGGGGCGTTTTCGATGGCCAGAACCACACCGTTAAAGGTCTGGACTACGCCAACAATATGTTGGATCCCGAGCGCGATACGGGCTTTTTTGCCGAGACCGATGGCGCTACCATCAAGAACTTCCTGGTCAAGGATGCCAACATTTGGGCTGACTTTCGCGGCGGCATTATCGTGGGCAAGGCTGTCAACACCCGCTTCGAAAACGTCATGGTCATGGAGAGTACCCTGCACGTTACGTGCGCCAACAACATGCTCAACGTTATTACTAACGCAGGCTTTGAGGGTGGATTGATTGCCGGCGAGCTCGATGGTTGCACCCTCTACGACTGCGAGGTCCGTGGTGGCCGCGCCGTTAACAGCACGACTTCGGGCGTACAAGCAATCGGTGGCGAGGGCCTGTATATGGCGGCGTTTGCCGGCTACGTTAAAAACTCGACTATCGAGTATTGCCGCGTGACGCCTACGCGCAACCAGGATGGCTCGATTGCCGAGAAGGGCATGACCGACGTCACCAATAAATACGATGTTGCCGTTGGCGCCCTGGGCGGCAACAACGTGTACGCCTCGGGTTTTGTGGGCTGCATGGCTGGTGGTGCCAAGGTCATCGATTGCTTCTCGACGGCACAATGCTACAGCTATGCCGCGTCGTACGTGGGCGTCATTTCCGTGACGCGTGCGTGGACGGGTGGCCTGGCGGGCCGTATTTTAACTGAAGAGGGCAACGAGCTCGTTCGAAGCCACTTTGCGGGCGATTTGAGCTCGCGTCAGTACAATCCCATCGCCGTGATTCCCATTATTCAAAACGATGTGAACTTGGGCGGTATTGCTGCGCGCGCCAACAAGGGCGATGCCACGGTTACCGAGTGCTACTTTAAGCCGAGCGTGAGCCTAAAAGGCAGCAGCCAGGGTACTGCGGCTAAGAAAAAGATACCTTCGTTTGGCGGTGACGGCACCACCAAGGGCGACAGCTACGGTCCGTGGGATGACGAGCGTTACATCACGCGCGAGCTGTGGGAACAGCACGACTACGACTTCTGTGCCGGCACCATGCGCTCGACCGCCAACGACGATGCCTTGGGCGGTTCGCATGCCAACGAGTGGGCGATGGACTACAGGCTGAATATTCCCGTGCATGGCCAGAGCGTTAAGGCGACGATTGATTTTCCCGGTGCGGGTACGGCAACAATCGAGAAGACCAAACTTGGCAAAGACCAGGCGACCACGGACCCGTACACCTTTGCGGTGAGCGCCGTGCTGGCGGGAACTGCTCAGGGCTTGGCCCAGGGCGATACCTCGGTGACGTTCAGGCAGGATACCTCCGCAAAGCCTGCGGGGCTGAGCGAAGCGAACGGCGGCTACCGCTTTATGGGCTGGTTCCGCGAGCGCGATGTGCGTGCGAATCGAATTGGACAAGACAACAGCTGGTTTGACGGCAAGACCGATGACGCTGCGGTGAAGGATGGCAAGCGCGTTCAGGACAACACGAAGCACGAGGCGACGTCTATCTACACTGCCGACAACGGCAAGGATCATGCCGAGAGTGAGGGCTTCAAGGGCAATGACCTCTTTATCGCTTCATACGAGGCGCAGGTGCTGTTCTATAACGTTAAGGGCGAGATGCTCAATTGGAAAGACGGCAAGGCGCACGATCAGTCTACGGACTGGTACCGCTATGGCGTCGGTTTGACGCCCGCTGCCCCCGCGGATCGCGGCGGCTTGTCGAAAACCGCGATGTTTATCGGCTGGACCACGCAGCCGAACGACGATAAGAGCATGAACGGCGCCTATGCCGCCATTACCTCTCCTCAGCTGGCAGATCTTAAAAATCAGGGAGCTTTTTATCCTGCGGGTAGCGAGATCACCGTGGTCGGTCCCACCGATTTCTATCCCGTGTACAGCGACTACGTTTCGAACATCATGACGGTGTTCGAAGGCAATGAGCAGGATGAACTCGGTGATGTGACCCAGCGCGTTGACGTGGGCAATACTCATGTGGACGTGCAGCCGGGCGAGAATGGAACGAGCTCCTATACCGTGCAGGTACGCGATGTGAACAATAAGCCTCTATCCGATGGCGGCACCCTGCCCGACGGCTACCGCTTCTTGGGTTGGTATGAAAACAAGGGGACCGAGGATGCCCCGCTCGAGGTGCGCGTAAGCCGCGACCCCAGCTATATACTCCCTGCCGATGTCGATCTAACCGTGCCGCACACCTACATCGCCCGCTTTGAGTACCGCGTGGATTATTACGTCCGCGCGTACGCGAACGATGAATACACGAAGTCGGAACTCCTTTGCTCTGTATGGAACGAGTACAATACACCGTTTAACGATCAGGTTGGCACAAGTTATGTTCGAGAGAACGTGGTGCACTGGGGTTCCGAGCACGTTAATCATGGCGATAAGAATGCCTATAGGGGCGAGTGTGCAGAGGGGTACTACGACAGCAATAAGCGAATCGTGGCCCCCATGAGCGCATATTCGCATAACGTGAGAAACGATACGGGGGCGGATACCCTAAAGAATGTCCTTGTGGATACAGATTTCCCAGGTTCTGGAACGATTGACGATGAAAAGGTTATTAATGCGTTGAAGTACACTTTTACGCCATCTAACGATCGTTATAGCTTGAAGTTTTGGACGCTTGAGAGAAGCGGCGGCCGATGGACGTATCTTAATAATCCCGTAAAGGCTTCAATCGATTACACTTCGAAATACCGCATGCGTGCAATGGTGACGACGCGTGTCGATTTTTATAAGAAAGATGGCACGGTCTACAAGGAAACGACGCGTCGCTACGAGAGCAATTTGCTCCAAAAGAAGAGTGGCGAAGAGGATCCTCATTACACGTACAAGTATCCATTCATCTATACGAATGATACGGTTGATAAGAATTCCGGAGGGGACAGCGACAACATTACAGATCCTAAACTGACCCTCGAGTCCTCTCCGACCGATGTGGAGATGGCGGTGCCGGGCTATAAGTTCTTGGGCTGGATTTCTACGGCTGAGGTCGAGAAGGGCTCTCCCGTCTGGAACTATATCTACGATGTCGCCAACGACCCCTATGTGACGAGCGATCCGGAAAAGGCGGCGCCATACTTGGCGACGGATGACTCCAAGGTCACCCAGTGGCAGGATGCCTATCCCGTCTACGCAAAGTACGACGTCAGCTATACCACCAACCTGCATCGTGCCGGTTTTGAGGGCACTTCTGAAGTCAATGTGCCCAAGTACGATATCGTCCCTGTTATCAATGCGGACACTGATCCCGCCACGGCAACGGTGACTCCTGATATTGCGACGCCTGTTTATAAATCCGGTGGCGAGCTATACAAGCTAAATAAGGTCGAAATCGAACTCCCGAATGGTGAGGTCAAGAAGCTCGATTCTGCCGACGGCAGCTCCTACTCCTATCCGGTGGAGCCGGGCAAACCCTATACGTTTGTGGCCTACTACACGCCCATCGCGGTGGTGTACCACCTGAACGGCACCGATATCGATGGCAAGCTCGCGCAGGAGGGCGATACGCTCGGCAGCCTTAAGGATGGCATCCCGCTGCCAACGTATAACGTTGGCGACATCGATGCTGCAACGAACGCATACAATGCTTTCGTAGGCTGGACGGAAACTAAACCGGCATCCGGCAACGGTTATGTCGTTTGGTCGGACGGCCTTCCCATGGTGAATACAAACACTGTGGTTAACGCCCCCATGGAGCTGTACCCGGTCTACCGTGCCAGCGCGGTAATTGTCCAATCGAATATCGATGCCAATCTGGATAACCCCGATTCCGTGCGTTCTCTTTCGCGCACCGACTCTGGCGATCAAATTTCGCTGGAAGTAAGAGCTACAGCTGAGGTTGTCGGCAAGGATGGCACCAAGTACGACTTTGTCGGCTGGTCGCGTGACTATGAATCCGATAGTAAATACACTCTGATGACCGAAGACGATAAGTATCCCCTCGAGGGTAGTGAACCCTTTAAGGGCGCGACGTATACCGCGGTGTACAAGGTCACGCCGCATAAGGTGCGCTATCACAGCGTCGACGGGGCGGTCATCTTTACGGCGACGGTCGACTCGGGCGACGAGCGAGCGACGGGTGCTGGCTTCGTCCATAACGTCGATGTTCCCAAGATGGATGAGAACGGCAACCCGGTCTATGACAAAAACGGCAATCCCGAGATGGAGAAAAAGTCCGTGGCATACGACCCGGACGCCCACTCCAAGATCGTCGCGCTGCTCGATGAAAAGATGGCTACTAGCGGTGACGTACGTGAGCTCTTCCTGGAGTGGCGATATGTGCCTGCCGTTGGCGCTCCGAAGTCTTGGAATGAGTTTAAGGGCGAGCCGGTCAAGGGAGACATGGACCTGTATCCCGTGACGTATCGAGTGGCCGCCAATGATACGTCCGATACCGAGAAACCCGTAGCAATGACCGCGCAGCTTAAGTGGTTGCTCGATCCCACCGCTGACAACACAGTCGACAACAACGCCGACGAGGCGCCGTTTAAGGCCTGCTTCGCCAAGCCGTTTATGGGGACGCAGCTGACTGTTACGGTTAAGCAGGCGAGCTACGGCCCTGGTACATCCATGACGGAGGAGCCCGTAAACGACAAATATGTCTCGCTTTATAGCTTGGGCTCGGGTAACGGTTCGTTTGACTTGGCCAACCGCCTGGAGTCCAAGAAGACGGGCGAAGGGGAGCAGGGCCCCGGCAATGCCGTGTTCAACTTCGCCAAGACCCATGCGCTGACAATTGTTAAAAAGACCACCGATACAAGTGCTATGGGGCAGACGTTCCGCTTTAAGGTGACGAAGACGGCAGAGGGAGCCTCTTCCGAGACGCGCATGGTCGAGGTGAAAGTCGATAAAACCCAGCAGGAAAACGGTGAAACCTGGTATGTCGGCAGCGTGCAGCTTGCCGCTCCGGCGGGTGACTATACCGTCGTGGAAGACACGGCTTGGGCATGGCGCTACCAGGGTGAGCTGAGCACGCCGGGTAAGGTGCCCGGTAAATCTGCCGAACTAGTCATCTCGTCCGCTTCGAGTGCGGGCGACACCGTGGTGACGTGCGTCAACACGCGTGCGAAGGGCAAATGGGTCGATGGTGGCTCGCGTGCCAAGAATGTTTGGGAAAACGGCACGCTGAGGAGGGAGGACTAGGATGACTAAGCGCAAGCGGATCGTCGCCCTCCTTGTCGGCGTTCTCCTTTTGGCCGGCGCTGCCGGCACCTTTGCGTGGCTTTCGGTTACGGGCGTGCTGGTCAACGAGTTTGGCTTTGGCTCGGTGTCGCCTTCGGTGAACGAGAAGCTCGACAATAATGTAAAGAGCGACGTTGCGGTTAAAAATAGCGGCTCAGCACCGGCGTACCTGCGTGTTGCGGTGGATATCTACTGGCAGGACCAGGATGGCGCACGCTTGTGGGATGAGCCGGTTGCTGGCAAAGATTACGTCATTGAGTGGGACAAGGTGTCCAACGCCTCCACTACAAACAGCGCCAGGTCTTGGGTTGTCGCTTCCGATGGGTTCTACTACTGGACGTCTCCCGTTGCGCCGATGGGCGAAACCGGCGTGCTCATCAAGAGCGTGTCCGAGAAGAAGGCAGATGGTAAAAACCTAGTCGTCGACATTTCGACCCAGGCGATTCAGTCCACGCCCGACGATGCGGTTAAAGAGGCATGGGGTTGCAAGGTCAATGATGGCGTGCTGGTGCCGCCGCATGGAGGTGCGTAAGTATGTCGTTCCCAATTCGCAAAGGCGTTGCGCGCTCCTTGCGTTGCGTGGTCGCGGCCATTTTCTGCGTGGTCGCGCTTGCCACTCCTGCCCGTGCATTCGCCGATACTCCCGCGATTGCGTATGACGGAAATGCGCGCCAGCTGACGGTCTCGGGAGCGACGGGCTCCTTGGGGGAGCCCGATCTGTTTCCAGCCTTTAAAGATCTAATGCCCGGCGATGCACGCGAGCAGCAGATCGAGGTTCGTGCCACGGGCGTAAAGTCCCAGGTACGCGTGTTTGTGCGGGCCGTTGTCGATCACGAGACGGCACGCTTGCTGTCGCCCATTACCTTATCGGCGTCGGCGAGCGATGCGTCTGCCGGTTGGCTCCAGACGGGAACGCCGGGCAGCGTGTTCGCATATCCCACGCAGGTCGCAACGTTTACGAGTGATGGCAGTACGGTGCTCAATTTGCAACTAAGTGTCCCGACGTCGGTGGGCAACGAGCTTGCCGACGCAAGCAAGACCATTCGCTGGGAGATTACCGCCGAGGATGATGGCGAGAAGATTCCCGTACGCCCAGCTGGCAGTAAGAGCTCCGGCCTGTTTGGCCTGGCGGCAACCGGCGACAGCACGCTCACATTGCTCTTGGCGTTGCTGACGCTTGCGATCATCGCTTTTATGGCCGCGCTGCTTTTGTCTCAAAGGAATAAGCGCTAGGTCCATCTTCTAAACGCAACGCCCGCCGCTGGGCGGGCGCCCCTTTATTGATGGAAGGCCTAATAAGCGGATATTCCATGTCCGGATGTATTCAGAGCGGGACGGGCTTTCCGGATGGGCGGGGTCTTGGAAAGCGTGTCCCAGTATTTGGCTTTGGAATGGGATGCGGTTTCCGGTTGAGGGGCTTGGCGGAAAATGCGACCCGGAATTTGCAATCGGAGTGGGATACAGTTTCCCAACGGGGCCGTAAGCGGAAACCGCATCCCGCTCTGGACGTGAATTCTGGGACACGGCTTCCGGATGCAAAAAAGGCCACATAACGTGGCCTTCAACTTATATATGTTCGGCGATACACCCAAGACAAGCCACGCCCCAACATCAGGGCGTCTGTCCAGGCGGAGGCATATAAGGTTCATCGCGAGTTCCGCACGCAAAGAAGGCCACTTAATGTGGCCTTCGTCTTGCGCAGGACTGTCCGAGCAGGGAACCTTATATGCCTCCGCCCGGACAGACGTTTCAGTTATGAACTCGCAGCTAGTCGCTACTTGATCTTGGTCGTGCCTGGCGCCAAGTTGGGGTCGGTCTCGTTGGCCTCAGTCTGGAAGTGCTCGGTGTACACATTCTTGCCGTCGCGGAACATCTCGTAGTACTGCATCTTGGCGTAATCCTCGCGTGCCTTAGTGGCGGCAGCGGCAGCGGCGTCGTCACCGGTGACGTTGGAGGAGAGCGCCCAACGCAGGCTGGCGTCCTCGTAGCCCACGGAGTTGATAGCGGGCAGCGACTCGCGCAGCGTCATGTGCGCTTTCTGGTAGTCGGAAAGCGGGGCGCCGATCAGCTGCATAAGCTGCGTGGACAGGTAGTTGGTGGATAGGTCGTCGACCTCGCTCGTCTGGTCGCAGCCGGCAACGTCGTAGTTGGCCCAGATGATGTAGTCGGTCTGCCACAAGCGCTCTTGGTGGGTAGCGTCGTCTTCGCCGGTAAACCACTTGTCGTTGAACTTGGACGGGAAGAACGGCTGGTGATCGCCCCAGAACACCACGACCACCTTGCGGTCGAGTTTGTTCAGGGCGTTGAGGAAGTAGCGCAGCGCCTGGTCGGACTGCTCGATGCACGAGACGTACTCGTCGACATCGGACAGCGTGCCGTCCTCAACGGTCTTGGCGTCCAGGTCGGTCGTGTCGATGTTCAGGTGCATCTGCTTGTCGACCGGCAGCAGACCCGTATCGTAGCCCGAGTGGTTCTGCATGGTCACGTCGAAGATAAACTGCGGATCGGCGTTCTGGTCGAGCAGCTCAAGAATCTTGTCGTAGGTAGCCTGGTCGGTCACCATGTCGCGCAGGGTGTCGGCTCCCTGGAAGTCGTTGATGGACAGGAACTGGTCAAAGCCAAAGTCCTTGTAGACGTTCTCGCGGTTCCAGTTGGTTGCGTGGTTGGGGTGCATGGCCGTGGTGGTGTAGCCGAGCGACTTGAACTGCTCTGCCAGGTTCCCGGTCGTTTCCATGTTGTAGATGGTATAGGGGTACACGCCCGAACCCAGGTTGGCCATGGAGTTGCCGGTCATAAACTCAAACTCGGTATTGGCGGTACCGCCGCCGTAGGCACTCACGTAGAGCTTACCGCGGCTGAGGCAGTTGGACAGGTTCTTAAAGTACTGCGGGCCCTCGTAGCCGGCGCGCATGTTCTGATAGATCGACAGATCCGAGAAGGTCTCGTTCATGATGGCGATGACCGTGGGCTTCTCGCTGTCGAATTGGTCCTTTGCGGCGGCGCGCTCGTCACTTTTGGCGGCCTCGGACTTGTCGTAGGCCTTGGCGTACTTTTTGAGCGTGGCCTTGGCATCGTCGACGGAGTAGTCGGCGGGTTTGGGCGGCTTGATGGACTGCGCTGCGCTAATGAAAGCGGGCAGGTAGCCCTCGCGCCAGTAGCTCTCGAGCGGACGCCAGGTGTAGACGGTGATGCCGAGGGTGTTGTAGTAGTCGATGAGCGTGACGTGTGCGGTCACACCGCCCAGGCACAGCACGGCGATGAGCAGGTTGGTGAGCAGGATGTGCTTAGCGTTGGCGGCACCCTTCTGACGGTGCGGTGCCACCAGGCCGGCGTACTCGCATAGCAGCATGGCGATGGCGGTAAAGCCCATGGACAGCACGCAGAACAGCGAGATCGAGAAGGTGTAGCCGTTGCCGGCGACCGCGGCGGCGGTGGAAATGGCCGAAAGGTCGCCCGGCTGGATGGGCATGGATTTAAACGTGATGACGAAGAACTCGGCAATGCCCAGGACAAAGAGGGCAAAGGCCAGGACCGCGGGAGCCGCGCCGTGGCGCTGGAATAGGAAGAACAGGCCGACCATGAGCGTGGTGATGATGGCCCACTCGAGCAGGATGCACAGGGGATAGACCCAGGTAAAGTCGTGGTTGGACGAGACCTCCATGCCCAGCAGCGCAAAGACGCCGGCGAGCAGCAGGCACAGGACGGCGGCGACGAGCGGTTTGCCCACAAAGGCGCCGCGTAGGCGGGCGAGCTTGCCGGTGGGGGCGGGGGCGTCGGGCTCGGCGAATGCAAAGACGCGCGGAGCGATACGGTCGCGGGCGATGCTGGCCCAAGCGCAGCCGGTGAGGATGGCGTTGGTCAGGATGAGCATCACAAAGGCGAGCGGCTCGTTTTGGGCGACGAGGCCAATGGCGCCCCAGACGGTCAAAAAGAGCTGGAACAGGCCGAAGGCGACGCTCCAGGCGAAGGCGCCCTTGGTGACGGTGCCCGACTGAGCGCGAATGGCCTTGGCCTCGCGCAAGACAAGGTAGACGGTCGCCGCAAGACCGACGAGCGAGATGGCGGCAGCGAACATGCTGAGACTCCTCACAAACTTAAAACCTACGAAAGCGGGGGTTTACCCGATTGTTACCTAAATATGCGCTGCATTTGCGGGCTGCGCACAACAACCAGCCATATTAACGCGCATGTGCGGCGGCGTGGCGCAATGTAGTGGCGACCTGCGCGATAATGGACGGGAATTACACGGAAACGTAAAGGCTTCTTAAAGAAATGGCGAGGATAGAGCTATGGGCGAGCAGGTTTGTATGACGGGTGCCGAGTGCTGCGGCGGAGCTGCGGGCGTGGATGCGAACGGTTATCCGGTCGAGACCACGGGCAACGCGGTGCTGGACACGTTGGAGCACCGTTCCTCCACGCGTGCCTTCGCGCGCGATGACGACGACCGTCCCGTGGCGGTGACCGACGAGCAGCGGGCGGCGATTCTGCACGCGGCGAGCCGTGCGCCGTCGGCAGGCGCCATGATGATGTATTCCATCGTGAGTATCCGCGAGCAGGCTACGCTCGACCGCCTGGCCGACCTGTGCGACCACCAGCCCATGATCGCCAAGGCGCCCTGGGCACTAATTTTTGTGGTCGATTATGCCAAGTGGATCGATCTGTTTGAGCACGTGGGCTGCTTTGAGCCCGAGTTTGTCGAGCGCACGGGCAAGGCGCCCCGCCGTGCGCCGGGTTTGGGCGACTTTGCCATCGCGGCCCAGGACGCCGTGATCGCTGCGCAAAACGCCGTGGTTGCCGCCGAGGCCCTGGGGCTGGGGAGCTGCTACATCGGCGATATCGTCGAGAATGCCGAGGAAGTTGCCGCGCTGCTCGATCTGCCGCCCTATACCATGCCGCTGTCGATGCTCATCATCGGCGCGCCCCGTAAGGAGCGCCCGGCGATTGCGCACCCCGTGGTGAACCTGGTGCACGAGGAGCGCTACTGCCGTGCGGATGCCGCGACCATGGATGCGCAGGTGGCCGAGATGGACGCGATGTTTCGTCCGCACGCCCGCGAGGTGGGGGAGCGCGTCGTGGACATCTATACCCGCAAGCACACGAGTCCCTTTATGGCCGAGATGAGCCGTTCCATGGAATGGTGGTTCAAAAACTGGCTCGGAAAATGACGGATGTGACAAGGGGACAGTCCTTTTGTCACATTTCATATCGCCGCGGTAGCCTAAAGACTGTATAAATCTTTATCTAGCTGGGAAAACAGTGCATTAAAACATGGGCCGATTACCTATAATCCCTTCGAACATTAAAGTTGGGAGGAAACCGGCTTATGGAACAAAAGGCCAAGGAGGCAGCCTCGCACGCTGCGATTCCTGTGAGCATCTCGGCGATGCTCGTCACGCTGGGCGTGGTGTATGGCGATATCGGCACCAGCCCTATGTATGTAACCAAGGCGCTCGTTGCCGGCAACGGCGGCATCGGAAGCGTCACGGAGGAGTTCGTGCTCGGCGCGCTCTCCCTTGTCGTGTGGACGGTCACGCTGCTGACGACCGTCAAGTACGTGCTAATCTCGCTGCGTGCCGACAACCACGGCGAGGGCGGCATCTTTGCCCTGTACAGCCTGGTCAAGCGTTGTGGCAAGTGGCTCATCATCCCCGCCATGCTGGGCGGCGCCGCGCTGCTCGCCGATGGTATCCTCACGCCTGCCGTTACCGTGACTACGGCTATCGAGGGTCTGCGCACCATTCCGGCGGTCCACGCCGTGCTCGGTGACGATCAGGCCCGCGTTGTCGCCATCACGCTTGCCATCATCATCGTGCTCTTCTTGGTGCAGCGCATCGGCACGGCCAAGATCGGCCGCGCCTTTGGCCCCATCATGACGCTGTGGTTTTTGTTCCTGGGTGGTACGGGCCTGTTCTTTGTCTTCCAGCATCCCACGGTGCTGCTGTGCCTCAACCCGCTGCGCGGCATCGGCTTTCTGCTGAGCCCCAACAACCATGCGGGCATCATGATTCTGGGCAGCTGCTTCCTCGCCACCACCGGTGCCGAGGCGCTCTACTCCGACATGGGCCACGTTGGTCGCGGCAACATTTATGCCACCTGGCCGTTCGTTAAGTGCTGCCTGCTGCTTTCCTATATGGGCCAGGGCGCTTGGCTTATGAACAACGCTGCCAACCCCGAGCTCATGGGCATTGCCGACCTCAACCCCTTCTACCAGATGCTCGCCCCGGGCCTGCGTCCCTTTGCCGTCGGCCTTTCCACCGTCGCGGCCATCATTGCCTCGCAGGCGCTCATCACCGGCGCATTCTCGCTGGTGTCCGAGGCCAGTCGCCTGGACCTCATGCCGCATATGCAGGTCTTCTACCCTGCCGAGACTAAGGGCCAGCTCTATATTCCCATGGTCAACAACGTCATGCTTGTGGGCTGCGTCATCGTGGTGCTGCTGTTCCAGAGCTCGGCGCACATGGAGGCCGCTTACGGCTTGGCGATCACCCTGACCATGATGTGCACGACGCTGCTGCTCTTCTTCTACTTGCATGTCGATCGCGGCCTTAAGGTCGCCCCGTATATCTTCGTTGCGTTCTTCCTTATGCTCGAGGGCTTCTTCTTCGTGAGTTCGCTCACCAAGTTCTTCCACGGCGGCTACTTCACCATCCTCATGGCTGCACTCATCATGGGCATTATGGTGTGCTGGTACAACGGCACGGCGGTCGAGCAGCGCCAGTTTACGCTGCTGCCGCTGCGCAGCTACCTGCCGCAGCTCAAGCGCCTGCGCGACGACGACCGTTACGAGCGCATGAGCGACAACGTCGTGTACCTGACCAAGGACACCCATACCGACTACATCGACCGCGATATCGTCTATTCGATCTTGGACAAGCATCCCAAGCGCGCCCGCGCCTGGTGGTTTGTGAATGTCGAGACTATGGACGAACCGCACACCTTTGCCTATTCGGTCGAGACGTTCGGCACCGACTACGTGTTCCGCGTGCATCTGTACCTGGGCTACAAGATTAACCAGCGCGTCAATGCCTACCTGCGTCAGGTTGTTCAGGACCTGGCTGCCACCGGCGAGCTGCCGCCGCAGACGCATGACTACTCGGTCTACAAGGATCCGGGTAACATCGGTACGTTCAAGTTCGTCCTGATCCGTAAGCTTCTGGCGCCCGAAAGCGATGTGGAGCCCAGCGAGCGTACGGCCATCACGCTCAAGTACATCATTCGCCGCGCCGCCGGCACGCCCGCGCGTTGGTACGGCCTGGAGAACTCCAACGTGAGCTTTGAGTACGTGCCGCTGTTCACCAAGTTCAAGGCTGTGAATAAGATGCAGCGCCTGGCTCCCAACGAGCGGCCGTAGGCGCCGACAGTTGCATGGAGTTGGTTTTCGATGGACAAGATTGAGACCGGGGAGGCAAACATGGATGCAAAGATGCTTGATGGCCGCGAGGTGGTTGCCGAGCTGGTACGTGAGGCACGCGCCGACGCCGCCGAAGATCGGTTTTTGACGAACCGTGCCAACATGGATATGGCCGACCGCGTGATCTCGATCGTGGCACTGGTATTTGGAGCGGTGTGCGTGTGTGCCCTGCTCGCGCACGTGCTGTTTGTTTAGCGACCGCAGGTTGCAAAGGCTTTACACTTGGAACCACCACAAGGGAAACCACCACAAAGGTGCCTGTCCCCTTTGTGGTGGTTTTTGTTTTTGAGAGAGGGGCGGGACGCTGATGGACGTCCGTACGGACGGCGATATTGCCGATAGCTTTTGGTGGCGGCGCACAACGCTGACGCGCCGCACTCCTCTGTATGACGCCTGCGTATCGGTGGGGCTGCTGGTCGCGGCGACGATTGTGGGCGCGCTGCTCGACCATCCGGGTCTCGCGCCGAGCATCATGATCGTCTATGTGTTCGCCGTTCAGCTGTGCGCATTCTTTACCTGGAGTCGCCTGTATTGCTTGTTGAGCTCGGCTGCCGCCGTGGCGCTCTACAACTTTTTGTTTGTCGACCCGCGCTACTCGCTGTCGCTTATCGACCGCGGCTATCCCGGCATGTTCTTCATCATGTTCGTGGTCTCGCTTGTGTCGAGCTCGATTGCGTTGGCCCTGCGCCGCGCCTTGGCACAGGCTGCCGCTAGCGACCGCCGCACGCATATGGTGCTCGAGACCAATCGCATGTTGCAGCGGTGCGCCGATCAGCAGCAGATCGTTCACGCCATGGCCACGCAGCTGGCGCGTCTTTCGGGCTGTCCGGTCGTGTGGTACAGCGCCGACGCCGAGGGCGATGACCTGCTGCCGCGTGCGACGTACACAGCCGTGGGCGATGCCGCCCCGGTGCACGAGCTGGCGCCGCAGATGCCGCCGCGGCTCTCGGCGTCCGCCTATGTGGGAACGCCGCTCGATGCCACCTATGGCGGCTCGGCGTTTTATGGCATCTACCTGACGGTTCGCACAGGCGACGGCTTCGTGCGCTCGGGCGACCCCGCCTCGGTGGTGGGCGTGCTGGCTATCGTTGCCGAGCCCGCCGTGCTGACGCACGAGGAGCGGACGCTTGCCGATGCCATCGTGAGCGAAGGCGAGCTGGCACTCGATCGCGCCCGCGCCATGGAGGCCCGCGAGGAGGCGGCGGTGCTCGCCAAAAACGAGCAGCTGCGCGCCAACCTGCTGCGCTCCATCTCGCACGACCTGCGCACGCCGCTCACCAGTATTTCGGGCAATGCCGATGTGCTGCTCGACCAGGGCTCGACCGGCACCGCGGTGCTCGATGCCCAGACGCGCCGCTGCCTGCTTCTATCCATTCGCTCGGATGCGCTGTGGCTCAACGCCACCGTCGAGAATCTGCTCGCTATCACCAAGCTCGAGGGTGGCGGCATGCATCTGTCGACCACGCTCGAGCTCATGGACGATATCGTCGAGGAGGCGCTGCGCCACGTAAGTCCGGCCGTGCGTGAGCACGATCTTAAGGTGGTGCCGTGCGACGAGCCGGCGCTCGTCAACGTCGATGCGCGCCTGATGGTGCAGCTGGTGGTCAATCTGGTGAACAACGCCATCACCTATACGCCCGCAGGCTCGCATATCGTGATTTCGATTGGCGTCGACGATGGACGCGTGGCGTGCTCGGTGGCCGATGACGGCCCGGGCATTGCGCCCGAGGACCGCGAGCGAATCTTTGAGTCGTTCTACACCGCCAACCACGGTCTTGCCGACAGCCATCGCAGCGTGGGCCTGGGTCTTTCGCTTTGCCGCTCCATTGCGCTGGCGCATGGCGGTAGCATAGAGGTTGCCGCGGCGGACCCGCACGGCTCGGTCTTTACGATTGAGCTTCCCGTCGCCGACGTTTCGTTTGATAAGGAGTAGCGCTGTGCCGAACTCTGCCGTAAAACCGCTCATCTTGGTCGTTGAGGACGACCCCGCCGTTCGCAATCTTATTGTTGCTGCGCTCGAGGCGCACGGCTTGCGTCATATGGCCGTGGAGACCGCCCATGCCGCCATCGCCGCCGCCTCATCGCAGGCACCGAGCATTGTGCTGCTCGACCTTGGTCTGCCCGATATGGACGGCGTCAAGGTGGTGGAGTCGGTGCGCGCATGGTCGGGCATGCCGATCATCGTGGTCTCGGCGCGCAGTGAGGATGCGGACAAGATTCGCGCGCTCGATGCTGGCGCCGACGACTACCTGACCAAGCCGTTTTCGGTCGAGGAGCTGCTCGCGCGCATTCGCACGACGCTCAGGCGCCTCTCGTATGCGCAAACGGGCGGTGTTGCCTCCGAGGGCTCGTTCGATACCGGTGAGCTGCATATCGATTTTGATGCCGGCATCGCCACGATGGATGGCGAGGAGCTGCATCTGACGCCGATTGAGTACAAGCTCCTGTGCCTGCTGGCGCATAACGCCGACAAGGTGCTGACGCACCAGTCTATCCTGCACGAGATTTGGGGCACGGCAACCAAGAGCGACCTGGCGAGCCTGCGCGTCTTTATGGGCACGTTGCGTAAGAAGATCGAGTCCGACCCCGCACATCCGCGCTATATCCAAACACACGTGGGCATCGGTTACCGATTGGTCACCCAAGGGTAGAACGGCGTCCGCCATCCCACTATGAGTTGCGGTGAAATAGTTCCTGTTTGGGCCTTTGCCAGGCATTTTTAGGAACTATTCCACCGCAACTTTGTCTATTTGCCCTTGGGCTTGCTGGCGTAGAACTTCTTCTTTTTGAGCTTGCCGGCGGGGGAGGGTTTGCCGTTGCCGTGCGACCCTCGGTCGCCGGCCTGCGCGTGCGCGGGCGCCGTTGCACGAGACTTGCGGGCCTCGGGGTTGCGCAGCTCCTCGGTTCGCTCTGCAATCTCCTCGGCACTAAAGCCGACCTCGGCCATGGCATCCTCGATGGGCAGGCGGCGCACGATATAGCAGTGGTGCACCTTCTGGTTGCGTGCGAAGTCTTCGGGGATGGTCTGCGCCGTAATGTCTTCCAACACGACGCCCGCTCGTGCGAGCTTGCGCGTCTCGGGGCGGAAGCCGCGCAGGTTGCAGCTAAAGATGGCATACCCGCCCTGTGCGAGCAGGCGCGATACGCCGGCCAAAAGCTCAACATGGTCGCGCTGGACATCCCAGGTGCGACGGCCCATCTTGGACGAGTTCGAAAACGTGGGCGGATCGACAAAGATCAGGTCCCAGCGGTTGCGCGTCTGGCGCTGATCGCGAATCCAGGCGAGCACGTCGTCGCGCACAAAATGATGCTGCGGTCCCACAAAGCCGTTTTGGCGCATGTTGCGCTCGGCCCAGTCCAGGTAGGTGTTGGAGAGGTCGACCGTCACGGTCTCCTCGACGCCGCCGTCTGCCGCATAGCAGGTGGCGGTGCCGGTGTAGGCGAACAGATTGAGGAAGCGGCGCGCCTGTTTGGCGTGCTCGCGCACCAGGTTGCGGGTGACACGGTGGTCCAGGAAGATGCCCACATCCAGGTAGTCGTCAAAGTTGACGGCAAAGGTGAGTCCGCCCTCTTCGATGAGCGGCAGGCGACGGCGCGCGATGTTGGCGCGCTCGCCCGATGCGCCCTTGCCGGCGCCCTGCTTGCCGTACTGCGAGCCGCCGCGCGAACGCATGCGGGCCTTGGCGTGCACGTGCTCGGCCGAAACATCCAGGATGCGCGGCGCGATGGCCAAGATGTCGAGCATGCGGGCCTGGGCCAGCGCGGGGTCGATGGTCTTAGGCGCGGCGTACTCGGCGATGACGAGCCAGCGGCCCGGCGTCTGCGGGCAGCCCTCGTACAGGTCGATGGCGGCGGAGTAGTCGGGCAGGTCGGCATCGTAGACGCGGTAGCAGCTCACGCCCTCGCGCTTGGCCCACTTGCGGCGCAGACGGGCATTCTTGCGCAGGCGGTTGGCGAACTGCTCGGACTCGGGGATGAGCACGGGCAGCGGCTTGCCGTCGCCCAGGTCGAGCGTGGCGGCAGGTTCGGGCATGGGGGTGTTGGCGGCTTCGTCCACGGCGTCCGCGGTCTGTTTCTCGGCGTTTGCGCTGGTCGCAGCTTCGAATGCCGCGGCGGCGTGGTCGAGCGAGGGCCAAACCTCAATAGCCGCCTCCTCGTTATTGGGCATGACGGCAATGGAGCGCGCGGGCTCGGCATGGAGTGCGCGGGCCATAAGGCCATCGCGGGTGAGCGCGGCGACCGGTGCCGAGGCAAGCTCGGGCGCGCGGCGCAGCTCACCGACCAGCGTCATGGCGTCGTGCATGAGCGAAAGCGGTGTCTCGGTCGTATCTGCGACCACGGCGGCACCGGCGACGGCGCCCGCATGGTCCAGCACGGTGGCGGACTTGGCGGCGCAAAAATCGACAAAGCGCTTGTAGCCGGCGCACTTGACCATGCGCTCAGCGGTCTTGCGGGCGGCGGGGTCAACATCCACGGCCACGATGCGTGCCTGGCGCTCGCGTGCTGCCGCCTCGCGCTCGCGCGCCTCGGCAAGCAGCTGCTCCCACAGAGCGGCGTCGTGCAGCTGCCAGCCCTCAAAGCCCCAGCGCTCGCGTGCGGCGCCCGGGGCGCGGTCAGTCAGAATGTTCACGGCCTCCAGCAGCAGGCCGCCGCCGGCGCACGAGGCGTCGACCAGCGTGGGCAGGGCTTCGTTCTCGTAATCATCGGCCGTCAGCTCGCGCTCGCACAGTGCAGTCCAGCCGACCTGCGCCAGCACCAGGGCGGCGTAGTCGGGGCGCAGCACGTGCGCGCCCTCGCCGGCACGGGTCGCCGCGGGCGGCAGGCGCTTGAACAGCGGGTCGCCCGAAAGATCCAGGCTGATGCTCGCGCGGCGCTGGCGCAGCGAAAGCAACAGGTGAACGTCGGGATCGGCAACGTCGACATCGGCGCGACGGCCCGTGGTCTCGGCCAGACGGTCGCACAGCGCGTCCTTGGCGCGCAGGGACGAGAAGCGCGTGTTGCGCAGCTGCTCGGTCACGCCGCGGGCGGTGATGGCGATGGTGGCGCCGGGGCGGATGATGGTCTCCCAGGTGATGTCGTAAACGCTATCGTACAGCTCGTCGGCATCCTGCGCCTCAAAGCGCCCGAGCACCGCAAACACGCGGCTCGCTAGGCGCGACCACAGACAGGCGCGGTAGCCTTCTTCGAGCTCGCCCTCAAATGTAGCGCGGCCCTTCAGCCGGCGAACATGCGAAAGCCCGAGGCGTTTAAGCTCATCGGCGAGTGCGGACTCAAAGCCCTCGGGGCAGCTTGCGTAAAATTCCATGGGTGACCTCTCTGGTTGCGTCGCTCCATTATATGATGGATACTTCGTTTACTCTCGCCTCCGAAAGGAACCCATATGATTGATGCGTGCCCCGATTCCGCCGTGCTCTTTTTTGACGTGGACGGCACGCTGACGTCGTTCGATCCCGACAACATGACCGACAAGGACTTTTCGGCGGTTCACCCCTCGCAGACGGTCGTCGAGGCGTTTCATCGTCTGCGCGACGCGGGACACCAGGCATTTATCTGCACGGGTCGTCCCCTGTGGCTCATCGCGGACAGCTTGCGTGCGCTCGACCCCGCGGGCATCGTTGCCATGGCAGGCGCCACGCTCGAGGTCGAGGGCCGCGTGGTGCATGAGGACTGCTTTGACGAAGACATTGTTGCGGAGCTCGCTCGCCGTATGGTCGCGGCAGGGATTGAAGCCTTTTTCGAGACCAACGTGGCTACTTTTGCCCTGGAACCCGCGGGCGTTGAGCAGTCGTCTCTGATCGGCACTTCTGTGGTGCACAGCACCGAGGAAATGCGCGTCGACGGCCGTCTGCGCGTGGGCAAGGTAGGCATCGTCGCGAGCGACCTGGCTCGCGTAGCCAACGATGATGGCTTTATCGATCGCGAGTTTGAGCTGTGCAACACCGGTGGTCAGAATCGCGAGCTGAGCCCCAAGGGCATTGACAAGGGCGTGGGCGTGGCGCGAGCGCTGGAATACCTGGGTCGCACCGGCAACGCGCGCACCTTTGGCTTTGGCGATTCCGGCAACGATCTGGGTATGCTCGCCGCTGTCGAGACGGCCGTGGCCATGGGCAACGCTATGCCCGAGGTCAAGGCGCTCGCCGACTACGTGACTGATGATGTCGCACACGACGGCACCGTCACAGCGATGCAGCATTTCGGCCTCATCTAATGAATCCCACGTTCTGACGTTTGCTCAAACTGCGACTCTTTGCTTTTGCATGCTCAATCGATTTATCAATCCAAACACTGAGGTGTTTATACCGTTCGCCGAGAAGATAAAAAACCGCAGCTCACGCCTTGATAAACGTAGGTAAAGTGTTTAGCAGTTTAACGCCCATGTGCAAGCGAAAGGAATCAGGCAGATGGCAATCAAGGTGTTCGCTGACGGTGCAAACCTCGAGGGCATGCTCGACATGTACGAGAACGGCAACGTTCAGGGTTTCACGACCAACCCGTCCCTTATGAAGAAGGGCGGCGTGACGGATTACCGCGCGTTTGCCAAGGAGGTCCTGGCCCACATCACCGATGTGTCCGTCTCGTTTGAGGTCTTTGCCGACGACGTCGAGACCATGGAGGTCGAGGCGCGCGAGATCGCTACCTGGGCCGAGAACGTCTACGTCAAGATTCCGTGCGTGACCACCAAGGGCGAGTCCACCGCCGAGCTGGTGCGCAAGCTTTCGGCCGACGGCATCAAGGTCAACGTCACCACCATCTTTACGCCTACGCAGGTTGATGAGATGGTCGAGGCCGTCGACGCCGAGACGCCGTCCATCATCTCGCTCTTTGCCGGCCGCATCGCCGATACCGGCGTCGACCCCATTCCGTTTATGACGGAGTCGGTCAAGAAGGCCGCCGCAAAGCCCAACTGCGAGGTCCTGTGGGCGTCCACGCGCGAGCTCATCAACATTTACCAGGCCGAGGCCTGCGGTTGCCAGATCATTACGGTGCCCAACAGCATCCTGGCCAAGCGCAAGAACATTGGTCGCGACCCGTACGAGGTCTCGCTCGATACCGTGCGCGGTTTTGCCAAGGATATCGCGGCGCTCGGTTTCCATATCCTGCCGTAGCGCGAACACCGACTGTACCGTGGGCTGTTCGCCCCGGCCTTTCCTTTCCCTATCGCTCACGCGCTCCGCGAGGGTCGCGCTAGGCAAAGGAAAGGCCGGGGCTGCCGGCACGAGCTTGCCAGCAAGTTGGCGATTGGCTTCCATATCCTGCCGTGGGCAAAGGTACCCCCGCCTGCGCCGTGCAAAATTGAGAGTATTCAGCAAGGTAAAGGTCTTTATCAGTTAACCGAAGCATGGAACGGCCCCCGTTTTGGCTCTGACGACGCTAAAACGGGGGCTGTTTTTTGCTTTTTCGTCTCTGAGGGGCATCCGGAACGGTGGAATTTGCAGAATACTCGCGATTTTGCACATCGCTACAGGGGGTACCTTTGCTTTGGCGGTTTACTTGCCCTGCACCATGGTGAGCGAGATCTTCTTGCGGTCGCGATCGACCTTTTCGACCCACACCTTGACCGTGTCGCCGACGCGCACGACGTCGCTGGGGTGCTTGACAAAGCGGTTGGCCAGCTTAGAGATATGTACGAGGCCGTCCTGGTGCACTCCCACGTCGACGAAGGCGCCAAAGTCGACGACGTTGCGCACCGTGCCCTTGAGCTCCATGCCGGGTTCCAGGTCGTCGATGGAAAGTGCCGAGCGGCTAAAGACCACCTCGGGCGCGTCGTCGCGCGGGTCGCGGCCGGGCTTCTTGAGCTCGTTGACGATGTCGATGAGCGTGAGGGTGCCGCAGTTCAGGTCACTTGCCAGCGCCGAGATACTGCCCAGACGGCGCTCGATGTCGGGCACGCCGCCGCGGCTGAGCTCGCTGGCTTTAACGCCGGCGCGTTCCAGGACGGACGTGGCCACCTCGTAGCTCTCGGGGTGGACGCTCGTCGCGTCGAGCGGGTTCTTGCCGCCGCTGATGCGCAGGAAGCCCGCGGCGTTGAGGTATGCCTTGGGTCCTAGTTTGGGGACCTTCTTAAGCTGGCGGCGATCGGTAAAGGCACCGTTTTCCTCGCGGTAGGCCACGATGTTTTTGGCCACGCTCGGCGTGATGCCCGATACGTATCCCAGCAGGCTTGCGCTCGCGGTATTCACGTCGACGCCCACGTGGTTGACGACGTCCTCCACCACATGGCCCAGGGTGCGCGAAAGCTCGGCCTGGTCAAGGTCGTGCTGGTACTGGCCAACGCCGATGGACTGGGGCGGGATCTTGACGAGCTCTGCCAGCGGGTCCTGTAGACGGCGGCCCAGGCTCATGGCGCCACGCACGGTGACGTCCAGATCGGGATACTCCTGGCTGGCGAGCTCGGAGGCGGAGTACACCGATGCGCCGGCCTCGTTGACGATGGTGTATCGCAGCTCAGGCGCCTGCTCGGCGATGAACTCCGAGACGACTTCCTCGGTCTCGCGGCTGGCGGTGCCGTTGCCGATGACGATGGTGTTGACGCTGTCCTTTTTGACGAGGCGGGCGAGCTCGCGCTTGGTGCCGGCGACGTCGTGGCGCGGCTTGGTGGGATAGACCACGCCGTGGTCGAGCAGCTTGCCGGTCTCGTCCATGACGGCGACCTTGCAGCCGGTGCGGTAGCCCGGATCGAGCGCGAGCACGCGGGCGCCGCGCACGGGGCGTGCCGAGAGCAGGCCCTCGAGATTCTTGGCAAAGACATTGATGGCCTCGGTCTGCGCACGGACGGTGAGTTTGGCGCGGGCCTCGCGCTCCAGCGAGGGGGCCATGAGGCGCTTGTAGCCGTCGGCGATGGCGGCGTCAAAGACGGGCGCGAAGACGCCCTGGCGTCGGGGCCAACGGCTGCCGAGGCGTGCCGTGGCGGCGGCGCCGTCGACGTTCACGCGCACGCGGAGCTTGCCCTCGCGCTCACCGCGGTCGATAGCCAGCACGCGGTGGTTGGGTATACGGCGCAGCGGCTCATCATAGCTGTAGTACGGCTCGTAGGGGGTCTTCTCGGTGGGGTCGGTGGCCTCGACGACGATGTCTGCGGTGTTTTGCGTAAAGGCACGCAGGTCGGCGACGTTCTCGGGGTCCTCGGCCACCGTCTCGGCCACGATGTCCGCCGCGCCGGCGAGCGCCTTCTCGGGCGTGTCGAAGCCGGCTTCCTCGTTGACGTATGCCGCGGCGGCGTCGAGCGCGCTGCCCTTGGCCGAGGCCTGCATGATGACCATGTTGGCAAGTGGCTCCAGGCCTGCCTCGCGGGCCTTCTGTGCGCGGGTCATGCGCTTTTTGCGGTAGGGCTTGTAGAGGTCCTCGACACGCTGGAGCTGCGTGGCCTCGCGAATTTGCTGTTCGAGCTCGGGCGTAAGTTTGCCCTGGGCGTCGATGAGCAGAATGACGTCCTCTTTGCGCTGTTCAAGATTGCGCAGGTAGGACAGGCGCTCGTCGAGCGCGCGCAGGGCGACGTCGTCCATGCCACCCGTGGCTTCCTTGCGGTAGCGCGAGATAAAGGGGATGGTGTTGCCCTCGTCGATGAGCTTGACGGCTGCCTCGACGTTGGCGGCCTTAAGGTTGAGCTCGCGGGCGAGCTGGGCGATAAGATCCATGGGACTCCTTGCGTTTAAGGTGCGTTTGCAGCACAGGGCTACCAAGGATACCATCCGCCACTCCACCCAAGTAGTCATTTTGGGACGGGGCTCTTTTAGCCACTTTTGCCGCCCCGCCCCAGAAAAATCGTCGGCAAGGCAGCAAAATGCCCCGCGGGCAGGAGGCTGCTCGCGGGGCAAAGAAGAGGGGCTTGTTGGTAGCGGACCGAGGGGCTTGGCATGGGGTTTGCCGCGGTCTGCCCTAAGGCATTACAGCTCGACGAGCTGGCCGGTCTCGGCGGCCTCCTTGATGGCGTTGAGAAGCGTGAGCGTCTTGACGTTGTCGGCGGGGGTTACGACGGGCTCGACCTCGCGGCGGACAACCTTCACAAAGTGCTTGAGCTGCATCTTGTGTGGCAGTGCCGGGTCGACAGCCGGAATCTCCATCTGCAGCGGCTTGTGCCAGTTGGAGGCGCCGTCGTAGGAGAACTGGTGCAGGCGGGGCAGCGACAGGGCGCCCTTAGTGCCGCCGATAAAGTAGGCGTCGGCGTCGAAGGGGCGGTACTGCGGGTCCTCGCGAGCGGTTGCCTCCCAGTTCCAGGGGCTGGCGGTGGCGTCGGAGATGGTCATGCTTGCGAGCGCGCCATCGGCAAAACGGACGTTGACCACGGCGGAGTCCTCGGTCTCAAAACCGCGGGCGGCGCTGGACTGCATACCCTGGACGGCAACGGGCTCGCCCAGCAGGTAGCGGAGCAGGTCGACGTCGTGAACCAGGTTGACCAGGATCGGGCCGGCACCCTTCTTGCGGCGCCACTCGACATCGAAATACTCGTCATTCTTATAGATCATGTAGTGGAAGCTCGACACGGTGAGCTTGCCCAGCTCGCCGGACTCGATGATCTCCTTGGCCTTGTTGACGAAGGGGTTGTGGCGACGGTGCTGACCTACGAGCACGGGCACGCCGGCGGTCTCGGCCTCGGCGGCGAAGGCCTGGGCATCCTCGAGATCGTTGGAGATCGGCTTTTCGATCAACGGCACGATATTGCGCTTCGCAGCCTCGCGGGCAACGCCCAGGTGCAAGTCGTTGGGGGTGGCGATAATGACGGCCTCGGGTTTGACCTCGTCCATCATCTGGGCGGGATCGGTGTAAAACGGCACGCCGGCGGCCTCGGCCGTGGCGCGAGCGCCCTCAAAGGCGTCGGCGATGGCGACGAGTTCGGCCTCGGGTTCCTCGGTGACAAAGCGGATGTGGTTGCGGCCCATGGCGCCGGCGCCGATAACGGCAATGCGGACGGGGTTGAGCTCAGACATTTCGACTCCTTAATACTGGTGACCGGTGGGATGCGACAAAGGGGCTGTCCCTTTGTCGCATCGGTAAAACTAGGCGGACTTCTTCTTGCTGTCGGAGACCATCATGTAGACGGTGAGCACGACGGCGATGACGGCGATCACAATGGCGCCGTAGAAGGACTGCTGGTAGGCGGCGCTGCCGGCCTCGGCGTGATACAGCACGGCGGTGATGGGCTGGCTGATCCAGGTGGAAGCGGCATAACCCAAAAACATGATGCCGTAGTTGACGCCGATGTTGCTGGTGCCAAAGGCGCCACCGGTGAGCGGCGGGTAGATGACGAGCAGAGCGCCAAAGCTAAAGCCGAGCAGGGCGAGCGCCACAAAGAACATGCTCTGCGTAAAGCTCATCGACATGATGACGAGTGCGACGATGGTGACGACAAGGCTGATGAGCAGCGACTTATAGGCGCCGAGCTTGTCGATGATCTGGCCAAAGGACAGACGGCCGACCAGGTTGGCGCAGGTGTTGGCGGAGACGACCACGCCGCCGAGGGCGACGGCCGCGGCGCTCGTGGGGTCGGCGAAGAGCTGGACGGCGGCGATGGAGGCAACCTTGCCCACGAGCAGGGTGCCCGCGGTGGCGGCAAAGGCGAAGGTGACGATGAGGACCCAGAAGCGCGGGGTCTTGACCATCTCGCCCGGGGTGAGGTCGCCGAAGGTGCCGGCATGTGCGCCACCCTTGGGGGCCTCGAAGCCCTCGGGCAGCCAGCCGGCCTCGGGGGCCTTCAGGAACAGGGCGGAGGCGGCGATTGTCACAAAGAAAATGACGCCGAGCGCCTTAAGGGCGCCAAAGATGCCCAGGCTCGGGATGAGCAGCGAGGCGAGCACCGGGGACAGCACGGCGGGGCCGGCGGTCGAAGCGGCCAGGGTGATGCCGGAGGCGAGACCCTTCTTGTCGATGAACCACTTTTGGCCGGTGGTGAGCGCCGGGTTGTAGCCCAGGCCGTTGCCGATGGCGGCGACGAGCGAGAACCACAGGTAGAACTGCCACGGCTCGGTGACGGTACCGGACATGAACCAGCCCAGGCCGTAGCACACGGCGGCGGCGATCACGACGTTGCGCGGGCCGATCTTATCGGAGATGCGGCCGGCGAAGATGCCCGTCACGGCCATGATGGTCTGAAAGACCGGGAAGGCCCAGGTAAGAGCGCTGGACCACTCGGGGTAGACGGCGAGCAGGTTCTTGCTCACGACGGAATACAGCGCGATGGAGCTGATGAAGAACATGGTGACGCACGCGGCGGAAAGCACGACGGCGCGACCCTTGTTGGAGTTGGTGGAAGCCATTGGACTCTTTCTAATCGATACGGGGGAGGAACAGGCGTGTCTGCGGGTCCTCCCTGTCGGGTTGGTTTACTGGTCAGTCGGCTTGGCGACGCCGGACTCATCGGACCAGAGCTCGACACCCTTGTTCTTAAGGTAGTTGTCGGCATAGGCGCGACGGCCGCCGGGCTTGGCGGTGAGGTCGCCCATCATGTTGGAGAAGCCGCCGTCGACCTTGATGGCGTCGCCGGTGGTAAAGTCCGAGCGCTTGGACGCCAGGAACATGACGGCGTTGGCGATATCGCTGACCTCGCCGATGCGGCGCGTGGCGATCAGGCGGCTGCGGCTCTTTTCGACCTCGGGGTCGGCGTAGAAGTTGGCCGACATCGGGGTCTTAACGAAGCAAGGCTCGACGCAGTTGGAGCGGACGCCGTAGGGGCCCCATTCGGCAGCCAGCATCTTGGACATCATGTTGACGCCCGCCTTGGTGGAGCTGTACACGCCCGAGAACGTCTCGGGGGAGTGGCTGGCAACGGTCGAGATGTGCACTAGGCGGCCCTGGCCGGCCTTGATCATCTCGCGACCAAAGCGCTGCGAGGTGATGAAGTAGCCGGTGAGATTGACGTTGAGCACCTGCTCCCAGTCGCTCAGCGGCAGGTCTTCCATGGCGGCGAAGCGCAGGATGCCGGCGGTGTTGACAAGGACGTCGACGCGGCCGAAGTCGGCGATGGTGGCATCGACGGCGGCCTGAACCTCGGCCTCGTCGGTGGCGTTCATCTTGTAACCCTCGGCGTGGATGCCAAACTCGGCGGCGAGGTCGGCGGCTGCGGCCTTGACCTTCTCTTCGTCCAGGTCGAGCAGAACGACGTTGGCGCCATTGCGGGCGAACTCGCGGCAAATCTCGACGCCCATACCGCCGAGCGCGCCAGTCACGGCGCAGACATCGCCCTCGAGCTTAAGCCAGTTGCTCATAGGAACTTCCCTTCTTGTCTTCTTGTGCCTCCCTGTGGGTCGCTCCCATTAACCGACCCACGTGGTTTTCGCTGGTTATCGTATGCTTTGCATTTGCGCAGGTGAATTGCATATTTGTTAGAATGGCGTTAACCGTAGGTTTACACTGTGCGATGCAGTTTATGCTCAATTGAGCGCGTGACCTGCGAAAACAACCCCCTGTGGCACCATGTGGCCACGGGCGCGAAAACGGGAGATTGACGTGTACGATCGACGACTAGAGGCCATATCGGCCGCCGCGGAGCTGGGAAGCTTTTCGCGTGCGGCGGCAAAATTGCGCGTGTCGACTCCGGCGCTCGTCAAGCAGGTGTCGGGCTTCGAGACCGAGTTCGGCATCACGCTGTTCGAACGCTCGCACTCGGGCGTCAAGGTGACGCCGGCGGGTGCTCTGCTGGTGGACGATGCACGCTCGATCATGCGGCAGTCCGAGGACGCGTTGCGCCGTGCCCGACGCGCGGCGGGCGATGGCGGCGCCGTGCGCCTGGGCGTGTCGATGATGTGCCCGGGGCGCCAAACGCTGTCGATGTGGTCGGGCATCCACGATTTGGAACCGTCGCTGCGATTTGAGATCGTGCCGGTAAGCGACCTCTACGACGCGCGCGAGACCGTTATGCGCAGCTTGGGCCGCGAGGTCGATGTGGTGCAGTCGAGTTTTTCGACCCCACGCTGGGGCGATGCCTGCCAAAAGCTCCGCATTGTCAACGTGCCGTTTTATATCGACCTGCCGCGCACGAGCCCGCTGGCGCGCAAGACGCGCATCACGGTTGCCGACCTGGAGGGCATGCGCCTGCGCGTACTGCGCCACGGCAACGACGCCATGGACAGCCTGCGCATCGACCTTTTGGCCGACGGCGGCGTGGACGTGATCGATGTGGATAGCTTCGACTTTGCGCTCTTTAACGAAGCCGAGGAAAAGGGCGACGCGGTGCTCACCTGCGGCGCATGGTCGGGCGTGCACCCGGCCTTTGTGGGCGTGCCGTTCCTCTGCGGGCGAGAGGTGCCGGTCTTTCTGCACTACCCGCTCGAGCCAACCCTCCAAGTACAAAAATTCGTCAACGCCATGGCCCAACTCCTCAACTAGCTCATTTGGGACGGGGCTATTTTGACTACTTTTGTTGCCCTTACAAAACGAGGCCCTGGCCAAACGGCCAGGGCCTCACAAACTTTATTCCGTTCTACATGACGGGCTGATCGCGCGCCGGAGGGCG
>CABRFG010000017.1 GCA_902470095.1 uncultured Collinsella sp.
AGGTCGGCAGCGGACAAACCCTGTCGCACATCCTCGACGGCCTCGGCGTAGGCCACCGAGTGGGCGCAGCCGCAGATGCCGCAGATGCGGTCGGCGAGGAACGTCACGGCGTCATAGTTCAGGCGCGTCTCGGCGACCTTCTCCATACCGCGGTGCACGTAGAACAGACGGTAGTCAGCGTCCACGATCGTCTCGCCCTCGACGAACAGGCGGAAGTGGCCGGGCTCGTCGGAGGTGATGTGCAACGGTCCCATGGGGACGAGCGTGGTCTCCTTGCCCTTGGTGTCGGCCAAGAATTCGTAGTTTTCCATGTCGCTCGCGGGGGCGGGGCGGAAACGGTAATCCATCGAATCCTTGCGCAACGGGTACAGCCCGCTGGGCCAATCGTCGGGAAGCACCAGGCGACGGCGGTCGGGCAGACCCTCGGGAATCAGGCCGAACATATCGCGCAGCTCGCGCTCGCCCCACACGCAGGCGGGGACGAACGGCGTCACGGACGGGAACGTCATCTTGGCGGGGTCGACCTCGGCGCGGACGGTCACCCAGCCGGGGTCCTCGCCCTCCATGGAAATGACGTAGTACACGGCGTAGCGACCGCACAGGCTGCGCTCGTCGTTGCCGACAATCACGGGAATCCAGCCGTAGCGCTCGTAGTACAGGTAGTGGACGGCCTCGGGCAGACGGTCCAGCTTGACGGTGATCGTCAGCTGGTCCTCGCACTGCCACTCAACCTTCTCGATGCAGCCCGGAACGGCGCGGCGCAGGGCCTCGACATGGCTCTCGCAGCGACGGGCATACACCTTGTTCTCAGTTTCAATCATTCGTTACTCCACCTCGCTCTGAGCGGTCTCGGTACCGAACACAGCGCGGTACATCGGCGTCGCGTGAAGCTCCTCGGTGCTCTGCTCGAGCACGATGCCGGTCGCGGTCTCCACACCGTGCACGAGAGGCAGCGGGGTGGCGATGCCAAACCACAAGATCATGACGGCCAGGATGATTTCGGGGATAAGCATGAGCGCCGGGGCCTCATGCTTGCCCATGCCCTGGGGCGCATGACCGAATACCGACTTGAGTGCGATGCGGGTGAGCGCGGAGATGGCCACGGTAAGACCGAGGGCGACCACGACGACCAGCCACATGGGACCGGCGGTGACACCGGCGACAAAAGTCAGGAACTCGGAGATAAACATGCCAAAGGGCGGGAAGGCACCAAGACCGAGCAGTGCCAGGATGGCGAGCGCGGCGGTTGCGGGGGCAACCTCGACGACACCCTGGATCTTAGCCAGGCTACGCGTGCCAAAGGCGTGCTGGATGTTGCCGGACACGCAGAAGGCAAGCGTCTTGGTAAAGCCGTGGAACACGCAGTGCAGCAGGGCCGCGGCGATACCCAGCGGGCCACCGATACCCAGGCACAGGGCGATAACGCCCACGTTCTCCACAGACGAGTACGCAAAGCGGCGCTTGAGGTCGTCCTGGCGAAACATCGAAAGTGCCGCCACCAAAATGGACAGCGTGCCGACGATCAGCAGCAAAAGCTGCGGATACTCGGCGCCCACGGCCTGGATAGTAAAGCCGTAGAAGCGCATGATCACGAGCATGGCGCACTTAAGCAGCACGCCCGAGAGCAGGGCCGAGACAGGGCTCGGGGCCTGGGAGTGGGCATCGGGCAGCCAAGTGTGCATGGGGAACAGGCCGGCCTTGGTGCCAAAGCCGATCACGATAAACGCAAAGGCAAGGCGCATGAGCGTCGGGTCGAACTGGTCGGCGTACGGCAGCACGCACGACAGGAATGCGGCCTCGTGGGCGTTGGGAATCACGTCGGCGGCGTTGGCGTAGATCAGCAGCGTACCGAACAGGCCAAAGGCCACGCCGGCGGTGCAGACCATCGCATACTTCCAAGAAGCCTCGAGGGCAGTCTTGTTCTTGTAGATGCCCACGAGGAACACGGTGGAAAGCGTGGTTGCCTCCACGGCGGCCCACGTGAGGATCATGTTGTTGGACAGGCACGCGAGCAGCATGGTGAACACAAACAGGCTAAACAGCGCAAAATACTGCTTGGCGCGCTCGGCGGGCATGGAGCCCTCCTCGATATCGGCCTTTACATAGGGCAGCGAGAACAGCCCCGTAAGAAAACCGATAAAGCCGATGAGCAGCACAAAGATGGCGCCCAGCGAATCGAGGTGAAACCACAGGCCAAGAGCGCTCGCGGTGTCGCCGCTCATAAGGACGTCACCGGCCGTCATAATCGACAGCACCAGGACAGCTGCGACGGAGACCAGGTTGAGACCGGCAAACACGTTATAGGACGTGTTCTTGGGCAAAAACGCCATAACCAGCGAGAACACCAAAGGAGTCGCGAGCAGGGCGAGAATCAACGTTTCCATGGACTACCCCCTCAGCTCGGACAGGTCGCGCGCATCGAGCGAGTGGGAGTCGTCCCAAATGCGACGCACGACGATGGACATGATGATGACGGCAAAGATGGCGTCGGTGGCGATACCGATCTCGATGATCTCGGGAGCGGTGGGGGCCAAAAGCGCGAGCGTCACGTGGCTGCCGTTTTCCATAAGGCAGTAACCAAAGATCTGCTTCATGATGTTGCGCTGCGAGATGATGCAGGTGAGGCCCACAAAGAAGTGAGCGAAGCTAATAGCGAGCGCAGGCGTTGCGACCTCGGCCGTGGGAAGGCTGATCTGCGTCACGACGGCAAAGCAAATCGCGACCTCCACGGCGATGATGCAGATGGCCCACGCGGGCTTAAGGCCGGCCTTGAGTGATGCGTCGCTCGGCTCGCCCATCTTCTTGTATGCGCGGTTGAGGATATAAGGGACCAGGACGACCTTGGTGATAAAGGCAGATCCGGCCCACATAAGCAGCTCCTGCGCACCGGTGGTGGCACCGAGCGTAGCGAGAAGCCCCACGAGCACCAGCGACTGCACCGCATACCAGTGGATGGAATGTTTGATGTTCTTGGAGACGACCACCATGGTGGACGTGACGATCAGAAGGCCGCCAAGGATGTTGACGATCGAATAACCCATGTCGTTCTACCTCCTAACCGATCCAGCTGGCCGAAAGCGGGCCGCTGACGATGACCATGATGATGAGCACGATGAACACGAACGCCATCGCACGGGGAAGCGGGGCTCCCGCAGCGACCTCTTCGCTCGGCTCGCCGGGCAGGCAATAGCCCATCCACTTGAGGAACCAGGCGAAGGTGGCGACGGTCTCGGCGACCATGATGCACACGAGCACCAGGATCGCGACGTTGCCGGCACCTACAGAAAAGCCGCCGGCGATGATCTGGAACTTCGAGAAGAACGTGTTCATGGGCGGCACGCCGGCAATAGCGAGTGCCGCGACACCGAAGCCCACGCCCGAGATCGGGTACTTCTTTACGATGCCGCGAAGCTTGGGCAGCATACGCGTGCCGAGCGTAAAGGAGAACGAACCGGCGATCAGGAAGAACAGCGTCTTGGCGAAAGCGTGGTTAAAGATGTGGCAGACGGCGCCATCGAAGGCCAGCTGGCTGCCAAAGACCGAAAGGCCCAGACCAAAGAACACATAGGAGAGCTGGGCGATCGTGGAGAAGGCCAGCAGACGCTTCATGTCCTTTTGCGGCAGGTACATAAGGAAGCCAAAGAGCATGGTGACCATGGCGTCGATAATGGCGACCCAACCCACGATCTCGGGGATCTCGCCGGCAGAGACGAGTGCACGCGCGAACACGCACACGCCGACCTTAACCATCGAGGCGCCATGCAGGTAGGCCGAAACAGGCGTCGGCGCCTCCATGGCCGAAGGCAGCCACATGTACATGGGAACCTGTGCGGACTTGGCCCAGGCCGCAAACAGCACGAGCAAAAGGACGATAGCCTTGAGCTTGGCGTCGAGGCCGGCAATCGCGGTAATGGCGAAGGTACCGGTATGGGCAAACACGATGGCGGCGCCCAGATACAGGCCGAGCGCACCGATATGCGTAATGATCAGAGCCTTCATGCCGGCCTTCTTGGCCGTAGGCGTCATGTAGTAGCTAATGAGGCCCCAAGAGCACGCACCCGTGATCTCAAAGAACACGAGCTGGCCCAAAAGGGTCGAGCTGTACACGAGACCGGCCATGGCGCCGATGAAGGTCGCGAGGTACGCGTAGAAGCGACGACGCGGTGCGTCGGGATGCTCACGGTTATTCTCGCTCATATAGGGAATCGAATAGATCACGACAAGCAGGCCGATACCCACAAAGGCGGGCGCGAGCAGCGTGCTCATGCGATCGAAGGTGAATCCCATGACGAGGGTCTGCCCAAACGAGATCAGGGGGACCTGCGTGTCGGGCATGCCGGCGCCAGCGAAATTCGCGGCGAGGGCGATGGTGCAGACCGTCGAGACGGCGGCACCCAAAACGCTGAACCACTTGGCGTACGGACGGGGGAACAGGGCGACGAGCACCGAGGCCACCATCGGGGCCGCGATAGCGACCAAGCCGAGAAGGGACAGACTGACTGCAAATGACATTGTTTCTCCCTTCTCCTACACGCCGACGACCACGAAGACAAACGCCAGCACGGCGATGCCAACGACGGCCCAGGTCTGATTGCCAAGCACCTTAAAACGCGAGCGCGAGCAAGAGTTCTCGATCACGCCGCATACGACAAAGTCGATCAGGCACTTAACAAGGAAGATGACCGCGCCCAGAACGGCCGCGATACCCACGGCCGCGGGCTCGCCCCAGGGGACGAAGATCGCGCAGAACCAGGCGACGACCAGGACCTGCTTCATGGACATGGCGAGCTTGGCCATCGCAAGCGACGGGCCGGAAAGCTCGGCGAGCGGACCTTCCTGGAGCTCCTGCTCGGCCTCGGCCTGATCAAACGGCAGCTTGCCGAGCTCCATGTAGCAGGCGATCGCAAAGGCGATGCCGGCGAGGATCACGGCGACCGGCGCGTCGATGGCGCCCGTCATGATGTGCTGACCCATGGTGGCGATGTCGGTGGAACCGCACACCAGGGCGGCGGCAAACAGCGCCAGCAGCATGGACGGCTCGATGAGCACGCTCATGAGCAGCTCGCGGACGCCGCCGATACCGGCGTAGGCGTTGGACGAATCCACACCGCAGAGGGCGAAGAAGAAGCGGGCGAGCGCCAGGCTGTACATGATGGTGATGGCGTCACCAAAGACCGGGATGGGGCTTTGTGCCGTAAAGAGCGGCAGACCCATCGCGAGCATAAAGGCGACGGCGAAGAACAGCGGCGGCATAATGCGCAGCGCAAAGCTCGCGTCCTCGCTCTGGGACTCGGGGCGCGCAAAGAGCTTGGCCAGGTCGCGATAGTCCTGCATGATGCTGGGTCCGCGACGGTTGTGCATCTTGGCGCGGATCACGCGGCCGAGACCGGAGAAGAACGGCGCGACGGCCATAACGACCACGCCTTGCAGAACGGCAAATACGATGTTGTTCATGCTCTCCCCTCCTTAACCCATTTGCACGGCGAGCACGAGGAACACCACGAGTGCCGCGACGATGTAGCAGATATAGATGCTGTAGTTGCCGCCCTCGAGCTTAGTCGCGAGGTCGGCGAGCTTCTCGACACCCTTATGCGGGGCATCGACGAGAACCTTGTCGGGTACGGGCTCCACAGCCTCGGCCACACCGGTGAGCTTCTGGAAGAAGTGCGCGATGGACCAGCAGACGGCCGTGCAGCGGTCACGCAGCGTATAGAGCGGCTGCATAAACCAGGAAACCTCGGAGGCAAAGGTCGTGGCCACGACGGGCATATGCTCGTTGGGAGCATAGCCGCATGCCCACGGCTGGGACTTCTGCACCTTACCGACGGTCTTGAGCTTGCGATAACCGCAGGCAAGACCGACGAGCACCACGAGCGCAATAGCGATCGCGGGCGTGGAGGTGGCAGCGCCGGAGTACTGGTTCATGAGCTCCATGCCCTCGGCGGCAAACACGCCACCGTACGGATGCAGCACGGACGCGGCGACATCGACCAGCACGGGCGCGATCACGGGAGCGCCAATACCCAGCACGACGCAGATGGCCGCGAGCAGGCCCTGCGCAAACACCATGGGGGCGGGAACCTCCTTGGCATTGGCCGCGGCCTCGGAGCGGGGCGCGGAGGCAAAGGAGACGCCATAGGCCTTGACGAAGCACGTGACGGCCAGCGCGCCGGTAATGGCAAGCGCGACGGCAGCGAACACGGCCACGATCATGACGGCCTTGTCGCCCTGCATGGCGGCGTTAAAGAGCGACTGGTAGGTAAACCACTCGGACACAAAGCCGTTGAAGGGCGGGATGGCCGAAATGGCAAGCGCGCCAATAAGGAAGCAGATGGCCGTTGCCGGCATACGACGGAACAGGCCGCCCATCTTCTCCATATTGCGCGTACCCGTGGAGTACAGCAGCGCACCGGCGCCCAAGAACAGCTCGCCCTTAAACATCGCGTGGTTAAACGTGTGGTAGAGGGCGGCCATCAGAGCCAGGACGGCGATGCCGACCGAGTTGAGCCCCATGGCGGCCATGGAGGCGCCGACGCCGAGCAGAATGATGCCGATGTTCTCGACGGAGTGATAGGCCAGCAGGCGCTTGATGTCATGCTCCTGCAGGGCGAAGGCCACGCCGAGGACCGACGAGATCGCACCGAAGACCATGACCATAAGGCCCCACCAGACCTGAACGCCCGAGGCGGAGAGCAGGTCGAGGCCCACCTTGAGGATGCCGAAGATACCGATCTTGATCATGCCGCCGGACATGAGGGCCGACACGTTGGACGGCGCCTCGGGATGTGCCTTGGGCAGCCAGCCGTGCAGCGGGATAATACCGGCCTTGGCGCCAAAGCCAAAGAAGGCGAGCACGAAGCACACGGATGCGACCGCGGGGCTAAACTGCGTAGCGCGGAAATCCGCAAAGGCAAACGAGCCACCGGCGAAGTTGGTCATGGTGAGGAAGCTCGCCATGATGAGCACAAAGCCCACGTGCGCGATCACAAAGTAGAGCCAACCGCCATGGATGGAGTTCTCGTTCTCCTCGATCACGACCAGGAAGTACGAGGTCAGAGACATGAGCTCAAAGGCGACCAGGAACCAAAACACGTTGTCGGCGGTGATGACGAGCATCATGGACGCCACGAAGGTGTTAATGAAGAAGCCAGCGCGGCCCTTTTTGCCCGGGTACTCATCAAAGTAGTTGAGACCGTAGATCGAACCGGCAAACGCGAGCACCGAGATGAGCGCCACGAACAGGCCGGACAGCTGATTGAGCAGCAGCTGGAAATGGGCAAACGGGAAGAACACGATGGTGTCGACCGACGTGATATCGCCCAGCACGGCCTGGATACCGGCCACAAACGAAAGCACCGCGGCGACGGCGCCGATAAGGCAACCGGCGGTTTTGGCGGCGTTATCGGCCTTGATCAGCAGAACCGAGGCGAGCGCACCGATGCACGAGACGGCAAGCGATGCGATAAACAGCGTCATGCTATCCATTGTTTACGCTCCCTTCTGCTTTCTCGGACAGGCCCTGGGCCACAGCGGTAACGTCGACGACCGGACCGTTTTCGATCGAACGCAGGCGCTTGGCCTCGTCGAGCTCGCGATCGGCCGCGCCGCCCATGACGGTCAGCGCCTTGGTGGGGCACGCCGCCACACAATGCGGGCCGTCCGGATCGAAGGCGCACAGGTCGCACTTGACGGCGCAGGTGTACTGGCCAGGAGCCCACGTAAGCAGGCTGCTCAGGGACTTAGGATACGAAGGCGTCGGGTCGCACATGCCTGCGACACCGGCGATAGACGTGCCATCGGGATGGATGGCTCCGAAGGGGCACGCGATGGCGCACAGCCTGCACCCGATGCACTCCTGCTCCTTGACGTGGATGCGATCGCCATCGTGCTCGATGGCATTCACCGGGCAAACCTCGGCGCAGGGGGCACCCTCGCAATGGTGGCAGGCAAGGGCGGCCGAAATACCGCCGGTCTTCACGAGCGCCAGGCGCGGCGTATCCTGAAGACCCTGCATCCGGTGGGCGTCGGCACAGGCGGACTGGCATGTTCCGCAGCCGATGCACCTCTCCGGGTTGATGTCGATGAAGCGGTTCATCCCCACTTCCTTTCAAAATAACGGGCCGGGCTCCCGAACGTACGGGACGCCCGGCCCAAAAAGCCAACGAGAACGGGACTACACGATTTGATTCACGTGCGTCTCGTCGTCGAACTTGGCGGCGCCGGGCTCAACGTCCTGGGGAGCGGCGGCGTCCACCAGAGCCTGCTTGAGCTCGGTGTACTGACGCTCCACCTCGCCCTCTGCCCAGACCTGGTCGGCGATAGCGTCGACCTGGCAGGCGGAGAACTTGTCCTCGGGCGTATGCGAGACCGGGTCGACCTTGTGCATGGTCAGCTCGTTGCACTTGCCGATCCACCACTGGTAGGTCATGTAGACCGTGCCCTTGTTGATGCGATCGCTTATGTCGGCGCGGCTGTATACCTGGCCGCGGCGGCTGTGGATCGAGACGATGTCGCCGTTCTTGATACCGCGCGCCTGGGCGTCCGCGGGATTCATGCGAACAAAGCCGGGCTCGTCGGCAAGCAGCGCCAGCGTCTTGCAGTTGCCGGTCATCGAGCGACAGCTGTAGTGGCCGACCTCGCGGACGGTGCACAGGATGAGCGGGTACTCATCGTCGGGAAGCTCGGAGGGCGCCTCCCAATCGTGTGCCATCAGGTTGGCGCGGCCGTCCTTGGTGGTGAACTTGCCACCAGCGAACATGTCGGCCGTACCGTGGTCGTTCACATCGGTGCTCTTGACGGGCCACTGGGCGTAGCCGCCCTCGGGAGCCATCTTCTCGTAGGTCGCGCCCACAAAGTTGGGGCACAGGCTAATGCACTCGTTCCAGATCTGCTCGGTGTTGTCGTAGTGCATGGGGTAGCCCATACGCGTAGACAGGTCCGCGAAGATCTCCCAGTCGTGACGGCACTCGCCCTTGGGCGGAACGGCCGCGTCAAAGTGCTGGAAGCTACGGTCGGATGCGGTAAAGACACCCTCGTGCTCGCCCCAAGAGGTGGCAGGTAGGATGACGTCGGCGAGCATGGTCGTCTGCGTCATAAAGATGTCCTGGCAAATGAACAGATCCAGCTCGGAGAGCGTCTTGCGCATTCCGGCCGAATCGGGCTCGGTCTGCACCGGGTCCTCGCCGTAGTTGTAGAAGCAGTGCACCTTGCCCTCGTCGACCAGGTGGCCCAGGTCGGTGAGCTTGTAGCCCTCCTCGAGCGGGAGCTTTTCCTCGGGCACGCCCCAAGCCTTGGCAAACTTGGCACGCACTGCCGGGTCGGTGACCTTCTGGTAGCCAGGGTACAGGTTGGGCAGCATGCCCATATCACAGGAGCCCTGGACGTTATTCTGGCCACGCACGGGCGCGAGACCGGAATTGGGTTTGCCGATCTGGCCGGCAACGCAGGCGATGGAGGCGATGGTGTGCACCGTCTTCAGGTTCTGCTTCTGCTGGCATACGCCCATGCCCCAGCCAATGATGGCAGAGGGCTTCGCCGTGGCGTACATCTCGGCAGCTTGGTGGATCAACGCGGGCTCGACACCCGTGATGTCCTGTACGGATTCGGGAGTGTAGTTCTTGATGGTCTCCCACCACTCGTCAAAGCCGTTCGTGTGCTCGGCGACGAATTCCTTGTCGTAGAGGCCATCGTTGACCAAGCAGTTGGCAAAGGCGTTGAGGAACGCGACGTTGCAACCATTCTTGATCGGAAGGTAGAGATCGGCGATACGCGCGGTTTCGATATGGCGCGGATCGGCGACGATGATCTTGCAACCCTTTTCTTTGGCTCGCACGATACGCCTTGCGACGATGGGGTGCGAATCGGCAGGGTTATAGCCGAAGAGGAAAATGCAGCCCGCATCCTCCATACCGGGGATGGAGCATGACATGCAACCTGAACCAACCGTGTCCATCAGACCGAGGACAGTAGGGCCGTGTCAAGTACGGGCGCAGTTGTCCACGCTGTGGGTGCCGATGCACGCACGCGTAAACTTCTGCATAACGTAGTTCGCCTCATTGCCGCCGCCTCGCGAAGAGCCGGTGGTCATGACAGCGTTAGGACCATATTCGTCAATTATGGCCTGCATCTTAGATGCGGTGAAATCCAGTGCCTCGTCCCAGCTTACGCGTTCAAGATCCGCGCCCTTAGTGCGGCGGATCATCGGGTGCAGTACGCGAGGAGTCAAGATCTTGGTGTCGTTGATGAAGTCGTAGCCGCTCATGCCCTTAAGGCACAGCTCGCCCTGATTGGTGATGCCGTTGAGCGGTTCGGTACCCACGACCTGGCCGTTTTGGACCAAGAGGTTAAACTGGCAACCGGCGCCGCAATACGGGCAAATCACTTTATGCTTCTCCATGACACCCTCCTTCCTTTCTCTGCTACCGATTAATCGGTACTTATTTGACAATCGTTGGGCTTGTATGGCCGCCCGCCTACGCCTCGTTTTCGATGGTGGCGCGGGCACGCTCGGCAGTCAGTTCCGCCAGGCGCTCCTCGTCCACCAGGGTGAGGCCCTTGGTCGGACAAGCCTCGGCACACGCCGGACCGCCGGGACGGTCCACGCACAGGTCGCACTTGAGCACGAAGCTCTTAGTCTGCGAACCTACGCGCACGTCGCCCATCAAGACGGGGACCTGCGTGGTCGCCACGCTCACGGCGCCAAAGGGGCATGCCATGACGCAGCTCTTGCAGCCGATGCAGTTGTCCTCGTTGACGCCGATGCGATGGTTCTTTGGATCAAAGAACAAGGCGCCCGTAGGACAGGCCTTCGCGCACGGGGCATCCTCGCAGTGATGGCAAGCCACCGGTGCGGAGATCTCGTACGTACGCGTCACGCGCAGGCGCGGCGCGGCGATGTTACCGGGGATGTCGTGCGCCTCGATACACGCCGCCATGCAGGTTTGACACCCAATGCAGCGCGAAGAATCGGCTACGACTCGCTTATTACTCATGTTGTTCACTCCCTCCTGAATCCCTTGTCGGAGAGACCCTGTCGACATTGACCCAAGCCGCCCGTGGCCTGGCATCGACGTATCGAATGCATGCGGCGAAACATGCACTCGGTAGAGTTTCTCCAACGATATACAGGTTAAATATACGCAGTTGCAGGGGGCAAACTTGAGCATAGGCCCTGCAATACGAGTGTATTGCAGGGGTTTGGGCTGGTTGGGATTATTCTCTGGAAGCTATAAAGGCGAGTGTATTACACGCGTACGCCCAAGAAAGATTTCACGCTCATTTCTGAAGGATGTAGTACGTTTGTAATATCGTTTACACTCAATTACTCTAATGCAATAAAGTAGTGGTTGTAAGATTGGCTATTATTAGCCGTTGCTGTATATGACTATTCATATTGCACGCTCATTAAGGGAGGCCAGTGATGTCATCGACTCAAAAACGAGCCATCCTGCAGGTGCGCATTCGCGAGGAAGACAAGCAACATGCCGAGCGTCTCTACGACGCCATGGGCACATCGCTCGCCGAGGCCGTCCGTCTTTTTGTCGCGCAGAGCATTTTGATGCGCAAGCTTCCCTTTCAGCCGGTCGCCGTGCGCTCAAAGGACGGCACCGCCGTCTATGGATCGCTCAAAGCATATGGGGACCCCAATCGCCGCTCCGAGGAGCGTAACGCCTGGATTGAGTACCTTGCTACAGAAAGCGACGATTCGATTTTGGGTCCCGAGGAAGTAGATATCCATGAGTAGCACCATCATCGACGAGACCGTCATCCTACGCTACCTGCTTGACGACGACGAGGTCCTGTCACCGCGCGCCGCCAAGGTCATCGCCACGCGCACCGCTCGCGTCTACCCCGAGATCATCACGCGCGTCGCCGTTACGCTGCGTGACGTCTACAAGGTCCCGCGTGTGGAGATTGCGACGGCCATGACCAAGTTGCTCGATGACGTCATGGTCGACGAGCCCACCGTTGTCTCCCTTGCCGTCAAACTCTTTGGCAAGACCCATATGGACTTTACCGACTGCCTCCTCGCCGCCCGAACCGCCATCTACAACGATGATGTCGTGAGCTTTGGCAAGCCCATCATCCAAGGCATGATCGATTACCGCCGCCAGCGCCAAACCGCTGCCGACGCCCGCGACCGCGCCGCCGAAGCCCGCAGCCGCAGCACCGACTCCACCATCGACAAGCTCCGCCACCAATCCCGCCACTAGCCCCATCCCACCCTAAGTTGCGGTGAAATGGTTCCTGTTTTCAAGCTTCCACGGGCCTTTTAGGAACTATTCCACCGCAACTTTCTGTAAGGGTGGTTTTTAGTGCCGCCGAGGGGCACTAATCAACCGTTTGCCGATATGTTTGGCTCTAACTCATGACTCTGACCTGCCCCGTCAAGCTTTTGGTCAGTTCATGGCAAGGTCTGGCGGACCAAATATGGGATAGCGTAGTGTCATTCACTCCCCCTCGAGACCATAGGGTCGAAAATGAGTCATGATAAACGCTGTTCCAAACCGCAAGCAGAGCTGTTCTTCCGGTTATTCGAGGCCCATCATGGCGGGCACCTGTTTGTAGCTACCAAAAAATGGGATGAACGCTGTGCCTACGCGCTCATGCAAAAAAAGATGATTATTCGACTCTACAACCATGTCTACGCTGATCCCGCGTATTGGAATAACCTCGGCGTCGAAGATCGCATCTTTCAATTGACATCTGCTATTGCAGTCGTTGAACCGGATGCCGTGTTTTGTGGAGCAACGGCGGCGCTGCTCTATGGCATCGGTTCTGCATATTCGCTTCTCGACAAGGTGCAAGTGCTGCTGCCACGTTCCACCAGACGCGATATGTACGAATTCGTTGAATACCGACGCTGGCGGTCGGGCGACGTATGGCAGCTCGGCCCGTTTACGTTAACGGATCCATATCGCACGGTGGTCGATATCGCCCGAACGAGCGCTTTTCGATATGCACTAGGCTATGTCGACGGGTTGGCTCGTGAGTACGGTGTCGAGCGTGAAGAATTGCGTACATATGCACAAGCAAACTGCCGCGGACTTCACGGCATCGCGCGCGCATTTGACGTTTTTGAACACATGGATGACAGATCGGATAACGGTGGAGAATCCGAAGCACGGGCGGCAATGATTCTGGCGGGAGTTGCCGCTCCCGAACCTCAGGTTGAAATCACTCGACCGGGAAACGCCGGCTATTATTTGGCAGATTACGGCTGGCAGATGCCAAACGACTCTTGGATGCTGGCTGAGCTGCATGGACTAGGCAAGTTTGAGGACGATGCCCAAAATGATCCGGAACATACTGCGGCAAAAACCTATCGAGCTGCCCTCATGCGCGACGCGAACCTGCGTGCCATGGGCCACAACGTCATTCATTTCAAGCTCTCAGACACCTACGATGTCAAAGCGTTCGGCTCCATGATGCGCGGCTACGGTATACCAACCACAAAGCCCTACGCAGACTCCTGACCGGCTGCCCTCATCTTCTCGACAACAGAGCCCATCATCGACCCAACCCGCTCGGCCTCAATAAGTTGCGGTGAAATAGTTCCTGAATAACAGCTTTTGCGGCTAATCCAGGAACTATTTCACCGCAACTTAGGAGGGGATGTGGGGTCCCGGCATGTATATGAAAATGGCTCTGGTCCCAAAAGGAACCAGAGCCATTCATCTATCTTATGGAGCGGGCGACGGGAATCGAACCCGCGTCATCAGCTTGGAAGGCTGGGGTTCTACCATTGAACTACGCCCGCAAGATATGGTCGGGACGACAGGATTTGAACCTGCGACATCCTGCTCCCAAAGCAGGCGCGCTACCAAACTGCGCCACGTCCCGAAGGTGTTGAGCAGCTAAGGTCTAGACCTTGCGTGTCCCAAAGCGAAGGAAATTATAGGGGAGACTCCCCGCCTGTGCAAGCGCAGAAACCCTAGCTCCTCGAATGTGCGACAAACTGGCTATGAACCAGACCAATCACAAACGCGACCACAGCAACCGGCGCCCACGCAGCGCCGATATCTACCAGCGGCAACGCATCAAACGGCAGCCACGCGCCAGCAAAGAACGCATCGCGGACCGAAGTGATTACGCTCTGTACCGCGACAACGCCGCCGACCCAAACCCACACCTGCGGATGCGCGTCGCAAAAACCGTGCACCAGGCCCATAAGAACCAGCACAATGGCGACGGGGTACAAGGCATTGAGCATGGGCACCGAGAACATAAGGATCACGTCGAGGCCCACGTTGGAGAGCACGCACGAAAACGCTGCGAACACAAAGGCAAGAACCGCAAAGGGACGACGCATAGCCTCCTCGGAGGCCTCCGCTCCCCCTTCGACCACATACGTCTCGCAGAAGTAACGCGAGCAGCAGCTGATGAGGCCGATGCACACGTTCATGCAGGCGAGGAAAAAGATCGCAAAGACCACGACCGTGCCGACAAGGCCAAAGTGCATGGAGGCAGAGCGGGCAAGGATGGCGGCGCCATTGGTGGCATCGGGCATCACGGTGCTGAGCTGCGTGCCGGCAAGCGCCAGGCCGCAGTAGATGATGGCCATGAGCGCGCCGGCGATCACGCCGGAGCGCGAAATCTCGAAGGCCACGCGCTTGTCATCGGTAACGCCCAGCTCGTGGATGGTCTCGGCGATGATAATTCCAAAGGCGAGCGACGCGAGCAGGTCCATGGTCTGGTAGCCGGTCAGAAAGCCCTGCACAGCAGCACCGGCATCGTAGGGAGCCTGAGGCGCGGCAGCCGGTCCCAGCGGCGAGATCACGGCGGCACCCACGACCAGCACGATGAGCGCAATGAGCGCGGGGCCCGTAATGCGACCGAGCACGCGCGTGATGACGCCCGGACGCAGCGTGAGCGCAAACGCGACGACAAAGAAGCCAACGGCAAACACCAGGCGCGCCGTGCCGAGTGAAACACCCTCGGGCAGCAGCGGCACCAGCATCTCGAAGGCCGTGGAGCTCGTGCGCGGAATGGCCAGGCACGGGCCGATGGCCAGATACACCGCCGCGACAAAGAACTCACCAAACTTGGGGTGCACGCGGCCGGCAAGCTCGCGCGCCGTTCCGGCAAGTGCCACGGCGATAAAACCCATGACGGGCAGGCCGATGGCGGCAATCAGAAAGCCGAGCATGGCGACCGGCGTGGCAGAACCTGCCTGCAGTGCCAGCAGCGGCGGAATAATGAGGTTGCCGGCGCCAAAGAGCATCGAGAACAGCGCAATGCCGACGGTAACGACATGGTCGGAGCGCAAACCGCGCGGAGCGGATGAGGCCATATGCACACCTTTCGGGTCGAAACAAAAACGGGACGGGCAAAAACACCCGTCCCGCAAGTATATACGCTCTAGCAGGCTAAATCGCGCAAAGCGTCAATCGCGGTATCGACTTCCTCGTCCGTGTTGAAATACCCAAACGAGAAGCGAACGATACCCTGGCGCTCGGTCTCGAGTGCGCGGTGCATGAGCGGAGCGCAATGGGCGCCGGGGCGCGTCGCAATCCCCCACCCTTGCATGAGCGCGTCCGAGATCTCAGCAGAGTCGATATCACCCACGTTGAGTGAGACGATCGCCGAGCGCGACGGCTGGTCAAAGGCGCCGTAGAGCTTGATCTCCGGGATTTCGCGCACGCCAGCGAGAAAGCGATCCGCCAGCGCTCGCTCATGCGCCGCGATCGCCTCGACTCCGCCTTGCGCCTCGATAAAGTCGAGACCTGCGGAAAGTCCCGCGATGCCGTGGCCGTTGAGCGTGCCCGCCTCAAGGCGCGTGGGCCACCCAAGCGGCTGCAGAGCATCGAAGCTGTGCACGCCCGTGCCGCCCATGCCCCACGGAGCCACATCGACGCCCTCCGCCACGGCCAGGCCGCCGGTCCCCTGCGGACCCATGAGCCCCTTGTGGCCGGTAAAGCACACAATGTCGAGCCCCATGGTTTGCATATCGATATGCGCCGTACCGGCAGACTGAGAGGCATCGACGATCACCAGCGCACCGGCCGCATGGGCGATGGCAGCCACACGCGAAACGTCGACCGCGTTGCCGGTCACATTGGAAGCGTGCGTCACCACCACGGCACGCGTACCGGGCGTGACCAACCGCTCGAGCTCGTCGTAGTCGAGCGCGCCGTTCGCGTCGCAGCCCGCATGCTCAACCGTCACACCCTGCTCCGTCGCCAAGCGATTGAGCGGACGCAGCACGGAGTTGTGCTCAAGCACCGTCGTGACCACGCGGTCGCCGGGGCGCACCACGCCATTGATAGCGGTGTTGAGCGCCGCGGTGGAGTTGGGCGTAAAACACACATGGTCCGCCCTCGGGCAACCAAAAAGGCGCGCAAGCTTGGCGCGGCAGCCGTGGATGGTACGCGCGGCGTCAAGCGCACCCGACGTGGCACCGCGCCCGGCATTGCCGAGCGAGCACATCGCCTGCGTCACGGCATCGATGACCGCCTGCGGCTTGTGCATGGTCGTCGCCGCGTTATCCAGATAGATCATCGCACGACCTCCCACATATCGATCACGGTATAGCCCTCGGTGGGAACGCCCGCCGCGGCGAGTTCGCCGCGCAGCAGCTCCTCATCGGCAGGCAACGCCTTCCACGCCAGACCGCAGCCGGCAGCGACCTCCCCGGGCACGGGAATCGTTCGCCCAGGAAGGCCGCGCTCGATGCATAGGGACTCGCAGCCCATGGCGGCCGCCGTGGTGGGAAACGTGATGACAAGCGCCGGGCGCTTCTCCCTCATGACAACTCCAACCAATATGCTACGGGCGCACGACGCGCACGGCCTGCTCCATCTTCTCCACGATCACGTACATGTTGGTGACCTCGCCCACCGCAAGCTGGTCTTTAATGCCATAGTGGTCGAGGCAGGTACCGCAGGTGAGAATCTCGACACCCTGCTCGGCCAGGCCCTTCAGATCATCGAGCACCGGAGAGCCCTCGACGGTGAGCTTGGCGCCGCCGTTGTAGAACAGCATGGTCGCGGGCAGCTCCTCCTGCTGCGTCACGGCAAAGATGAAGGCCTTCATGAGCTTGTGGCCCAGCTCGTCGTCGCCACGGCCCATACAATCGGTGTAGACGGAAATGACGAGTTTGCCCTTGCTGGCGCTGGCACCACAGAAGGCAGCGCCATCCTGCTCGGGATCGGCCACGGCAACGGCGCCAGAAGTCGCGACGGTCACGTGCCACTCGGCGTCCGAGATCTTCTCGACCGAGGCCGTGCAGCCCTTCTCCTGCGCCATCTTGGAGATGTTCTTGACGGCGGTCTCGTTGTCGACCGAGGTCACCACGGCGCCCTCGCCGTCAAGCTGTTTGAGTGCCTTAAGCGTCTTGACGACGGGCAGCGGGCAGGCATCGCCCATGGCATTGACTTCAATTTTGGTAGACATAGTAAATTCCTTTCGAATGAATCAATCAAGAACGATAGATAGTTGAATAAACAAACCGTTAACGGACAACGCGGACGGCAGGACCGCCCGGCTCCGCCTCGCACACGCGCCCGACAACGGCGGCAACGCGCCCCTCGGCATCCAGGCGACGCGCAAGCTCATCCACATCCGCCGCGGGCGCCGCGATGAGCAAACCACCCGAGGTCTGCGGATCGTACAGCGCGTCGAGCATGCCCGGCTCCAGGTCATCGTCGGCCGTCACGCGCGGGCCAAAGAAATCCTGGTTGCGGTAGGAGCCCGCGGGGATAATGCCCAGACGCGCCATATCAAGCACCTGGTCAAAGAGCGGCACCGCCCCCGACGCGAGCTCAATCTGCACGCCCGAGCCCTCGGCCATCTCGCACGCATGCCCGATCAGGCCAAAGCCCGTAATGTCGGTGCAGCCGTGAAGCCCGAGTCCCTCGGCCAAACGGATCGGGGCTTCGTTGAGGGCGCGCATCGAGTCAAACATGGCTGCGGCCTCGTCCTGCTCGATAAGCTTGCCCTTAATGGCCGTGGTGATGATGCCCGAGCCGATCGCCTTGGTCAGCAGCAGGACATCGCCCACGCGCGCGCCGCTGTTGGCGAGCATGCGGTCGAGCGCGACAAAACCGCTCACGGACAGGCCGTACTTGGGCTCGTCATCGTTGATGGTGTGGCCACCCGCGATGGAGCAACCCGCCTCGACGCACTTGTCGGCACCGCCCGCCAGAATCTGACCGGCAACCTCAACGCCCAGACAGCTCGGGATGCAAAGCAGGTTCATGGCATGGCTCGGCCGCCCGCCCATGGCGTAGATGTCCGACAGCGAGTTGGCCGCAGCGATCTGGCCAAACAGAAACGGGTCGTCGACCATCGGTGGGAAGAAGTCGATGGACTGCACGAGGCCCAAGTTCTCCCCTACGCGAAAGACACTCGCATCGTCGGAGGTATCGAACCCCACGAGCAGGTTGTCGTTATGCACATTGGGCAAGTCGCCCAGGACCTGGGCGAGGGCTCCGGGAGCCAGCTTAGCGGCTCAACCGCTCGCGGCCGTCATGGATGTGAGCTTAATGGTGTCCTTAGCCATACGAACCCCCTTCCAACAAATCAACGACTTTAAGTATACGCCCCAGGCACGCTTCCCAAGAGACCGCCGACGGCTCGAACGTCGAAGGCGGCGCCGCAAGCGCCTGCGCGATAGCATCTGCCAGCGCGCGCTCAAACAGCGGAAGGTCGGCCGCCACGGGCGTGTCGACATCCGTCATACGCGGCGACGCCACCCACGTCACGGGAGCACCGGGAAGCATCGCCTCCATCCAGGGACGAACGCCGGGCAAATCGGTCGCCACAACTTTGCAGCCGCACGCGAGGGCCTCGATCGTCACGAGCGGCAGACCCTCGTAAAACGAAGGCAGCACAAAGACGTCGGAACTGCGGTAGGCACGCACGAGTTCATCGCTATCCAGGCGCCCCGCCAGCGTCACCGGCACATCCGAGGCCGCGGTCAAGCGCTCGATACGCGCGTACTCGGCATCGTCCCCGCGGCCGCCCACAAGTACCAAGCCAGATGGGCGGACGCCATCGTCAATCGGCAATGACACGGCTCGAACCAGCGACTCTACGCCCTTTTTAAAACAAATCTTGCCCACGTACACAAGCGATCCCGGCCGCCTCGCCACGCTTGCGTCGCGGCAGAAGACGCGATGGTCGTAGCCCGTCCCAATCACGTGGATGCGATCGGCATCGACGCCGCACACCAGGCCAATCTGCTCAGCCTGCTCAGCATGGAGCGCAAAGACGGCATCGAGCCGACGAACCGCACTTACGATGCGATCGCGCTCGAGCGCATGCGAACGAAGCTGGCGCAGATCGGTCGAATGGCACACGGCAACAACCGGCACGCCCCGGACGCACTCGCGCGCCAATGCGGTCACCAGATACAGGTGATGGCAGAGCACCAGATCGGGCCGAAACTCAGCCACCGCCCGATCGATTGCAGCAGCAAATGCCCGCTCAAATGCCTTGAGCATCGAAGGCGTCAGGTCACGATAGCGTGTAGAGGGATAGGGCATGACATCGGACATACCGCAGATGGGAAACGGCAGCTCGGGCGACTCGAACGGTACGGCAAACACGGCAGCACGCCGGTCCAGCTCGCCTTGGGTATCACCCGGTGCCGCGCCGCAAAGCACGGCGGCGCGATGCCCCGTCTCGATCTGCTCGCGCACGAGCGCGGCAAGGTAGGTGCCGCTGCCGGTGCTATCTGGTTTTTGCGCCGAGATATTGAGGATGCGCATGTCGCGGTACACCCCTAGGCCAAGGCGGCGGCGCGGACAGCCGCGCCGATGGCGCCGGCAAAGCGAGCCTGGGGCGAGGTGGTCACGGGCGACCCCAGTAGCTCGCCCAACCGCTCCACCACGAAGGCGTTCTCGCACAGGCCACCGGTCAGGTAGTACGGGGCGCCCGCGGCCTGCCCGGCCATGGTCGCCACGCGCGAGACCACGCTGTCGATCACGCCACGCGCAATGTTCTCGCGCGGCTCACCGCGACCGATCAGGCTGATGACCTCGCTTTCGGCAAACACCGTGCACATGCTGCTGATCTTGGTGGGCTCGCCGGAACGCGCCAGGTCGGCCATCTGCTGCTGGGAAATACCCAGACGGTCGGCCATGATCTCCAAAAAGCGCCCCGTGCCGGCGGCGCACTTGTCGTTCATGGCAAACTTGGCCACACGGCCACTTTTAAGCTGAATGACCTTGGTGTCCTGACCGCCCACGTCGATCACGGTGCCGTGATCGCCAAACAGGCGCACGGCACCGGTGCCGTGGCAGGTGATCTCGGTCACGACCTTGTGCGCATAGGGCACGGCGACACGACCGTAGCCGGTCGCGATCACGCGCACGTCGTCGGCAGCCACGTCATAGCCGGCCGCGGCAAGCTCGCCGCGCAGATGCTCCGCCGCATCGACCGACGAATAGCCCGTCGGTATGACGCAGGTCCACGCAATGGCGCCATCCGTCTCCACCACTGCAGCCTTCGCGGCCGTCGAGCCTATGTCGATACCAATGCCAACCACGACATCCTCCTTCTATACGGCAAAGCAGCTATCCTTTTGCCGCATTTGTCCTACAGGGTTTCGATGAAGGCGGCGATGCGGGTCTCGATCTGGCCCATGTCGCCGTTGCTGTAGTCGGTCTCGATCTTCATATACGGAATACCCGCACCCTCGACAGCCTCCTGCATGCGCGCACTCTCCACGTTAAAGGTGTGGCACGCCTGGAGCACGCTCTCCACTACGCCATCGACGTGATACTTCTCGCACATGGCCAGCGTGTTTTCCATACGACCGTTGTTGGGCGTCATGACCGAGCAGTTGATATCCAGGTAGCGGTCGGCGATGGCGCGAAGGATGTCGGGGGCCTCCGGGTCGATCATCATGGCCGCCGTGCGCTCGCCCGAGCAGTCGTCCATGCACACGACCACACCGCCGTTGGACTCGATGGTGCGACCGATCTTGTTGATCACGCCGCCCACCGGGCAGCCGGTGATCAGAATGCGCTTGGCATCCGCCGCGACCGGGCGCTCGCCCGCGTCGTAGGCCTCGCGCAGCTTGGCGACCTTTTGCTCCAGCTGCTGCGTATAGGCCTCGATATCAAAGCTAAACGTACCGGCAAACATGGTGCTCATCAGGTCGACGCCGCTCATGGCCGCCGGCTGATTGGCCTGCAGCGCAAACATCTCGAGTTGGGCCGCACGCAAGCGGTTACGACGACGGGCGGCAGCGCGCAGGTCATCGTCGGTAATCGTGATGCCGTAGAAGTTCTCGAGCTCCTCCTTGAGCAGGCGGCACTCCTCGTACCAGCCTTCACGCTCATAGGCGCGATCGCGACCCTGCGGAAGATGCAGAATGTGCGTGCGCTTGAGCTCGTTGAGCAGCTCGTACATCTTCTTCTTGCCGTCGCAGGTGGTCTCACCGACGATCATGTCGCTAAAGTACGTAAACGGGCACTTTTGCGAGTAAGCAAAACCGTAGGTCGACTTGATGAGCGGGCAGAGGTTTGCCGGCAGCACCTTCTCGGCCTCGGGAATCACCTCGTCGGATGTACCGCACAAGGCCACACTTGCAGCGCCCGCGGCATCGATAATCTCGAGCGGCGTATAGCTGCACAGAAAACCGACCAGGCGATTACCCGCCTGCTTGTAATCCTTAACGCGAATAAACGCCGCCTTGCGCTGCTCGTTGAACTCCTCAAACGTGCGCGGCAACGGCTGTTCCTCGATATCGGCCATAGTAGTTCCCCTCTCTTGCACCGATATACCGACAATTAAACAACAAACCCACGCCATACCCAAAAGGAAGCATCCTCTAGGGAATGGCGTCGATAAGCTCCTGCGTATACGGATCGCTCGGGTGCGCGATCACGTCCTCGGCCGCGCCCTCCTCGACAAGACGACCGTGGTAGAGCACGCCAATCCGGTCGGACATATGCCGGACCACACGCATATCATGCGTGATAAACAGCATCGCCACGCCCGTCGTGCGCTGCAGGTCGCGAAGCAAGTTGAGCACTTGGGCCTGAACGGACACGTCTAGCGCCGAGACCGGCTCGTCGCATACCACAAGGCGCGGCTCGCAAATAAGCGCCCGTGCCAGATTGAGTCGCTGACGCTGTCCCCCCGAAAGGTCATGCGGATAGCGGTCATAATGCTATGCCAGAAGACCGACCGAGGCCAGGGCCGAGAGCGCGCGCTCATGGCGCTCATCCGCATCGCGCACGCCGGCGATAATCAGCGGCTCCTCCAAAATGCGGCCGACACGGTTGCGCGGGTCAAAAGCCGTAGAGCTATCTTGGAATACCAGCTGGATCTCGCGGCGAAACGGTTTGCGTTCGCGCTCCGACATCGTGGCGAGGTCGTGCCCGCGATAGACAATCGAGCCGGAATCCGCACGCTCGAGACCACAGATCAGGCGTCCAGTCGTCGACTTGCCCGATCCGGATTCGCCAACCAGGCCATAGACCTCGCCCGGCGCGATCTCAAACGACAGATCGTCCACGGCGGTAAAGGCCTGACGCTTAAAACCTGAGCCCGGCATGGGATACGCTTTAGTCAGATGTGAGACCCTAAGCAGGGCTTCGCTATCAACAGCCATGGCACTCCCCTTTCTCGACAAGCCAGCATTTAGACCGGTCGCACGCGTTCACGGCAACCAGCGGAGGCTCCTGCGCGCGGCAACGCTCGTCCGCCCGGGCGCAACGAGGCGCAAAGCGGCATCCACAGGGTATTGCCGTAAGCGGCGGCACAGTGCCCGGAATATCCGCCAGCGTGTCAACTCGCTCGCCTTCGAGCGGCGGAATGCTCGCGATGAGCCCCTGGGCATACGGGTGGCTCGGGCGCTCCATAAGGCCGCAGGCGTCGATCTCTTCTACGATTTGGCCCAGATACATGACATGCACGCGCGAGCAGATGCTCGTGACGACACCCAAATCATGGCTGATAAAAAGCACCGCCATGTCCTCGGAACTGTTGAGGTCGCGCAGGAGATCCAAAATCTGTTTTTGAGTCGTCGTGTCGAGCGCCGTGGTGGGCTCATCGGCAATCAGCAGTCGCGGATGACCGGCAAGCGCCATGGCGATCATCACGCGCTGGCGCATGCCGCCCGAGAAGTCGCTCGGATACATGTCGAAGCGGGCCGCGGCATCTCGTATTCCCACACGCTCCAACAGCGATAGAGCCTCGTTGCGGGCTTCGCGTCGGCTCACCTTACGGTGGGCCCGCACGGCCTCGACGACCTGGGCCCCGACCGTCATGACGGGGTTAAGCGAGCTCAAAGGGTCCTGGAAAATCATGGCGATGTCACAGCCGCGCACCTTGCGCATCGTCTTGAGCGGACGCGCTAGCAGATCCTCACCATCAAACACAATCTGGCCCTCATAGGCCATCTTCTGTTCATGCTCCAATAGGCGCATGACACTCTGGGCAAACACCGACTTACCGCAGCCGGACTCGCCGACAACACCAACGATCTCGCCGGCATCGATATGTAGGTTGAGTTTGTTGACGGCTTCCAGCGCGTTGCCATCGCGGCCCACAAACGAGATGCAGAGGTCGCGCACGTCCAAAAGATGCTGAGCCATGGGCTAGTCCTCCTTGGTCTTGGGGTCGAGGGCGTCGCGCAGGCCGTCGCCGGCCAGATTGAGCGAAAGCACGCTCGCGATGATGGCCGCTGCCGGGAAGAAAATCATCCACCAGGCTTTGCGCATCACGTTCTTGCCCGCCTGCAGGATGTTTCCCCAGCTGGCGTCGGGCGCCTTGATACCCAGGCCCAGAAACGAGAGGGCGGCCTCCGAGAGCACGGCCTCGGCAAAGACGAAGGTCGCCTGCACCAGGAAGGGTGCCATAACGTTGGGCACGATATGCAGCCACACGATGCGCGCGGTCGAGGCACCCTGCACGCGCAGGGCCTCCACAAAGGGCTCCTCCTTGACCACCATCGCACGCGAGCGCACGATGCGCGCCATGCTGGGCGTATAGACGATGGAGAGCGCGATGATGACGTTCCAGACCGAGGCACCCATCATGGCCATGAGTGCGATAGCCAAAAGCACGCCCGGAATGGACATAAGGCCGTCGCAGATGCGCATGAGAATATGATCGAGCCTCTCGTTGTAGCACGCATAGGCGCCGATCACCAAGCCGAGCGCACTCGTCGCAAGCGTGACGGCAATGCCAACGCCAAGCGACACGCGCGCGCCCGCGATGACGCGGGCAAGCAAGTCGCGGCCAAAGTCATCGCAGCCAAAGGGATGCGCGGGCGAAGGTGCCGAAAGTCGCAACGTCATCTCCTGCGCATTGGGATTAACCGTCCACACCAGCGGACCGACGAGCGCGATCAGCGCAATCGCCAGGAAAATGCAGCCGCCGACCACAAGCCCCTTGTTGGCAAGAGCCTTCTTAAAGTTTGTCATCATGCATCGCCCCATTTGCGAGCGCGCGGGTCAAAAGCGCCGTAGGCAAGGTCGACGGCCAGATTGATCATCGAATTCAACAAGGCGATGACCAGCAGCACGCCCTGAATCACCGGATAGTCGCGACGCTCGATAGAGCTCGTGACCAGCTGGCCCAAACCAGGGATGTTAAAAATGGCCTCAGTCACCACGGCGCCCGTAATCAGAGCGCCAAAAGAATAGCCGACCGAGGTGAGAATCGGCAGCGCTGCGTTGCGCAGGGCATGGGCCAGCACCACGCGAACCTCGGAGACGCCCTTGGCTCGCGCCGTCTTGACGCAATCGAGCTGCATGGCCTCGATCACGCTCGCACGCGTCATGCGCATGAGCAGTGCGGCCTGAACGCATCCAAGCGATATGGCCGGCAACGCAAGATAGTGTAAATGGCTGAACCAGCCCTTCGATAGCGGCGCATAGCCGGCCACCGGGAACACACGCAACGTGACGGCAAACAGCCACATAAGCATGAGCGCCATCAAAAAGCCAGGTATCGCCACGCCCAAAAGAGCAACGACACGCAAGACCGCGTCGGTGCGCGACCCATGTTTGAGGGCAGCGACGACGCCGCAGGGCAGTGCAATCAACAGCGCGATGAGCTGTGCCAGAAGCGCGAGCGATAGCGTGGGGCCAAAGTGCTCGGCGATCGCCTGCGTGACGGGCTGGCGCATAAAATACGAATCGCCCAGGTCGCCGGTAAGCACGCCGCCCATCCACTCAACGTAGCGCTGCGGCAGCGGCTCGTTGAGTCCCAGGCTATCGTTGACGCGCTCGATCTGGTCGGCCGAAGCCTCCATGCCGAGCATCGAAGAGGCCGGGTCACCCGGTGTGAGATAGATAATCAAAAACACGACGACCGAGATGATGAGCATCACCGGAACCATCGCGCCTATACGTTTGAGCGTGTACTTCAACATGCGAGGCGTCTATTTCCCCTCTGAACGTGGACAGGGCGTGGCGGCCACAGGGGACCAGACCCCTCCAGCCGCCACGCCATCTATTGCATTACTCCGGACGCTTGGCGTTCCAAACGATGGCGCCGTCGAGCACCTCGACGTCCTCGACGTCTGCCTGGGTGCCCGTGATGGAAGCGTAGTGGCAAAGCGGCTCGATGACGGCGATCTCATAGAGGCGCTCCTGAGCCTCGGCCCACTTTTTGGCCGCGGCGTCGGTGTCCTTGGCGGTGCGGGTCTCGGCCACGAGCTTGAGCGCCTTCTCGTCGGACGGGCCATAGAAGGCCTTGGAGACCGAGAGGGACTGGGCCGGGATGGGCTTGTAGTTGGTGGAGGCCACAAAGAGGTCCCACTGCTCGGGCTTGCCGGAGCGGATGTCCATGAAGGTCGCGAACTCGTAGCTGTCGACCTCGGCGGTGAAGCCGGCCTTCTCGAGCTGCTCCTGCAGCGCGACGGTGGCGTTGTACATATCCTTGTAGTCGGGGGTGGTCAGCAGCTTGACCGTCTCACCGGCATAGGAGGTCTTGGCCAGAGCCTTCTTGGCGGCCTTGGCGTCGGCCTGGTTGAAGTACTTCTTGCCCGCGTCGGTCGCCCACTGAGTGTTCTCGGGGTTGCCAAGGTTGGGATCGATGTTGAAGAGCTCCTTCTCGCCATAGGCGGCAAGAGCGGCCGCCTCGCAGTCGATAGCCATGAGGGCGCACTTGCGGATCTCCTCGTCGGCGAAGATGCCCTCGTTCATGTTGAGGAAGGCGGTCAGAACGCCGGCGTTATGGGTGTAGAGCTTGACGTCGTCGTTGCCGTCGAAGTCGTGGTAGTTCTCGGTGGGGATCTCGCCAGCGATATCGTACTCGCCGGTCTCAAACCCGCTCACGCGCGTGGAGGCCTCGGTCACGAACTGATAGTAGATGTCCTTGGTGGGCGCGGAGACCTTGCCGGTGTAGCCCGAAGCCTTGCCGTGGGCGGCGACATAGTCCTCGTAGCGGGTGAGATGGACGTACTGGTCCTGCTTCCACTCCACAAACTTGTAGGCACCGGTACCCACGTACTCGGTCACGCCGGAATCGCCCGCGGCCTCGATGACCTCGGAGGGGAAGATGCCCGGATACTGGGAGTGGTTGCCCAGGATGATCAGAAAGTCGATGGCGGGCTCGGTCAGCGTGCAGGTGACCTCGTGGTCGCCCGAGGCGGCGAAAGTGGCGCCGGGCAGCAGGCTCGCGGCGCGGTCGTTGACGGTGAGCCAGCGGTTCATCGAAGCCACGACGTCCTCGGAGCCAAACTCCTTGCCGTTGTGGAAGGTGACGCCCTCGCGCAGCTTGATGGTGTAGGTCAGGCCGTCGTCGGAGACCTCATAGCCCTTGGCCAGCACGGGCTGGGGCTCGTAGTCGCTATCGAGGCCAAAGAGCGGCTCGACGACGTTGCAGATGATGTCCATGGTCACAAGCGACGACGTGGTGTGCGGATCGAGACCGTCCGGGCTCGCCGGGAGCGCGATCTGCAGCTCGTCGCGATACTCCACATCCTGGCCGGAGGCAGCGGCGCTACCGCTCTCGGCGCCCGAACCGCCGCAGCCGGTGAGGCCGAGGCCCGCCATGGCGCACAGGGCAGCGGAGCCGGTCAGAAAACCGCGACGGGAGACGCCCGCCTTGAAAAGATCGTTGTTCATTGAGTTCCTTTCGTGTCTGAACAAACGGACAGAATCTGCCGGGACGGCGGAAATCCCCGCCCCGGCAGCTATGCGAAGCCGGTCGGCGCCCTGCGGTGCATCCGGACACCGACCGGCACGGCAACAGAGAAATCCCTATTGCGTGGATAGGAACACCCGGCGGCACAGCTTAGCGCAGGTGCAGCTAAATCGTCTCGAGGAAGGCCTCGATGCGGGTCTGGAGCTGACCGGCGTCCTCGCCGGCGTAGTCGGTCGTGATGTGCATAAACGGAATACCGGCCTCCTCGGCGGCCTTCTCCACGGCAAACGACTCCATCTCGTAGAGCGTGCAGAACTGCAGGGCCACGTCGACGATGCCGTCGGCATGCAGGTCCTTGGCCATCTGGACAATGTCCTTCATACGCTGGTCGTTGGGCGTAAAGACGGCGCAGTTGATCTTAAAGTAGCGCTCGGCGATGGCGTCGAGCATCTCGTCGACCGTCTCGCCAGACTCATCGACCAAGTCCTTGTAGTAGCGCGAGCCCGTGCAGGACTCCTCGCCCACCACGACGCCGCCGGCCTTCTCGATGAGGTTGAACAGCTTCCAGTTGGGCACGGCCATGGGCGTACCGGTGTACAGGATGCGCTTGGTCCCCTTGGGCGCCACGCCCTCGCCGGCCTCGACACGCTGCTCGCACTCAGCCGCCATATCGTTGATGGCTCCGGTCAGACGCGGCGTGTCGTCCATAAAGGCGGCCTGAACGGTCAGCAGGCTGTCGAGACCGCTGATGGGCGCCGGGTCGGCAGCGCGCGTGGCTGCGAGGCGCTGCAGGGCGCGACGCTTCTCATTGACGGCGTGGATGGCGGCCTTCAGACGCTCGGGCGTAATCTTGACGCCACACTCTTCCTCGATCTTGTCGGCGAGCTTCTTGACCTCGGCCTTCCAGGTCACGAGCGTCGACTCGTCGTGTACGTTGGGAATATCCATGACGTACATGTTCTTTTGCGTGGCAAAGAACTCGTAGGCCTTCTTCTTGCCGTCGCAGGTGTTCTCGCCCACCACCAAGTCGCTCGACTCAATGTAGGGGCAGACCTCGCCCAGCTTAAAGCCGGCAAAGCTCTTGATGAGCGGGCAGGTGTTGCGCGGCAGGTGCTCCTCGACCTTATCGGTTGCCCAGTCGGCACCCGAGCACAGACCCACGGGGATACCGTCGCAGGCAAGTACGATCTCCTCGGGCACGTAGACGCAGAACGAGCCGACGATCTTGGTGGCCTCGCCGGCCTCCTTCTTGTCGAGCATCTCCTTAATACGGCCGCTGTGGATGTTGGTGGCGACAAAATCCAGGTAGGACGTAGACTTGGGGCGATTGTTCTGCGTCAGGAACATATCCCCGTACATCTGGCCCACGGCGCCCAGCAGCATGTCGTGGTCGGCAAGATTCATGCCGAGGCTCTCCCACATCGGATGGAAATCAAATTCTTCAGCCATGACGGTTCCCCTCTCGAACCAAAAACGGATAACGGCGGTATCGATGCACGACGGACGGCGATTGTCCGGCCGTGCTCAAACCCGGAATTTTAGGGAACCTGCCTTGCAGACGGTTATTTAGTTGTGCGTCGTCTCTCCCGGAGCCGTGAACATACCTGCTCATATGCGGCTCCGAGCCATATATAGGGCACGCGCGGCAACGCGGCGAATGTATGTCGTCTGCGGCATGTGCGCACCCTCCTCTACAAGTTGAGGTCAACTATATCAACGGTCGTCGACCATGCGAACACCGTTGACATTCGTACGACAACCTCGTGTGCCGTCGTTTAATAAATAATTATCTTATTTGATAAGAGTTTGTCATTCCTCATTCGGCGAACGGCAAAAACAAAGCCGCCGAGGCTTATATGCCCCGACGGCATTACCCGGCGCTATCGACAAACCAGATGGATCCTGCTGGCATCAAAATGCATGCGAAGCGTCTCGCCTGCTTGTGGCAGCTCGTCGACAGGCACGCCCACCTTGTTGACCTTCCACTGCAAACGCGTGGGCGCATCAGCACGCGGCACGTCCAGCAGCACCAGCCGCTCAAAGCGCGAATCGCTCACACGTGCCACGTGCAAATCGTAGCTGTTACGGCCCCGCTCCGCGCGATTGTCAACATGGAAGTAGCTTGCGCGAATGCCCAGGTACGCCACATTATCGGGAACCTCGCGACCCACGTTAAAGGTCATGCCCCAGTCGAGGGCCTCAACTTCTTCGTCGCCGATCTTGCGCGCCCGGCTTGTGTTCTTGCAGCCCGTCAGGCGCAGCGCCGCCAGCGTCTGCGGACGGCGGACCACGTCCTCGACGGAGCCGATCTCCTCAACATGCCCGTCGTGCATCACGCAGATGCGCTGGCACAGGCGGCACGCTTCGTCGATGTCGTGGCTCACATAGAGCACGGTGCGGTTGCATACATCGAACAGGTCGAGCATGTTCTGTTCGAGGGCGCTCTTAAGATAGGAATCGAGTGCGCTCATGGGCTCGTCGAACATAAAGATGCCCGGGTGTGCCGCCACCATACGGGCAAGCGCCACACGTTGCTGCTGACCGCCCGAGAGGCGCGCGGGATAGCGGTCGGCAAAATCGGCTAGGCCAAAGATGCCCAGGTAGCGCTCGGCAAGTTTTTTACGCGCCGCGGCGTCGCCCGCGTCCTTTACGCCGGCACATACGTTATCGGCAACCGTCATGTTGGGAAACAGCTGATAGTTTTGGAACAGCAGGGCGCATTTTCGCTCCTGAGGCGACAGGTTGATGCCCGCTGCCGAGTCAAAAAAGGTCACGCCGTTGACGACGATCCTGCCCTCGTCGGGCGTCTCCACGCCGGCGATGCAGCGCAGCGTACAGCTCTTGCCGCAACCCGAGGCGCCCAGCAGTGCCACACGCTCCTCGCCGGCCTCAAGCTGCATATCGAGCATAAACTCCGGATAGCGCTTTTTAATATCCAGAACGAGTGACATGGCCTATCGACCTCCCTGCATAGCGGGCTCATCGCGCATGAGCTCAGCCAATGCCTCGCGATCGATACGCAGCGCATCGCCGCCGACTGGGTCGAGCGAATCGCCCTGTCCGGCGAAATCTTTGGCCTGTTTGCGCTCCGCGCGGGAAAGGCCCCGCTCGCGATACTTTTGCGAGTGTGCTGTGTACATGTTGATAAACAGGATGACCAAGAAGCTGAACGCAATTACGACCACGACCCAAAAGAGGGCCACCGACGTATTGCCGCCCATCCACTCAAAGTAGATGGCGATGGGGATGGTCTGGGTAATGCCGGCGTAGTTGCCCGCAAAGAACAGGGTGCAGCCAAACTCGCCCATCGCGCGGGCAAAGGCAAGCACCGTACCGGAGGCAATCGAGGGCCAGCCAAGCGGCATCATAAGCTTGGTAAAGATGCGACGCTCGGACCAGCCCAGCGTGCGCGCCGCATCGAGCATCTGCGTGTCGAGGCTCTCGAAGGCTCCGAGCGCCGTACGATAGACGAGCGGAAACGACACCACCACGGCAGAGATCACCGCCGCCGGCCACGTAAAGACGATCGAGACACCGTGCGCGATCAGCCACTGGCCCACCCCGGTCGAGCGGCCAAACAGCATGAGGAGCAGAAAGCCGCAGACCGTGGGCGGCAGCACCATAGGGATGGTAAAGACCGAGTCGAGCAGGCCCTTGATACGGCTCGTAGTACCCATGGTCTTCCATGCGGCAAACAGGCCCAGCGCAAAGGAGATCAGCAGGGCGAGGCCGCTCGTTTTGATAGACACCCAAAACGGACGATAGTCGATGTCGCCCAAAAAGGAGGCCAAGGAGGTCAAGGGGCCCTGCTCATCCCGCAACACGACAGACGATGCCTCTACCATTTGAGCGCTATCAAGCCAACGCGCGCCGCCTTTGGCATCACCCGAGGCTGATGCAATCACCACATAGCGGTCCCCATCCGCACCGCGCTCGTCAAAGCTATAGGTATACCCGCCGGCATCAAACGTTGTTTCCGCCGTGACATACCAAGGAAGATCCACGTCCCCCAGCTGCGCACCTCCCATGCAGTTTGCGCTGTCGAGCTCACAGACGAGGGCCTTGAGACCCGATACGCACTCGTTGTCCTGCGGATCCAACCCATACTTCTCGACCGCCTTGGGCGATAGCCACACCACAACGCGATCGGCGGCAGGCGCCACTACAAGGTCCACGTCCTCGTCAACGGGAAACCGGTAGCCCTCAGGCTGGCCCTCCATGGCACGAGCGGTCCCCTTGGCCAACCGCTCAAAACCTTCGATCCCATAGGAAAGCCCATGAGCGGTCGCAGCAACCTGGGCCCCGTGCTCAGCGTCCCCGGCAAACGCAAATCCCGGCACCCAGCAAAGCGCGAAGGTCAAAGCACAGGCGACAAGCATGCGGAATCTATTAAGCACGAAAAGCTCCAAGCGAATACAAGGACGAAGTGAAAAACAAAACGATGGAATTATCGCGCCAAGCCGCACTACGCGGAAAGCTCAAAGCCGTACTTGGCCCAAATCTTCTGGGCCTTCTTGTTGGTCAGGCAGAAGTCGATGAACGCCTTGGCCTCGTCGGCGTGCTCGGAGCTCTCGGCAACGGCACCCGGGTACACGATGGGCTTGTGCGAGTCCTCGGGGCACACAAAGGCCTCCTCGATGCCGTCGTAGCGGAAGATGTCGGAGCTGTAGACAAAACCAGCCACGCAGTCGCCCGTAGAGACGTAAGACGCAGCAGTGCCGACCTTGTCGGCCAGGGCCACCTTGTCGGCGATCTCGGGAGCATACTCGCCGTCGTCGCCCTCGGTACCGGTGTAGAGGCCCACGGAGGCCAGGGCCTGGTTGGCGTACTTGCCGGCGGGGACGGTCTTGGCGTCGCCAATGGCAATCTTACCGTCCAGGTTCACGACGTCGGCGATGGCCTCGACCTTGGTGTCGGAGCCCTCGGCGCGAATGATCACGAGGTCGTTGACGAACATATCCTCGCGGGTATCGGTATCGACGAGCTCAGCGGTCTCGGCGTCATCCATGGTGCCCTTGGAGGCCGTGATGAGCACGTCGACGGCGGCACCGGCGCGCATCTGCTCGACAAGGTCGCCAGACGCCTTAAACTGCGTGTCGGCAAACGTGGTGCCGGTCTGGTCGGTATAGAGATCCTGAACCTCGGGCAGGGCCTTCTCGAGCGAGTTGGCGGCAAAGACCTGCAGCTCAACAGCCTTCTTCTTAGAGGAAGACCTGGCTGAGCCGGTATCGGAACCAGCGAGCTCGGACGTCTTGTTGCCCGAGCAGCCAGCAAGGCCAAGGCCGGCGGCAGCGGCAGCAGAAAGCGAGACAAAACCGCGGCGAGAAACCATATCGAACATATTCAACCCTTTCGGACCTTGTGCCCGGGTACCCCACCGCGGGCTTTAATCTGCAATCAGATTATACTTCTGCGAGAATAATGATAGTGAGAAATTATTCTCGTCAGAGAATATAGTTTCGAGTTACCGTGCACCTCGGCGTCGCTTCGGCGGAAAACAAAAGCGGAGCAGCCGTTCAGGTCGCCCCGCCGCAGGTAAACCACCTAGTTGGTATGTCCGCCGCCCGCTGTCATCTGAGCCGCATGCTCCAGCTGGTCCGCTATGGCCTCCCAGCTTTCGCGGGCCGCTTTCGTAGATCCCGGAAAGTTGATGACAAGTGTATGCCCACGCTGCATGCACACGGCGCGCGAGAGCATAGCGCGGCGCGTCTTGGTCATCGAGTACGCGCGAATCGCCTCGGCAATACCCGGCACATCGCGGTCGCAGACGGCACGCGTCGCCTCGGGCGTCACATCGCGCATCGAAAGCCCCGTGCCGCCGCAGGTGAGCACGACATTGGCGTGGCACTCATCGGCGGCTTCCACAATGGCATCACCGATCTCGCTGGCGTCGTCGCGCACGACCACATGTGAGGCGACCGTCCAGCCCTGCGCCTCGATAAGTTCCTCGAGTGCGGCTCCAGCCTCGTCCTGGGCAAGATCGCGCGTATCCGAGCACGTCACAATCGATATCTTCAGCTCCATAGTGTTCCTCCTACAACACGGTGCCCTCGGGCAGGTCGACGCGAACAACGTCCACGACATCTCCCGCCTTGAGCTCGCACGGTCCTTCGTCAATACGCAGCAGGCAGTTGGCCCGCTGCATCGTGCCGAGCAGCGCCGAATTCTGCGTCTTGGCCTCGGTCACCATCAGCTCACTGGTCTTGGGGTCGCGCAAAACCGTGGCGCGATCGAAGAAGCGTCGGTCCTGGCGCTTTTTCACACCGTGTGTGAGCGTCGCCTGCTGCACGGGACGCGGACCCTCGGCAAAGCCGCGCATCTTGCGAATCGCCGGACGGGCGAGCATCTCAAAGCCCACATACGCCGCGGCCGGATTGCCTGAAAGCCCCAGGTAGGGCTTACCCCCGAGCAAGCCAAACGTGATGGCCTTGCCCGGACGCATCGAGATGCGGTCAAACAGCACCTCGCCCTCGCGCCGGACGAGCGCCGTCACGTAGTCGTAGTCGCCCGCCGAGGCGCCACCGCTCGTAATGACAAAATCACACTCCTGCACGGCACGATGCACCAGCTCGGCAATCGCCTGCTCATCATCGGGCGCAATGCCAAAGAACACCGGGTCGGCGCCGGCATCGAGTGCCTCGGCCATTAACGCCGAGGAGTTGGAATCGCGAATCTGCCCGCGCGCCGGCAGCTCACCCGGCGCGACCAGCTCCGTCCCCAGCGAGATAATGCCCACGCGCGGAGCGGCATGGACCTTCACGCTCGCGTAACCGGCGCTTGCCAGCAGGCCGGCGCCGGCCGGAGCCACAACCTCACCGGCGTGCATCACGACGTCGCCGGCATGGGCCTCCTCGGCGGCAGAGCGAATGTTCTCCCCCACCTTGGCCGGCGCCGAGAACCTCACACGCGAGCCCTCGTTGCCGTCACCGTCGAGCACATCGACGATCTCGTATTTCACCACGGCATCGGCACCTTCGGGTACCGGCGCACCCGTCATGATGCGGACCGTCTCGCCCGCGCCGATTACGCCCTCAAACACATGTCCCGCAGCCTCGTGTCCGATAACGTCGAGCGTCACCGGCGCCTCGCCAGACGCCTGCGCCAAGTCCGCCGAGCGCACGGCATATCCGTCCATAGCACTGTTGGCAAACGGCGAGATGTCGATATCGGCCACCGCGTCCTCGGCCAAGGGAAGACCGGCGGCCTGCCACACGGGAATCTCGACGAGATCGGTCGGAGCAACGTGCGACAGAACAATCGACTGCGCGTCCTCCAGCGGAATGAGTTTCTCTGCCATATGCACCTCTTAATGCCACGGCGCACAACAGGGGCGCCGATTCTTTATGCTTGTCTCAGTATAATCCCCCGACGCACGACCGCGACTCGGCCTGCACCCGCAAATACACCTGTCGGTTGCAGGCCGCGAAACAGAATGGAAACCAACCCACCGGCTCGTCGCGTTTACCGCGTTTTATAATG
>CABRFG010000018.1 GCA_902470095.1 uncultured Collinsella sp.
CGCCTACGGACCTTAAACCGAACCTCATACGAGTCAAGAAACGCGATGACGAACGCTCGCATCGGACGATGGAGGCTGGCCGCGTTATCCCCAAAAAACGGGGCAGGCTCCAGTGCGGAGTCTGCCCCGAAAAGAGAATGGCAAAGCAAGAACGTGGATGGACGAGAAAAGTGTCCGCAAGTCTCATGGCCATCACATCCCACCTGCCAAAGGGATGGGTGAGTGAGCGTTACTCCTGCTCGGACTCCTCAGCCTGCTTACGGCTGCGGATGAGGTGCGCCACGCCGATGCACAGCACCGCGCCACCAGCGATCCAAGTGAAGGTCACACCGTTAAGACCGGTGAGCGGGAGGCCAGAGCCCTTCTGGTCGACAATGGTGAAGCTGAGCTTGCCGACCTCAGCCTTTGCAGAGTCAGCCTGAACAACATCTTGACCTGCCACGATGGCACTCGTAGCATCAGGCGTTACATCCGTACCGGTCTGATTGAGCGTGCGGATGATAGTGAAGGTAATACCACTTGCTGCGGAATTGTTGTACCCAGGGGCAGGCTTAACCTCCTTGAGGACATAGGTGCCCTCATCGAGACCGACAACATTAATTTTACCGTTGTTATCCGTGGTAAGCTTTACCACTTCGCCCTCGTTATGTTTTATGCCTTTAGCGTCGATGTACTTGTTTTCGGTACCATTGCCTTTCTTCTCCTGCAGAGTGAATTCAACTCCCGAAAGAGTCGGGTTTTTGCCATCTACAGCGTCACTACCGACCTTGGTGACATTGATGCCGTAGGTGTAGTCATAAGCAAGGTTCTCAACCGTGGTGCCGATGCCATTGCCGTGCGGATTGTTGGAATAAGTCAGCGTAACCTTATTTCCCTGGGCTTTACCAACCAAACCGTAGAATTCATCTTTGATCTTACCGTCTTGAAAGATCTTGGTAGAGTCGAGCTTTGCCTTGTACTCGACGGTCACCTTAGAGTCAGCGTTGACGGTAATGGGCTTATTCTCAACATTAACGCAATCCTTAAGATTTTTGAATTTAACGATAAGCTCGTTGGCATCCGAGAACTCTTTAGTGTAGCCATGCTCGGCATCAGTCTTAACGATCTGGTTGTCGATCGTAACCGTGACATCCGGAACATTATTCTCACTGTCATCAACGAACTTGGGCGTCATAGAATCAGGCAGTTTGTCCGTGAAGACGTAGTTATAGCCGCTATAGGTGTCGATATTACTCGCAACCGTACCGACGAGTTTATAATCGACCCAATCGTCCATAGCTGAGTCTGCGGCCTTATTGGGGTCGCCGTTGGTCCCTGTTTCCCAAGATTGATCCTTGTCATCCATGACGGCCTTGCTGACTGTAGGAATACTGGTCTTCTCTGCAACGATAACGGGGTCGCCACCGACAATAGCGAAAATTGGCGAAGTGCCGGTATTTGCCTTCTTGCTTGCATCAGTTGCTGCGCTAATGCTGTTGCTGTCAGTCATAAAGAGATAGTAGCCCGATTCACTGAAGGAAACCTGGGTGTTCGCATCGAACGCAGCATTGATAGCGTCCTTTGGATTGACGGGATCGGTAACCTCGACCAAACTGGCAATCTTATTGAGCAGGGCATCGTTATCCACAGCCCCCGCGTTCTGGATATTCGCAGCCAGCCAGTCAGCTACGTTCTGTGCAGTCGCTCCCGTTGTGGGAAGTTGCTTGCTTGTTGCGGCATAGCCATCGCTCTCCTCGATTGCGCTAATTATGTTCGCCTGAACCGCCTCGGGCACGGCCCAGTCAACATTGGAAACAACCTTTTTGTTGTCCTCGTTTATAACATCCGCCTTGAAAATCTGGTAGGCCTTGTACTTCACATCACCATTTTTTTCGTTCTTATTGATGGTGATGCTATTGGTCGAAGTAGTCGCACCATCAGCAAACGCCATGGTCACCGGGGCCATCACGCCGCCGAAGCTCAGCGCTGCTGTGAGGCCGGCGGTTACTGCCAGGCGTGCGATGTTCTTGCTCATGCTCATCTTCTTTTCCTCTGCTTTCTGCTCGAATTCCATTTGATCTAAATCTGTCTGTCTGTGTCTTAGCATCTGCTTCGCTACGTCTCGCCCCGCTCTCTGTGGGGCTGCCAGCTACTCTTTATGGCTGCCACCTCCCCGCTTGACCAGGAGCGCGACCACGATGAGCGCGGCTCCGGCGACCGCTGCGGCGGCCGCGGCGTACATTGCCATATCGCCAGTCGAGGGCATAAAGCCTCCGGTGGTAATGCTAGGGGGTGTGCCGGTGGGTGTGTTGATGAGCGACGCCTCCAGGTTGCCCGTCGACCCGTCCGCGCTGTCGGCGCGCAGGGGCGACTCAGCCGTGATGGTGAGCTTGGGCTTGGCGGCGGCCACCTGGTCGACGTCCAGGCCCTCGGCCTTGACCGTCACGGAGCGCGTGCCCTCAAAGGCGGTGTAGCCCTTGGGCGCCTTGAGCTCGCGGACCTCCAGCTTGCCCGAGTCCACGCCCGAGACGGTCACGCGGCCGTCCTCGCCCGTGGTGACGGTGGCCTTGCCCTCCGCATCCCACGTAACGTCGGCCGTCAGCGTGCGACCGCGGTCGTCGGCGATGCTCAGGACCGCCCCGGCAAGCGGCTTGTCGCCGTCGCTGCCGCGCTTGGTGAGCGCGAGATCCCAGGTGTAGGCGCACGCATCGTCGCTCGGCGTGCGGGTAAAGCCGGCGTCGCCGGACTGGTCGGCAAAGGGAGAGCGCGGGTAGCGCAGGTAGACCTCGTTGGGGTTGCCCTTCGCGATGCCGTGGTTGCATGCGCTGTTGAGCGGCGCATTGTACACGGCGACCACGCGGGCGCCCGCGGTGAAGGCGTCGACCCCGCCGAGCGCGGCGATCAGGTCGCCGGTGCGCGCGATGAAGGTCTTATCGTCGACCGAGACCCTGCACTGGGCCGTGATGTCGGTCCAGCCCTTCGCGGGCTCGGTGCCGACGCGCCCGTCCTTGCCGGTCGAGACGGCGTCAAAGCCGCCGTCCGCGCCCGCCGCCACGTACACGCGCATGCTCGCGGCCACCTTGGAGGGGTCGAGCCCCGCGCTCATGGTGTCAACGAACCGCACCGTATAGGCGTCGTAGGCCGTGAGGCCCGCCGGGACCGTGGCAGAGAGGCGCCAGTACAGGTCGTCGGCGACCGTGGCGTCGGCGGCCTTCTGCCATGCGGCGGTGCTGTCCTCCAGCACGTGCTTGACGACCTTGGGGTTCGCCGCCTTGGGCTTGACGGTGACGGCGCTGCCGCCGACCAGCGCCATGATCGGCGCGGTGCCGGCCTCGTCCTGGGAAATGGTGGCGTCGTCCGCGACGATGAGCCAGTAGCCACAGGACAGCTCGGCCGTCGTGCCCGCGTTAAGGGCCACGGACTCGGCGTCAGAGCTCTGGAGGGAACGAGCGAGCTGTGCGCTCAGCGCGCTCGTAAGGTGGGAATCGGCGTTGAGCCACTCGGAAGCTTCCTGCGCGGTGGTCTGGGATTTGGGCATGCCAGCGCTGTGCAGCACGGGCAGCGCGGCGTCGCGCACGGCGTCGCTTGCCCAGGCGAGATCGGTGGCGGTCTTGGCGTCGCTGTCGCCGTCGACGACGTTGGCGCTAAAGATCTGGTAGGCGTCGTAGCTGCGCGCCACGGTGCCGCTCACCGTGATGGAACCGGTCGAGGTCGGCGCGGCCTGCGCGGAAGCGGGGAACACAACCGCGCAGGTGCCGATCAGGAGGGTAAGCAGCGCAAACAAGATCGGGAAGGAGCAAACTTTCTTATTCACGACGCTTACCTCCCTTCGCATTCGCCTTGCGACGAATGTGCATCCAGGCCGCAGCAGCGCAAAGCACCGCCGCGCCGGCAAGGTACGTCAGAGTGACGCCCGACATACCAGAAAGGGGCAAAGAGGTGGAGTAGGTGTTGGTGAAGGTGGGGATGGAGGTGTCGGTGGAGTTGGGGGTGGAGGTGTCGATGAACGTCCGTTCTTTGGCATTGGAGTCTGCTGTCCAATCGCCCTTGGAGTCAACGGATCCCTTCATGTAGGTCACCCTACAGTTGATCTCTCCTTTTTCGGTGTCATACGTTGGCACAACCGTGAACTTATAGACCGACTGGTCGTACGTGTAGTGCGAGAACTGCGAACCGTCGGTTTTCTCGCGCACATAGTACGTAAAGGTCTTGAAAGAGCCACCCGTGGAGCCGCCCGGGTCGTCGGAATTATTCCTGATATCAGAGAGCGAGTACTTGAACTCAATCGTTTTATCTTTATCAGTGGCGTCCTTGAACGAAAGCGTCTGCTTCGTATCTTTACCAGAGGTGGTCTCGGCAGTACCGATGATGTCTGTGTCTCTAAAGCGGCTGTCTGTCGCGAGCTGAAGTGTAAACTTCTTCATCTCGCCACCCTCAACGATCTTAGTCGCCATAGGAGTCCAGGAAACACTAGGGGTGTACTTGTTGGTGAAGGTCTTTCCCCCGTCGGGGCCGTCAATCGAATAATAACCCTCAGTAGCATCTGGTTTCACAGAAACGTTCTGGGAGTCAGTTTCGCCCTTGGGATGCTCGACCGCGCTCACGTCTTTGATCTTGTAGTTATGGATTTTGAGCTCTATGGTCTTGTTCGGATCGTCCCGAGTCGGAACAGTCATGAGCACAGTCGGGTGGTCTTCGACCGTCACCTTAATCTCGTACACGGCGGGGTCGTATGTGATGCCGGAAACCTTTCCGGCATTTTCGACTAGGTAGTATGTAATCGTGCCAGCCGTACCGTTCGCCGCAGACTGCTCACCAAGGTTAAACGTGATGTTGCCTCCATCAACATTACTTGCAGTTCCAACCGGGGTGCAAACGTCATGATTGAATACCCCGCTAGCGAAAGGATCAACCGAATCCTTGCGGTAGACCGTAAAGGAGAACTCCCCGTTATTGATCTTGCGGCCGGACAGCGCCTTGGTCGCCTTCAGCTTAAGGCTCGGATAGACATACGTGTCTGCTGGCTGACCCAAGTACAGGTCACCATTCGACATGATGCCGCCACCATGGTTCCAAGAATAGTTGCCCGTGATGAAGGTTGTCGCATTTTTCTGTACTGCTTCAGTCGCCGTTTTATCCGTGGCACTAACACCCGAAGTCAGACCGATGCTATTTTTTACCTGAGCAACACCGTTGGCGGGGATGGTGATGCGATCCGTTAGCTCAATGCTTCCCGAATACTTGGCGTCTATATCGCCAAGCATCTTGCCGGTTACTACTGCGACCGGCGTTATGTGACCTTCCGCTGCGAGGAAGAAATCGGCATGACCACTGTCACGAAAAACATGTTCGCCGTTTTTATCGACCGAGTTATAGGCGTACTTGTCTTGAGTCTTCTTGTGGCCGCCACCAGAAAGATGAGGGTTACCATTATTGTCATTGTCATTTTCATCGTAAGAATCAGCGTTTTGAGCGTCAGTGTTGCCAAAGATTGCCGTGCCTTCAGTGTTCGTTACCAACGTCTTGCCCGTCGGGCAGACTGCAACGCCACCACCATAGCCACCAGCGGTATTGCTGCTTATATACGAGCTGTATACAAAGAGCCTGCCAGCATTAGATGCGTCGTTATCCGAATCGCCCTGAACGAAGACGCCGCCTCCGCCCCAGTCAAAGCGAGACATGCAGTGGTTATTAGTGATGTAGACTGGGCTATCTTTTGACGCTCCACTTATCATCGCGTCAACCTTCTGGCCCACTCGAATGCCAGCACCCTCAGATTTGTAGCTCACGTTAGAGGCAATATTTCCTCCCGTAATGTCGAGCCATGCCATACCTGAATGAAAAATATTGGTAACGTAAACGCCGCCGCCAGCTTCCTCGGAATAGTTGCCAGTAATCTGGCCACCGGAAATGGCGACATGGGCGCCGTTATTGGCAGCAAGCCCAGCGCCGCCATGGTCACCCTGGCCATCGTTGCCGCAATACTTGGCGTATTTATTGTTAGTGATGTAGCCACCAGAAACGGTCACACTACCGCCCGAAGCCAAGATGCCGCCACCGAGACCATCCGCCTCGCCGTACGTAGCGTTGCCAGAGATGATTCCACCCGTAAGCTTCAAGGTGGCTCCGTTGTCAGCATAGACGCCGCCGCCAGAAGCTGCCTTGTTTCCCGCGACCACGCCGTCTGTCATTTCGAGGCTGGCATTCGCGCCCGTTATGCACAGACCACCGCCCCAGCCACCGCCGTTGCCGTTGGTGACGTAACCGCCAGAAATATTGACAGCGCCCTGAGAGAGAATAACGTGACCGTCGCTGCCCAGGGTACGAGGCGTTGTGATCATGCCACCCTTAAGGTTGAGCGTGCCCCCTTCCTCAACGGAAATGACTCGATTTACATAGCCTTTTTTGCATGCAACGATAGCGCCGAAATCGGTAACAGTGTGCAGGTAGGTCTTTTCGCTAGTACCAAGACCGTTAGGCGTGCTTTCAGTTACGTAGTATGTGAGTTGTTGTGGAACACTTTCATCATCGAACTGCATCGTTGCTAGCCGACCAGGATCACCACTGGCAACTTCAGTCCACGAGTCATTCGCCTTACCTTCGACAGTTAGCGTTTTGCCCTTTGAAATTGTGATAAATGTACGACCAGCGTCGCCTATGTCATTGTTACCGCTGCTGTAATAAAGCTTGTGATGCGCAAGGTCGATCGTAGTGTCTTTGTTGATCGTAGTGTTTTCGTTGATGGGGATCGGCTCGCTCGAACTAATATCAGCAGCCAGACGCAGCTTTGCGGGCTTGTTCGCCGCGGGAAGGGCAAGGTACGTAGACAGGTCATTGTCACTCTTCAGCAGCGCGTACCCCTCCGAATCTATTTCAAGTTCCCGAGCCTCACCTTCATTTGCAACAGTAGCGGCCTTATCGACAGACTGCCCATCATCCGCGGGCTGCGCAGCGCTCTCGGCTCCCGTGTCATCGGCAGCCGGATCCGCCGCAGCAGTGTCTTCTCCCTCGCCACCCTCAGCGTCGTCACTAATCCGGTTTTCGGCGTCTTTGCCCGTAGAATTGTCTGCACCGGCCTCCTCGCCCAAAGTGTTCTCGTCTGCAACGGCTTCCTCGGTAAAAGCTGCCTGGTCATCGTTGGCAATGGCCTGCGAGATCGGAGGCATGACGAGCGACAGTACCAGGCTCAAAACGGAGGCTCCGCACAAAACGCCTGCCAGTACATGGCGCGTCGCCTTATTACTCTGCTTAGATTTGTCTGAATTTGCTTTCATCGATGTCTCCTCCCCAAGAGACCGCGATCTTGCTCTTTCACTATCAAACGTATCTGCGCAACCTGAAATTGCGCACGCTTAGAAATGAATATTATAACGATTGTTTGAACATCTTGGCAAATAAACCGATAGTTTTGTAGCGAATTGTCAATTCTCTTGACAATTGCTCAGATTTACCTTCGTTTATTCGCTATCTATTTTTTGTTTCTACTGGTAATTTAGTTGCCCATCATTTTTTAATGGCATTAGATTTACTTGCACAACATTTTGCTCAAGAGTAAACATCCTGTAAACAGTCGAAAATTGACCATGAGCTGTAGGTCATTTACCGGGAGAAATACCCTACCAAACTGATGAGAATATCTTTAACTCATCGGTGGTTAGAAGCGTAATGTTCAGACAACGTTATTTTGATTCTCGCGCAGATTTTAGGCATCAACTCGCCCAAATCGCCTGAGGCCACCGCAAAGGCGCCTATCCCCATTGCGGCGGTTCTCCCCCGGCGCTACAGCAGATGTTCCTCGATAAAGATCGCGATGCCGTCTTTGTCGTTGCTCTCGGTTACAAAGTCGGCGGCGGCACGGGTGGCGTCGCTACCGTTTGCCATGGCCACACCCACGCCGGCGTCGGTCACCATGCAGGTGTCGTTATCGGCATCGCCAAACACGCAGATGTTCTGGAGCTCCATGCCGTTGAGCTCCGCCACGCGCACAAGGCCGCGCGTCTTGGACACGCGCGGATCCATGAATTCGTAGAGTCGCTGCGTGGTCTGAAGAGCCGCCGCCTTAACGGTGTCGTCGGCGAGCGACGACGCCCGCTCGATGACCTGCGGCATCGCCTCGGGCGCCATGGTAAACATCACCTTGGTCTGCGGCTCGCGCAAAAACTCGGCAAAGTCGACCACCTTGTAGGGCACGCCGTCGACACGCGACAGGTGCTCGACGCATGCATTGCTCTCGGGCACATAGAGCACGCCGTCCCGAGGGCAAACGGGCGTTGCCGGCAGGTCTGCCATGTGCTCGCAGATGCGCGCGATGGTCTTGCCCGGCAGCGGATAGCTCAGCTCGTTGATGTCGTGCGCGCGGTCGATGACCTCGGCGCCACCGCAGCCAACCAGCACGTCCACCAGGCCTTCGATGCCCCAGAGCTCGTACATGGCCTCGGTCGCGTGGGCGTCGCGCCCGGTGCATAGGCCAAAGAGCACGCCGCGCTCGCGCAGGGCGCGGATCGCCGCCACGGTGCGCGGGGACACCGTGTGCTGGCTCGTGAGCAGCGTGCCGTCGATATCGCAGAACACGGCTTTGATGTGGCTGAAGGTGATGTCCATGGGGGCCTTTCTGGGTTGTGCGGCGGTGTGGGGTGTATTCGTGAACGGCGTACATGGTATACCAAGGCGCAGGCCGTTGGGACCCGATCGCCACAAAGGCGTCTGGCCCCTTTGTGGTGGCCGGACCCGAAGGATGGCCTGACCCGCAGGATGGCCTGACCCGCAGCGCAAACCATCACAACATTCGACGTTTTTCGGCAAAATCGCGATTTTCGCTGAATGTTGTGATGGTTTTACTGCCTTGCGGCACGATCAAAATGCCGGCGTCCAAACAGCAGCAACGCCGCGGGAACCGCCGTCACGACCATGCCCGCCCCTACGAGCGTCCGCTGCACACCAAACGTCGCCGCCAGCCACGGAGCAATCGCCAGCGGGGCCACGCCGGCGAACATGTTGCCAAAACCCATGACCGAGTTGACGCGACCGAGCTGCTCAAGCGGGGCCGTCGTTTGCACGATGGTGTTGTGGAGCGGGTTGACGATGCCCCAAGCTATGCCCAGTGCAATCTGGCCGACGAGGGCCACACCCACGTACGGCGTTCCCACGTAGAGCAGGCTTCCCAGGCCCACGGACATGAGCGCCACGAGCAGCGTTTTAAGGTTGACCAGGTGCGGCGGCAAGCGGAGCGCGACCACGGCGCCTAGCACCGCGCCCACACCGCTGGCCGACGAGAGCCAGCCCATCCACTCAACACCGACATGCAGGACATCGCGGTAGAAGAACGACTCCAGCGGATCGAAGGCACCGTAGCCAAAGTTCGAGAGGAAGATGATGCAGAACAGCAAGGCGAGGATACTGTTGGTGAAGACTGTCTTGATGCTTGTCGCGAAGGTGACGCGGGAAGATGTGTTGGAGTCGGGGCTTTGGCTGGCCTTATCCGATGTGATGTCGCCGATCGCGGGCTTGCCTTCGTGTGTGGCGACCTGACCTGCACTTGGCCTAAAGCCCCAACCGGCAATGAGCGCCAACGCGCTAAAGACCATCATGAGCACGAACACCGCGCGTGACGATGCAGCCGCCGCGACAAAGCCGCCCAGCGTGGGGCCAACGATGATACTCACGTTTGAAAACATGGCGATGGCGGAGTTGATGTCTTTGAGCTCGACAGGGTCGTCGGTGAGGTAGGCTGGATAGGATGTGGCGATGGGCTGGGTGAACCCCATCGCAAAGCCCAGGAGCGCCGCACCGAGCAGGACGATGCCGGTCGCGCTGCCAAAAACGAGGATCGCCGCGCCGGTTGCCAGCGTACCCACGATGCTCAGCAAGAAATGGTGGCGCGGGCCCCAGGCGTCGAGCGCAGCGCCGCCTGCAAAGGATCCCAGGATCACGAATACGTTCACAAACAGAACGGCCAGCGATGTCGCCACGACCGAGGCATCGTCTGCATAGGTGAGCGTTCCGATGACGCCGATAAAGTAGCTGGTCTGAAAACCGGTGTAGGTGAGAAAGCGCATCGCCACCAGGCGCTTGGCCTGCACGGAAAGCGATGATTGAGGCTTTGAGAAAAGAGGGGCGAGCATGGAGACTCCTTGTTTCATACGAATGAGGACGGCGGGCATTCGCCACCGTCTGTCAAATCAATCTATCCGCATGAAACATTAAGGACGCATCAAGCCCCTTCTCTCCGTTTTTCGCCCGTCATGAACTACTTGGTAGATTGTAAGGCATGTCTCACACATCTACCAAAGCAAAAACCACCACAAAGGTGCTTGGTCCCTTTGTGGTGGAAATGACGTTTGCCCAGATAAAACCTGCCGAAATAAACCTGTCCCTTTTTGGCAGGTTTTAGGCCAGATGGTCCTGAATCAGATCGCAGATGGCTCGGGCGTCATTGATGTTGATGGCTCGGGTCGCGAAGCCGGCGTCGAAGGCCTGACGCGCCAAGGCCTCATTGCAGGCAAGGGCCAGCGTGTGGCCATCGACCAGGTCGAGCGAGCTCTTGCCGCGCAGACGGTCGACACCGGAGCGCGCGACCACGATATTGTCGAAGCCCTCGGTCTTGTAGCCCTCGATGATCACCACGTCGACATCGTTGTAACGCGACAGCAACTCGCGAGCGGGCATCTCGTCCTCCTCGCGCGTGTCGGCGTACTCCGCCCAGCGCGTGGCGCAGATGAGTCCCACGTGCTTGGATCCGGCTTGGTGATGGCGCCAGGTATCCTTAGCGGGTACATCGATATCAAAGCCGTGATGCCCATGATGCTTGAGCGAACCCACGCGCAGGCCGCGGCGGGTGAGCTCGGCGATAACCTTCTCGACGAGTGTGGTCTTGCCCGAGTTTTGGTAGCCGATAAACGCGATCGCGGGGACGGCCGGGGTCGGAGCTGCGGGTGCAACGGCGACGGGTGCGCTTGCGTGTGCGTCGCCGTCAGCGGCCACGGCCTCAACAGCAGCGGCCTGACGCTCCGCACGATCCCACACGCCCGAGCGGCCGCCCTCCTTGTGCAGCAGGCGCACGTCAACGATCTCCATGCCGCGATCGACGGCCTTGCACATGTCATAGATCGTTAGGCACGCGGCACTCGCTCCAGTCAGAGCCTCCATCTCAATACCCGTCTTGCCCGTCACGCCGGCCGTAACCAGTACGTGAAAGCCAACCTGCCCGTCCGCGCGCGCCGGCGCCCAGCCCTCGGGTACGTCCCCGGCCGGCGTCCCCGCCGGAGCGATGGGCGCAATGTCGCACTTACTCTTGGTAATAAGCAAAGGATGGCACATGGGGATGATGTCGCTGGTGCGCTTGATGGCCATAATGCCCGCCACGCGCGCGCAGGCAAGCACGTCGCCCTTTTTGGCGCGGTCCTGCAGCACCATGGCCTGCGTCTCGGGGTGCATGAGGATGGTGCCCTCGGCGATGGCGATGCGATGGGTCTCGGCCTTGTCGGACACGTCGACCATGCGTACCTCGCCCTTGGCGTCCACGTGCGTCAGCTCGTCGCGACGGGCGTCGCGGACGGGCTCAGCGACAGCGCTGGCAGACGGCTGTGCGGACGCGTCGGCGTTACCAGCATTCGCCGCGGCCGTGGCTTTGTGGGCAGACATCGCGGCCCTGCGAGCGGCCTTGGTGGCATCGGCGTACCTGCTCTTGGCCATATGATCATCCTCCGATTTGGGACATAAATCGTTGCGTGCCCTCAATTATCGCGTGTTCCTGCGGTTTGTGGGACACGGCATCGCGCCAAATCGAAAGTACCTGCATATCATCACCACGGCGCAGCGCCTCACGCACCGAATACTCGGCATCGCTAAACAGGCACGGACGCACGTTGCCATCGGCCGTCAGGCGCAGACGGTTGCAGTTCGCGCAAAAATGATTGGACATGGCGCTAATAAAGCCGACCGTTCCCGCCGCACCCGGAAAGTGCCAATAGCGCGCAGGGCCCGCGCCGGCAGGAGCGTCGTTGATGTCGAGCGGCTCGAGCTCGCCCAGCCCCGCTGCGGCGGCCCCGGCATTGATGCGCGCCCGCAACTCGTCGCTCGGCACGGTATCGCTCGCGTCCCACAGCTCGGGATTGAGCGCGGGCGCATGCGGGTCCACAGCGCAATGCGAGCTCGTGCGCTCGTCGCCGATGGGCATGTATTCGATAAATCGCAGGTGGATGGGGCGGTCGAGCGTGAGCCGCGCGAGGGCCGCCACATCCTGGTTGAGCCGGCGCACAACAACGCAGTTGACCTTAACGGGCTCAAAGCCCCAAGCCAGCGCCGCGTCGACGCCGGCCATGGTCTGCTCGAGTCGACCCAGGCGCGTGATCTTTCCAAACAGCGTAGGGTCGAGTGTGTCGAGCGAAATGTTGACGCGGTTAAGCCCGGCATCTTTGAGCTGCGGCGCCAGCTTGGGCAGCAGGGCGCCGTTGGTGGTGAGCGAGATGTCCTCGATCTGCGGAATCGCGCGGATGTCGCGAATAAGCGGAATGATACGGCGGCTGACCAGCGGCTCGCCGCCCGTCAGGCGCACGCGGCGAATGCCCTCCCCCGCCACCAAGCACACAAAGCGGGCGATTTCCTCGGCGCTGAGCAGCTCGTCGTGCGCGCGGGGCGCCACGCCATCGGCCGGCATGCAGTAAATGCAGCGGAAATTGCACTTGTCGGTAACGGCAATGCGCAGGTAGTTGATATCGCGGCCAAAGCCGTCATGTTGCACGTGCCCGTCCACGCAGCCCTCCCCTCACGCGGCGTTTTATTCTTCGGAAAACATAATACCCCACGAGAGAATCATGCCGACACCCGTACGACAGGACAGGTCGTTTCAAGCGAAACGGGCTTTCCAAACCCATCCTCAGCACAGACCATCACAACATTCGTCACTTTTCCCGTTTTTGGCAAAAAACGTCGAATGTTGTGATGGTTTACCTGCCCACGGCACCCCGCAGAAGGGCCAAAGCGCCCCTAAAGGCTGCCGTCCCAATGCCGAATCACGAATTCTCGCAGGTCGTTCTGCCGTTTCTGGAACACCTCGCTTCGGTCGCACTTGAGGCCCATAGCGAGCGCGATGGCGTTCATCGCCCGATGCAATTGCAGCTGATGGGCAAACTGAGTCCCGGTGAGGACGATCATCTTAAAGCCCAGCGTGCTCAGCACGGTCATACGCTCCGCATCCGACGCGCTGCGCTGTTTATCAAGATGGTCCGAGCCGTTGTATTCAATCCCCGTACCGCTCGCAGGCGCATATACGTCGATCTCGAAATACCCGGCCTTTGCGAGATACTTGAACTCGTTGGGAACATCGACCCGATGGTTGAGCTCGATCTTGGCGTATCCCAGCCCGCCCTGGGAACGTTTTGCTACGACCATGATTGCGGTGGCCGTCTCCATGGGCGACCGCGCGCCATCGTGCACGCGCTTGAGCGCGGCGGCCGCGCGTATAGCCCCCTGACGAGATCGGTTCTCATTGCAATAGGCAATCAAGTCGGCAACGGTATACCTCTGCCCCATCTCGATATAGTCGCCTGTCGACAGATGATTCAAATGGTATCGGGCGCAGATTTCGTAGCCATATTCCAGCTGCTCGGGCTCGCTCATCCACGAACCCGCCTGGACAAAGCACATGGCTTCATCAACCACCAGAAGGCCCTCTGCCACCTCGATAAGATGACCTGGAGGTACCGGCGCTCCAAACACGTGGCACCTAAATCCAGCCGGCGTCGAGCGCTCAAAATCGAAGTTGACGAGCGTGTCGATATGATCGAGCTCTTCTCGTGGAATACCGAGCGAAACCAGATAGTCGGTAACGATTCCAACTGCCGTTGAAGCCCTCAGCCCCTTGGCATCGAGTCCCAATTTGGGCAGGCCCGCGGTCGGCTCCGCCTCGTTAGCAAGCGAGTCCTCATCGTATAGGCTGCTTGCTCGCGAGAGCGGCTCGGACGGGCGCGCCACGTTGTGGTACAGCCAGGCAGTCTTATGGGACAGGACGATCGGCAGGTCCATGAGCCCTCCAATGGAGTCGGATAACCAACCTTATTCCCCTGCCCACGGGTCCGCACACCTTCGTGCGCAAGAAAGCGATTCCACCCGGTCGAGTGGCAGAAAAACCATCACAACATTCGATGCTTTTCCCGATTTTGGCGAAAAACGTCGAATGTTGTGATGGTTTGAGGCGAGGTGAAGGGCACGGAGGGATCAAAGCATCGTGCTCGAACGGGTTAATCCAGCTCTTTTAAGCCATGCGCCAGCTGCCAGTACTCGCCGTGCTGGGCGAGCAGCTCTTCATGCGTGCCGCGCTCGATGATGCGGCCGTGTTCGAGGACCATGATGGCGTCGGCGTCGCGGACAGTGGACAGGCGGTGCGCGATCATAAACGTGGTGCGACCGCGCATGATGCGGTCCATACCGCGCTCGATGAGCTTTTCGGTACGCGTGTCAATGGAGCTCGTGGCCTCGTCCAGGATGAGCACCGGTGGGTCGGCGACGGCCACGCGCGCGATGGCGAGCAGCTGACGCTGGCCTTGCGACAGGTTGGCGCCATCGGCGGTCACGAGTGTGTCATAGCCCTGAGGCAGGCGGCGGATAAACGAATCAGCGCAGGCTGCCTCGGCAGCGGCGCGCACCTCCTCGTCGGTCGCGTCGAGCTTGCCAAAGCGGATGTTCTGCGCAATGGTGCCGCTAAACAGGTGCGTATCCTGCAGCACAATGCCGAGCGACCCGCGCAGGCTGGCCTTGGCAATGTGCTTGACGTCGATGCCGTCGTACGTGATCTCGCCGTCATCGACCTCGTAGAAGCGGTTGATGAGGTTGGTGATGGTCGTCTTTCCGGCGCCCGTCGAGCCCACAAACGCGATTTTTTGCCCCGGCTTGGCAAACAGGTTGAGATCCGTGAGCACACGGGTACCCGACACGTAGGAAAAGTCCGCGGCATGGAAGCGCACGTCGCCGGCAAGCGGGACCAAGCCGCACGTGAGCTCGGTGCCGTCGGCAGCCACCGCGCGGCCCGACTCATCAACGGCTGCCACGTCATGCAGGTGCCCGTAGACGCCCACGCCCTGGCCCTCGGGAATTTTCCACGCCCACGCGGCATCGCCCGTCTGCACCAGCTCCACGCAGCCCTCGTCCACCTCGGGCTCAAGGTCCATAGCCGCAAACAGGCGCTCGGCACCGGCCAACGCGTTGAGCAAGAAGTTGCCGAGCTGCGTAAACTGGTTGATGGGCATGGCGGCCTGGCGCACAAAGACCAGGTAGCTTGCAAGTGCGCCCACATCGGCGAGCCCCTTGATGCAGAGCATGCCGCCCGCCACGGCGACGATGGCATAGTTGACGTAGCCAATCACGACGGTCATGGGCACCATGGAGTTGGCATAGCTCACGGCGGCGGTACCGGTGCGGCGAAGCTCGTCGTTGCGGCAGGTGAAGCCGGCGACATTCGCTGCCTCACGGTTAAAGACCTTGATGACCTTTTGGCCCGAGACCATTTCTTCGATATATCCGTCCAGGTCGCCAAGCGATGCCTGCTGGGCAGCAAAGAAACGCTTAGAGCGCGCGCCCGAGTAGCGCGCATACAGCACAATGGCCGCATCGCACACGAGTGTGATAATCGTGAGCTGCCAGTTAAGGATGATGAGCATAGCCGTGGTGCCCACAACCTGAATGGCGGCCTGAATCACGTTGGCAAAGCTGTTGTTGAGCGCCTCGGAGACGGTGTCGACGTCATTGGTGAAAAAGCTCATGATGTCGCCCGAGCGCGTGCTGTCAAAATAACTGAGCGGCAGCGTCTGGATGTGCGCGAACAGGTCGCGGCGAATATCGGACACCACGCGTTGGGCCGCGCGCACCATGATCTGCGAGTAGCCCAGGGCCGAAAGCACGCCCGCGGCGTAGATGATCGCCGTCAGGATGACCTGCTTGGCGAGCAGTTCCTCCCCGCCCGTAGCCAAACCGTTAACGATGGGGCGCACCATGTAGGTGCCGGCGAGGCTCGCGATGGCGGCGACGGAGGCGAGCACGCCCACCGCGAGCAACGAGAACTTGGCATGCCCCATGTAGGAGAGCAGGCGGCGCACAGTGCGTTTGAGGTCGGCCGGGCGTGCTTGGGCTGCGGTCTTAGGCATGGCGCTCACCCCCTTCCAAGGGTGATCCGCATGCGACGGAGGAAAACGGATCATTCGCGCAGCCACCGTCGTTGCCATCGCCGGCGTCCGCGTTCCCCGCAAACTCCATCTGCGAGGCGTAAATCTCCTGGTATATGTTGTCGCCCGCCAGCAGTTCCTCGTGCGTGCCCACGCCGTGGACACGACCGTCGTCCAGCACCACAATGCGATCGGCATCCATGACACTCGCGATGCGCTGGGCGATGATGAGCACGGTCGCATCGGGAATCCGAGCGATGTGCTCGCGAATCTTTGCGTCGGTCGCCATATCGACCGCGCTGGTGGAGTCATCAAAAATGAGCACGCGCGGATGCTTGAGCAGCGTGCGCGCGATGCACAGACGTTGCTTCTGGCCACCCGAGACACCGGCGCCGCCTTGGCCCAACTCGCCGTCCAGCCCGCCGATGCGATCAAGGAACTCGTCCACGCACGCCGCGCGGCAAGCCGCGAGGAGCTCATCGTCCGACGCCTGCGGATTGCCCCACTGCAGGTTCTCGCGCACGGTGCCCGTGAACAGCACATTCTTTTGCAGCACAATGCCCACAGCGTCGCGCAAGGCGGCGAGGTCGTAGTCGCGCACGTCGCGTCCGCCCACAAGCACGGCGCCTTCGGTGGCGTCGTACAGGCGCGCAATCAGCTGCACAAGCGAGCTCTTGCCCGAGCCCGTGCCGCCGAGGATGCCCACCGTCGAGCCGCCCTCGATGCGAAGGTCGATATGCTGGAGCACATCCTCGGCTGCATCCGCGCGGTATTTAAAGGAAACGTCGCGAAACTCGATACTGCCGTCCGCTGGCGCCGCAATCGCGAGGTCTCCCGCGGGGTTGGCGATAAAGGGCTCCTCATCGAGCACCTCTGCGATACGGCCCACACTCGTGAGAGCGCGCGTGAGCAGCAAAAACACGTTGGAAATCATCATGAGCGAGTTCATGATCAGCAGCACGTAGCTCATAAAGCCCGTGAGCGAACCCACGCCCAGCTTGCCGGCGAGAATCATGCGGCCGCCAATCCACAGGATAGAGAGCGCAGCCACGTACATCGACAGCTGAAACACCGGCAGGTTGAGCACCGCGCTGCCAAAGGTCTTTGTCGCAGTGCGCGCAAGCTCGGTATTGACTGCGTCGAACTTGGCCTCCTCGTGCTCGGTACGAACGTAGGCCTTGACGGCACGCACGGCGGTGAGGTCTTCCTGTACCACGCCGTTGAGGTGGTCCATCGAGGTCTGGAGTTGGCGGTAGAGCGGACTGACGCGATAGGTGATGACGCCCAGTACGATTGCCAGCACGGGCAAGATGATCGCAAAGACGGTGGCGAGCGGGCGCGACAGCATCAGCGCGTAGATAAGGCCGACGATAAGCGTCACCGGGCCGCGCACCATAGGGCGAAAGCCGTTGCCCACAGCATTTTGGATAACGGTGATGTCCGTGGTCATGCGGGTGACGAGCGAGCTGGCGTCGTAGTTGTCCAGGTTGCCAAAGGCGAGCGTTTGAATCTTTTTGTACTCGGCCTCGCGCAGGTTAGCGCCTAGGCCCGAGGCAACGCGGGCGGACGTGCGGGCATAACCCAAGCCCAGTACCAGCGAAAGCGCAGCGCACACCAACATGTACGCGCCCTGTAGCAGCATGTAGTTGATATCACCCGCAGGCACGCCCACATCGATGATGTTGGCCATGATGACCGGGATAAACAGCTCGAGCACCGTCTCGACCGACACAAAGAACACGCCGAGGATGGCATCGCGACGGTATGCCCCTAGATAGGAAAACAGTATTTTGAGATTGCGCACGCAGGTTCAACCCCCATCAAACGTTGTTCGCAAACGCACGTATTATTGCGCGCCGAATAATGGTGTCAAGTATTCCGAAATCGTTTTCTGCAAGGTTAGCGCCGGCGGCGAGTTCTCGTGATGTGTGTCCATATTCACTCGGAATAATGGTGCGCGAGACTTTTTCGCTCCGGCGTCATCACAAACCTTGACTCTACAATCGTTGTGGGGTTTTCACTACACTGGTAGCTAAACGAACCAAGCCAGAAAGTACCCTGCCCATGGAACACGACCTCACACGCGGCAATGTCCTTAAGACCATCGCGGTCTTTGCCCTGCCCTATATGCTCTCGTACTTTTTGCAGATGCTCTATGGCATGGCCGACCTGTACATGATGGGGCAGTTTAGCGGCGCCGCCGGCATCACCGCCGTGGGCAATGGCGCGCAGACGCTCTATATCATTACCGTGACGCTCGTGGGCCTGGCCATGGGAACGACGGTCATCGTCGGCCATGCCGTGGGCTCGCGCCGCTTCGACCGCGCCGAGACCGCCATCGGCAATACCATCACGCTGTTTATGGGCGTCTCGGTGGTACTGGCCGTCATCTTGTTTGCACTATGCCCACAGGTTGTGGCGCTCATTGGCACGCCGCCCGAGGCGGTCGAAGGCACCGCTGCCTACCTGCGTATCTGCTTTGTCGGCATTCCGTTTATCGCCGCATACAACATCCTCTCGGCCATCTTTCGCGGCCTGGGCGATTCGCGCTCGCCCATGTACGTGATCGGCGTGGCATGCATCATTAACATCGCGCTCGATTTTCTGTTTATCGGCCACATGGGGCTCGGCCCCGTGGGCGCGGCGCTCGGCACGGTAACCGCCCAGACGGCAAGCGTTGCCCTCGCGCTCGTGTGGCTCAAGAGCCGTCGCACGAACATCCACGTTAAGCGCAGCGACCTGCGCCCCCAGCCCGAGGTTCTCGGCAGCATTCTTAAGATCGGCGTGCCCGTGGCTGTGCAGGACGGCTGCATCCAGGTGGCGTTTATGTTTATCACCGTCATCGCCAACCATCGCGGCCTGGTCGATGCCGCTGCCGTGGGCCTGGTCGAGAAGATGATCAGCTTTTTGTTCATTGTGCCGAGCTCCATGGGTGCCACCGTCAGCGCGCTCACGGCGCAAAACGCCGGCGCGGGCAAGGGCGACCGCGCACGTCAGGTGCTCAAAGACGCCATGACCATCTCGGTAGTGTATGGCTGCCTGATCACGGTGCTGATGTGGCTGGTGGCGCCGGCGTTTATCGGCTTTTTTGCCAAGGACCCCGCGGTGGTCGCGGCCGGTACCGGCTATATGCACAGCTACATTTTCGACGCAATCTTTGCCGGCATCCACATTTGCTTTAGCGGCTTTTTCGCTGCGTATGGCAAGAGCTACATCGGCTTTGCGCACAACGTGCTGGCCGTGGCGCTCATTCGCGTGCCGGGCGCGTGGCTGCTGTCGAATGCCTATTCCGATACATTGTTTCCCATGGGTATCGCCTCGCCGTGCGGATCGATTTTGTCGGCGGTCATTTGCGTGATGGCATTTACCGTACTCAACCGCCGCGGAGCTTTTGACAAGTTGGCAGCGTAGCGAGGCAACGCGAGATTGCCCTGATCGACGACATCATCAGCGATGATCCCACAACATACGTGACGCAGATCACGGTGCCTGCATCGCTAGGCTAGACCGAGCCTCGTCTCCAGCTCGGTCAACGCCTCAAAAGCATCGCGAGACACACCTGCCAAGCGCTCACGTTCCGCAATGCGAATTCGCGCCATCAGGTGCTCTTTTGCCTGCCCTTGGGCGTGCTTCGTGCGCCCTTCCGTCTGCGAGCAATTGCGATTCTCTATATCCATTACGCCTCCGGCACCTGACCAGTCGCCAGGATCTGCTCGAGTGCGTCCTCATCCAGCACGGGTACACCCAGCTGCTCGGCCTTGGTGAGCTTGGAACCCGCTTTGGGGCCGGCGACCAGATAGCTCGTCTTCTTTGAAACACTGCCCGAAACCTTGGCGCCGAGCACCTTGAGCGCCGCGCCTGCCTCGTCGCGCGTGCGGTTAACGAGCGTGCCGGTGAGCACGAAGGTCAGACCCGCGAGCGGCTGTGCGTCGGCGAGCTCGCCCGCCACGCCAGCGTCGGCCGCGGCTTGCGCGTGCGCGGCGCCCAAATCGACCTCGAGCGACAGGCCCGCCTGGCGCAGACGTTCCAGCACGGCAAGGTTCTCGGGCACGGCCAGGAACTGCTTGACGCTCGCCGCAATCTTGGGACCGATGCCCTCGCACTCGGCAATATCCTCTTCGCTCGCCAAGATGAGCTTGTCAATCGACAGGAATCGCTCGGCGATGACCTCGCCCACGCTCTTGCCCACGTGGCGGATGCCCAGGGCAAACAGCACGCGACCGAGCGGCTGGCTCTTGGACTTGTTGAGCTCGGCGATGATTTTCTCGGCCGTCTTGAGGCCTACCGGAATGGGGTCGCCCTTCTTGACGCCCTTTTTGCTGTTGGAGCTGGCGTAGGTGCGCCCCGTGTCCAGGCCAGCAATGTCGTCGACCGTGAGCTGGTAGAAGTCCGCGACGTCGTGAATCAGCCCGGCGGCGATCATCTTGTCGACGATCTCGTCGCCTAGGCCGTCGACGTCCATGCAGCCGCGGCTCACCCAGTGGAGCAGACGCTCCTTGAGCTGTGCGGGGCAATCGATGGACACGCAGCGGTAAGCAACCTCGCCATCCTCGTGGACCACGGGGCTACCGCACACGGGGCAGACCTCGGGCATGTGCCAGTCGACCGAATCGGCCGGGCGCTTATCGAGCACCGGGCCCACGACCTCGGGGATTACGTCGCCCGCCTTGTGCACGATGATAGTGTCGCCCTCGCGCACGTTTTTGCGACGGATCTCGTCGATGTTGTGCAGCGTGGCGCGCGCGATAGTGGAGCCGGCAACCGTCACCGGGTCGAACTCGGCGACCGGCGTGAGCACACCGGTGCGGCCCACCTGGATGCGAATTTCGCGCAGGACGGTCTGCTTTTCCTCGGGCGGGAACTTAAAGGCAATGGCCCAGCGCGGCGCGCGGGCGGTAAAGCCCAGGTCGAACTGCTGCTGGAAGCTATCGACCTTTACGACCACGCCGTCGATGTCGTAGTCCAGGTCACCGCGATGTTCGAGCGCTTGGGCACAGAACTCGTGGACCTCGGCCGGCGTGGCGCAACGAGCCACGTTGGGGTTGACGCTAAAGCCGGCGCTACGCAGCCAGTCAAGAAACTCGCGCTGGCTGTGGACGTGCAGCGGATCGGTATCGGCAATAGCATAGATAAAGGTGGCAAGATCGCGGCGCGCCGTGACCTTGGGGTCCTTTTGGCGCAGGCTGCCGGCGGCGGCGTTGCGCGGGTTGGCGAAGGGGTCGCGGCCCTCGGCATCGGCCTCTTCATTCAGACGAACAAAGCTGCCCTTGGGCATATAGACCTCGCCGCGCACCTCAATGGTGCGCTCGCGGTCGGCGCCCATGTGGGCGAGCGCGGGCTCGGACAGGTGCATGGGCACATCCTTGATGGTGCGCACGTTGAGCGACACGTCCTCGCCCGTGGTGCCATCGCCGCGCGTGGCCGCGCGCACGAAGGTGCCGTTTTGGTAGGTAAGCGCCACGCCCAGACCGTCAATCTTAAGCTCGCAGGTATAGGTGACGCTACCTGCGCCGAGCGCATCCTCGGTTCGTTGGAGCCACGCGTCAAGTTCGTCCAGATCCATGGCATCGTCCATGGAATACATGCGCGCCATATGCGTGACCGGCGTAAACTGCTCGCTCACGTACCCGCCCACGCGTTGGGTGTAGCTGTCGGGCGTCACCAGGTCGGGGTAGGTCGCCTCGATTTCCTGCAGCTCAACGAGCATTTTGTCGAAGGCGGCGTCCGTGATCTCGGGCGCATCGAGCATGTAGTAGCGATAGGCGTGGTAATCGAGCTCGTGGCGCAGCTCGGCCGCGCGCGCTGCCGCCTGGGCACGGGCATCGGCCGGTGCAGCGGTATCCGCGCTCGCGGGCGTTTCGGTATCGATGTCCACGCCGTCACCAAACAGGCTCGATTGCTCCATAGCGGCACTCCTTCGCTCGATTTCAAACGGATACTAGAGTACCACCGGTCGCAACGGGGCCGAATAGCCCTTTCGAACCGCACCGAATCGGCAGCCACCAGACCGGGGCGGATCGCGCGATCAAACCATGCTCTTATCAGCTCTAAATGATCCGTTTTCCTCCGTCCCCAACGGATCAATAAGAAGAGAGGGGCTGTCCCGCGTTGATGGGACAGCCCCTCTGGCTTCGGTATGTGCGATACGGCTCGTTAGTAACCCTGGCCGTAGCCCTGACCCTGGCCCTGCTGGCCCAGCAGCTCCTCCAGGTACTGGCGCAGCTGCTCGTCGGTAATACCGCCGTTGCCGGTGTCGGTCGCGCTGTCGTCCTGTTGTTGGTTCTGCAGCTCCTCGTCGGAGCCCAGCTCGACGGTGACCTTCTTCTCGTCCTTGCCGCGCATAAGCGTGATCTCGACCTTCTCACCCACCTCGTGGCTGCGCAGCGCGATGATCAGGCCATCGGCGCTCGTAATCTCGTCATCGCCCAGCTTGGTAATGACATCGCCCTCTTGGATGCCAGCCTTGGTGGCAGGACCGTCCTCGACGACGCTTGCCACATACGCGCCGCTATCGGTGCTCAGCTTGTTGGTGCGGGCGTTGAGCGCATTGACGCTCGAAAGCGTAGCGCCCAGGTACGGATGTACCGGCGTCTTGCCGTCGATGATCTGGTCGGCAATGTTCTTGGCGTAGTTGACCGGAATGGCAAAGCCCACGCCCGAGCTGGAGCCCGAGTAGCTCTCGATGAGCGAGTTAATACCCACGAGCTCGCCGTTGTCGTTGACGAGCGCGCCGCCGGAGTTGCCCGGATTGATGGCAGCATCGGTCTGAATCATGTTGGCGTAGATGGTGTTGCCGCTGGTAGAGCTCATAGCCGTGGAGCGATACAGCGCCGACACGATACCCGTGGAGACGGACTGCTCGTTGCCGAACGGCGAGCCAATCGCCATGACCCACTCGCCCACGTTGAGCTTGGAGGAATCACCAATCTCAATCGGTGTGAGCTTGGAGGCGTCGGCGTCCTTGAGCTTGATGACGGCTAGGTCGCTCGAAGCATCGTTGCCCACGAACTCGGCCTCGTACGTGGTGCCGTCGTCCATGGTAACCACGTACTGGTCATAGCCATCGACCACATGGTTGTTGGTGAGGATGTGGCCCTCGGTATCGAGCACCACGCCCGAACCGACGCTGCCCGAGCCGTCCGACTCGTCGGCAGACTGCGAAAGCGTATTGTCCTGGCTACCGCTCGAAGTGGCAGTGATGGAAACGACGGAGGGCAAGGCCTTGGCAGAGACGGCCTCGGCCAGCGTGGTGTCCTCGGAGTCGATGGTGATCTTTTGCGTCGATGAACCCGAAGCGCCCGCCGTTACGGCATTCCTGCCGCCGCCGATATCGAGCGTGCCACTCATAATGAGCGCGATGACCAGCAGGGCGCCGCACGCACAACCAGCGAGCGCTGTAATAAATATTGGCAGCTTTTTGGTCTTGGTCTTGACCACCGTGTGCTTATTTACAACCTGCTGGCCGCCCAGCGGCTTGCCGGTCTGCGTGTCGTAGGCCTGCACGTAGGGAATGTTGCTGTCGGCAGGCGTCGACTCCACCTGCACGCGCGGCTGCTGCTGCGTCTCGCCGGCGTGGTCCGCATCCTGGGGACGCTGGGAATCGTTCTCGCTCATAGCTGCGATCCTTTCGTCAAATAACCAAAGGCCCGCCAAACATGTGGCGGGCCATCATTGTTCACGTTGAGTTGTACCCCAATATGCGGGTGCACGTGTATGAGAACGCAATCTTTTAGGAAGGCTTAAGTTCTGTACGGACCCGAAAGGAACCCACGCATGCGGCAAAACCACCACAAAGGTGCCTGTCCCCTTTTTGGTGGAAATCTAGTCCTTAAACAGATAACCAACGCCGCGGACGGTGGTGATGTGCGCCGCGATCTGCGGGCCCACCTTGGAGCGGATGCGTCGAATGTGCACGTCGACGGTGCGCGTGCCGCCGCAGTACTCAAAGCCCCACACGCGGTGCAGCAACACCTCGCGGCTGTAGGCACGGTTGGGGTGCGTCGCCAAAAAGCTCAGCAGCGAGTACTCCATCAGCGTCAGGTCGATGGGCTCGTTATCGAGTGTCACCTGGTAGGTAGCCAGGTTAATCTCGAGGTTATCGATATTGAGCACATCGTCGGCGGTGACGGTCTCCTCCTCGCCCATCAGGCGCTGCGCACGAGCCTTAAGCTCGTTGGGCGTCGCCGTGGGGCATACAAAGTCGGCATGCGCGTGATTCGGCAGGCGCAGGGTGCCGAGCGCCTCGTCGTCGACGATCACCAACATGGGGACGCCGCCGCGATCGTCAAGCCACTTGGCAATCTGATCGATGCGGTCGCTGCGGATGCCGTCGGAATCGAGGATCAGCAGGTCAAAGTCGTGCGCCGCAGTCGGCGAATCGGGGGTAGCCAGGCTCACCTCGACACCCAGGGTGGTCGTCAAGCTGCGGGCAAACTCGTGGAAGCGCGTCGTGCGCGCCATGAACAGGGCACTCTTTTCGGACATATCGGCCTCCAAAGAAATGAGCTCAATCGTACTGGAACAAGCCAGCGCGATTAGGAGTTCGCCAGGTAGTGCTTAATCTCCCACTCGGTGATCGTGGACTCAAACTTATGCCACTCGTCGCGCTTCTTTTTGAGGAAGAAGCTGTGGATGTGCTCGCCGAGGGCATCCTTCATAAACTGCGAGTCCTCAAAGACATCGAGTGCCTCTTTGAGCGAGCGCGGCAGCGGCGTGTAGCCGGCCTCGACCATCTGACGGTCGGTAAGCTTGAGCGTCTCGGCCGTTGCCTCGGGCGGAAGCTCTAGCTTGCGCTCGATGCCGTCCAGACCAGCTGCCAGCGTGACGGCGTTGACCAGGTACGGGTTGGCCATGGGGTCGGGGCTGCGCAGCTCGATGCGCGTGGACAGCTGCTTGCCGGGCTTGTAGACCGGGATGCGGACCATACTCGCGCGGTTACGTAGGCCCCACGTGGCGTACTGCGGCACGGAGTCGCCACCCGTGGTGATGCGCTTGTACGAGTTGACCGTGGGGTTGGTGATGGCGCTGATCTCGCGCGCGTGCGCCAAGATGCCGGCCATGTAGTGCTTGGCGATATCGGAGAGATGGTACTTCTCGTCGCCCTCGCCCCAAAAGACGTTGTTGCCGTCGTGGTCGAACAGCGACTGATGCAAAAACATGGCGCTGCCGTCCTCGCCCGCCAACGGCTTGGGCATAAAGGAGGCGTGGCAACCGCTCTCGTAGGCCTGCTGCTTAATGATGAGTTTGGCCGTGGTGATGGCGTCGGACATGCTCAGGGCCTCGGCGTGGCGCAGGCTCATACCGTGCTGCGAGCGGCCGGCGGCGTGGAAGGTGTACTCCACGGGCACGGACATCTTCTCGAGCGTGAGGACCGTGTTGCGACGCAGGTCGCGGGCGGCGTCACTCACCGAAAGATCGAAGTAGCCCACGTTGTCGAGCGGCTCGGGCGTGTGCTCGTCGGGGAAGTAATAATACTCCAGCTCGGCGCCCACGTTGAGCAGATAGCCGGCCTTCTCGGCCTTGTAGAACATGCGGCGCAGGGCATCGCGCGGGTCGCCGGCAAACGGCTTGCGATCGGGAGTGCACACGTCGCAGAACACGCGGGCAACGCCGTTGTGGCTCGGACGCCACGGCAGGATCTGGAAGGTCGAAGCATCGGGGAATGCGAGCATGTCGGCTTCCTCGGGCGTGGCAAAGCCCTCGATGGCGGAGCCGTCAAAGCCAATACCCTCCTCAAAAGCGACCTCGAGGTCCTCGGGGCTAATGGCAAAGTTCTTGAGGCGGCCGAGAATGTCGACAAACCACAGACGCACAAAGCGGATATCACGCTGCTCTACGGAGCGGAGTACGTAATCGATGTTCTGCTGGTTCATGTCGCTCCCCTTTCTTTCGGGCGGGTTTCGACTGGTCTATATCGCAGATACTATCGCAGAAAAATGTTTCCGCAGGGTTAAAGCGTATCAAGCGCTCAAAAAACGTGCTTGAGCAGGCCGTTGCGAACGAGCGGCTAGCGCGAGGTCGATGCGCGGTGCTCGATGTGGCCGGGGATCTCGATGCGCTTGGGCGCCAGCTTTGCGGCCTCGCCCACGGTGGTGGTAACGACGTCGATGCGCTCGGAGAGGCGCTCGACTACGCGCTCGGCGATGGTGAGGGTGTCTTGCGCGGCCGTGGTCACGCCGCCAAAGAGCACATGGTTCCAGGGGTAGTCGTCAAACGTCGCGATCTTGAGCCCCGCCGGCATCGAGGGACCAAGCTGCGCCAGCGCCTCGGTCAGACGCAGGAAGACCAGGCCGTTGACGGCGATGAGGCCGAGCCTTTTGCCCGCATAGCCGCGGATGGCCTCGTCCAAGCGGCCGATGCCCGTGGCACCACCGTCGGCCAGGGTGACAACCTCGCCCGCAAGTCCGCGGCGCGAAAGCTCGTCGGTAAAGGCCTCGGCGCGCTCGCGACGGACGGGGCTGTCGTCGCTTGTCTCGGTGAGCAGGCACAAGCGCTCGCTGCCCGCAACCGTAAGCTCGTCGACCAAGCCGGCGACCAGCTCACGGTTGTTAGATGTCACCAGATCGATGCCGCCGTCGGCAACATCGCGGTCGAGCAGCACAACAGGCAGGCGTCCCGCTGCCGCGGCAATCGCATCGTCATTACCTCCGCAGGTATTGACGACCAGGCCATCCACGCCGGCGTCGATAAGCCTGGCGAGCGACTCGGCCTCCTTGGCAGGATCGTTGCCGCTAATGGCCGTCATAAGCGAGCAGCCGCGCGCGGCGGCACTGGCGGAAAGTCCTTCGAGCATGGCGCTCGAGAACGGGTCAGCGATGTCGGCCAGGATCACACCGATGAGGTTGGTACGCGAGCTGCGCAGATTGCGCGCGGCGGCACGCGGGCGATAGCCGGTGCGCTCGATAACCGCCGCGATGCGAGCACGGGTTTCCTCGGTCATTTGCCCGGGGCGGTTGTTGAGATAGCGCGAGACCGTGGCCGGACTCACGCCCGCCTCGGCGGCAATGTCCTTGATTCTCATCTGCGCCATAGCGCACCCCGTTTCCCCATTGTCGGCAGCCTGAGCCATTTTAGACATTTTTAATAATCTCGGTTGCAAAACGCTGTAGGTGAGCAGCATCGTTTTTGCGTCTCGAGCAGATGCGATAATGGGCTAGATAGCCGAGTCTTTAGACAGCTCAAAATAGTCGGGATGCAAGGCGATAACCGGACCTTGCTCTTCGGGCATCAGGTGCAAGTGCGTCTCTGCCAGATAGCTCGCCGCGTCGGTATCGCCCCTCTTAATGGCCTCGAGAATCCGGCGATGCTGCCGACGAATCGGCTCCCAATCCAGATCCTGCGACACCATACGTAACCAGTTGTATCGCTCAAAATGCGTATTGACGCTCTTCATCCAATCCCACAGCATGTGACGACCGGCAATCTCAAAACACGTCTCATGGAACAGGTTGTCCAGGTCAAAGAAACGACGCGTTTCGCTATGGTCGAGCGACTCGGACTCGGCAAGAATCTGCTCAAGACGATGCTTTTGCTCGGGCGAGGCGGCCGAACAGCATTTAATAAGCACGCTTCTCTCGAGTTTCTCGCGCAAGAAACAGGCGTTCTCGGCGCGCTCCATGCTGATTTTTGAGACATAGGTGCCGCTTTTGGGACGCGTTTCCACCAGCTCCTGCTCACGCAGGCGCACAAAGGACTCGCGAATGGGCGTGCGCCCGATTCCCGTCTCCTTTTCCAGACCAATCGCCGAAAGGCGCGTGCCGGGTTTGAGCTCGGCATAGATGATCTTGGAGCGCAATGCGTTGTATGCCTGATCTTGCAGGCTCTGATAATGCTGGTGTTGTTCCATAAAGCCCTCGGATGAAGCCCACGGTTTGTCGAATATCACCCGTAATACTATCGCATCCCCTATCTCCTCGGTTGCGTTGAAATAGGGCGCGCTCGCGTCGCCAGGATCACAAGAGCAAGCGGCGGCATCCCGAAACCCGGGACGCCGCCGCTGTTTTGCTATTGGATGGCGTAGAGACACCTGTCTCCACGCACAAAAGGTTGACTAGAGCTCGCAGGCAACCTTGTAGCCGTCGCCGATGGCGTCGCGGATGTTGCCGCACTTGTTGGCGTCACCCAGCACGTGGGTGGTAACTCCGGCAGCGGCAAGGTCGTCGGCAAGCTTGGTGTTGGGACGATAGCCCATGGCAAGCACCAGTGTATCGGCACCGGTGATGGTGCGGACCTCGCCGTCCTTCTCGTAACTGATGGTGTCCTCGGTGATCTCGGTCACCTTGGCCTCGGTCAGCACGTGAACGCCCTTGGAGAGCATGCGCGTGATGAGCACCGCGCGACCGGCGCCGCCCTCGTTGGCGGCGAGCGTCTTGGTCATCTCGATAACGGTGACATCGCGATTGGCCGGCGAGAGGTCATTGACCAGCGGGGCCAGGTAATCGGCCGTCTCGCAGCCAACGGTGCCGCCGCCCACGATGACGATCTTCTTGCCCGGGAAAGCCTTGCCACCCAGTAGGTCGTCAGCTGTCATGACCTGCTTAAAGCCCTGCATGAAGGCCGGGGCGATGGGCTCGGCGCCATAAGCTAGGACGACCTCGTAGCCGGCGTAGTCACGCTGAATGTCCCCGGCAGTAAGCTCGGTGCCAAAGACGCACTTCACGCCGGCCTCGGCCAGGCGACGATACTGATACTTGATCACGCGGGTGAGTTCCTGCTTTGCCGGCGGAACGGCTGCGATACGCATCTCGCCGCCCGGCTCGTCCTGCTTATCCACGAGCACCACGTTGTGACCGCGCTTGGCGGCAATGTAGGCTGCCTCCATGCCCGCAGGACCAGCGCCCACAACGAGCACGTTCTTGGCCTCGGCAGCAGGTTCGTAGCCAGCCTCGTCGCGCTCGACATCGGGGTTGACGGTGCAGGAGATGCGCTTGCCGAACATAATGCCGTTCAGGCAGCGCAGGCAGCCAATGCAGGGGCGGATGTCGTCGGCGTTGCCGGCAGCGGCCTTATTGCAGAACTCGGCATCGCACAGATTGGCGCGGCCCATCATGCAGATGTCGGCAGCGCCGTCCTCGATCAGCTCCTCGGCGATCCAGGCCTCGTTAATGCGGCCGACCGTGGCAACGGGAATGTTCACGTGCTTCTTAATCTCACGCGAGCAAGCGGCGTGCGAGGCCTGCTGCGTGCCGGCGGCGGGAATTGCGGAGCCGCGCTTGATGGTGGTGCCGCCCGACACATGAATCATGTCGACGCCGGCCTTCTCCAGGCGACGCGAGACGTAGATCATGTCGTTGAGGGTCAGGCCGCCATCGGTGTACTCATCGCCCGAGATGCGGACGTCGATGATAAAGTCCTTACCGCAGCGCTCGCGAATCTCGGCGATGACCTCGAGCAAGAAGCGCATGCGAGCGTCGAGCGAGCCGCCGTACTCGTCGGTACGCTTGTTGTAGAGCGGGGTCAAAAAGCCGCCGAGCATGCCGTGGGCGTGCGCCGCATGGACCTCGACGCCATCGACGCCAGCCTTTTGCATGCGCACGGCGGCGTCGCCAAACTGGTGTGTGAGCTCGTGGATCTCGTCGACCGTGATAGGACGCGGCGCCTCGCGGGCGTAAGACGGGCCCACGAAGGACGGAGCGATCAGGCGCGGCGTGCCCGGAATGTTAAAGGCCATGTAGGCGGGGTGGAAGAGCTGCGGCATGATCTTGCAGCCATACTCGTGGACGGCCGCGGCGAGCTTTTCCCAGCCAGGGATAAACGTGTCGTCGTAACAGCACATGTCACCCGGCAGATAGGTATAGGTGGGCTCGACCGTCACGACCTCGGTGATGATCAGGCCTACGCCGCCCTTGGCACGGGCACGGTAATGATCGACCAAATCGTCGGTCACATATCCGTGATCGGCCAGGTTGGTAGATACCGGCGGCATAAAGACGCGGTTCTTGACCTCGGTCGTACCGACCTTGATCGGGCTAAAGAGCATCGGATAGGCGGAGGACTCCATACAGGGTTCCTTTCGTTTGAGCCGCTCGGCGGCAGTTGCTAACGTACTTATCGTATCAGTATCCGCCGCATTCGCGGCCAAACATACCCAAACGCCGGTCGGCTAATGAATACCGCGGCCCAAGTCTTCGGCGATTTTGTCCACACCCTTAAGTGCGGCGCACGTCTTTTTGTTGGAGCAATGCCCCGTGCAAACGCCGCCCTGAGCGCAGTCGGCACAGGTGCCCTTGCGGTAGATGCGCACGCATACCGCGACAAACGCAATACCGATAACAGCCAGTACAACAATATCGATAGGTGCCATAGCAAGCCTCCTCTAGTTAGCCATCACTTACTTTACCTCATTCTCCACCTAGCAAAAAGGAACAGGTTTATTTTGCTCGGTTTTATCTGCGGAAACGCCACATCTCTCCCACCAAAAAAAGCCCGAGTGTCGCTGGGACACCCGGGCTCGTGGAAAGGGGTTAATCCTTATTTGGACTTAAGCGGAAACTGCGGCGGAAGCAGTGTTGGTCTCGTCCTCGTCGGTCCATGCATGCTTGGGCATGGGACGGAAGATCTGGAAGAGCATCGCAACCAGCAGCACAATGGCCACAACCGTCCAGATGCCAAACTGACCCAGAACAAGCAGGTTGTAGAACTGGTTGATGAACAGGCCGATCACCCAAGCGAAGGCGCACTCGTAGCCGATGGCAATCGCGGTCCACTTGCCAGAGTCCATCTGGTTGCGGATGGTGCCAATGGCGGCAAAGCACGGAGCGCACAGCAGGTTGAAGGCGCCGAAGGCAACGCAAGCGCCCATGGTGGGGAACATGCCGGCAAACGCGGTCCACAGGCTCGGGTCGGTCTCGCCCGCGTCGGCGACGGACAGCAGCGAGCCGGCGGTGGCGACGACGTTCTCCTTGGCGACGAGGCCAGAGGCGGTCAGCGCGGTGGCCTGCCAGGTGCTAAAGCCGAGCGGGGCGAAGATCCAAGCGACCAGGTTGCCGAGCATGGCGAGCACGGAGTAGTCCATAAACTCCTCGGGGATGCCGTCCATCGCAGGCAGGAAGCCAAAGGAACCGTTATAGCTACCAAAGTTGGAGAGGAACCAAACGACGACGGTGGACGCAAAGATGACCGTGCCGGCCTTCTTGATAAAGGCCCAGCAGCGCTCCCACACGTGCAGCGCCCAGGAACGGATCGCCGGGAAGTGGTAGGCAGGAAGCTCCATGACAAACGGGGTCGGACGGCCGGCGAAGAGCTTGGTCTTCTTGAGCATGAGGCCCGAGGCGATGACGGCAAAGACGCCCAGGAAGTAGAAGAGCGGGCTGATCCATGCGGCCGTGGTGGAAGAATCGCCAATGATGGAGCCCATGAGCAGGGCGATGATCGGCAGCTTGGCGCCGCAGGGGATGAACGTGGTGGTCATGACCGTCATGCGGCGGTCCTTCTCGTTCTCGATGGTCTTGGTGGCCATGACGCCGGGGACGCCGCAGCCCGAGGACACGAGCATGGGGATGAACGACTTACCGGACAGGCCAAAGCGGCGGAACACGCGGTCCATGATAAAGGCGACGCGGGCCATGTAGCCGCAGTCCTCCAGGAAGGACAGCATCACGAACAGCAGGAACATCTGCGGCACAAAGCCGAAGATGGCGCCCAGGCCGCCAACGATACCGTCGCAGACCAGCGAATCGACCAGGCCGCCGTCCTCGGTGCCACCCGCCACGAGGGCATCGTGCACCATGGTGGTGATACCCGGGACATAGGGGCCGTACTGTGCCGGGTCGACCGAGTCGGCGTCGTCACCCGCGGCCTCGACAGCCGCGTCGTAAGCGTCGCGGCCCTGACCGAGCACGTACCAGCCGTCGGTGCCGAAGAGCTGGTCGTTGGTGAAGTCCGTCACCGTGCCACCCAAGGTGGAAACGGCGATGTAGTACACGCAGAACATGATGACCACAAAGATCGGCAGGCCCAGGATACGGTTGGTAACCACGCGGTCAATCTTCTCGGAAGTGCTCATCTTGGCCGGAGCCTTGGTGAGGCACTCGTCGATGATGTGTGCGATCACGCCGTAGCGCTCACCGGTGATGATGGACTCGGCGTCATCGTCGCAGTCCTGCTCGCACTGGGCGACCAGCTCCTCCACGCGAGCGGCCTTCTCCTTGGTGAGGTTGATGAGTTTGCAGGCGTCTGCATCACGCTCGAACAGCTTGACGGCGTAATAGCGGCGCTTGTTGGCGGGAACGCTCGCAGGCAGATTGTTCTCGATGTGGTCCAGAACGTCCTCGATGGAGGAGTCGAACTTGTGCTCCGGCACCTGGCCCTTGGAAGCTGCGGACTTCTTGACCTGCTCGAACAGCTCCTTGATGCCCTTGTTCTTAAGAGCCGAGATCATCATGACCGGACAACCGAGCTTCTTGGAGAGCTTGTCCGTGTCGATCTTGTCGCCGTTCTTCTCGACCAAGTCGGCCATGTTGAGGGCAACGACCACGGGCAGGCCGGTCTCGATAACCTGAAGCGCCAGGTACAGGTTGCGCTCGAGGTTGGTGGCATCGACAACTTGGACGACAACATCGGGCTCGCCGCTCATGAGGTAATCGCGCGAGCATTGCTCCTCGGGGCTGTAGGGGGAAAGCGAGTAGATGCCAGGGAGGTCCGTGATGGTAACGTTCTTGTCGCTTAGGAGCTTGGCTTCCTTTTTCTCAACCGTGACGCCGGGCCAGTTGCCAACGTAGCCGTTGGCGCCGGTGATCAGGTTGAAAAGCGTGGTCTTGCCGCAGTTGGGGTTACCCGCCAGCGCGACATGGATCTGAGAATCCGCCATTCAATCCTTCTTCCTTGTGTGCCTGCGCTGCTTTCTCCGCGCAGGCTGGATAATGTGCTTCAAAGATGCTGCATTAAGTTAGAAAAACCTAACTTTATCTGCAGAAATATACGTCGCAAGCCCTTACTGGACCTCGACGACGGCCGCCTCCTCCTTGCGGATGGAAAGCTCGTAGCCGCGCACGTTGATCTCGACCGGATCACCGAGCGGCGCGACCTTCACGACCTTGAACGAAGTGCCCTTGATGAGCCCCAAGTCCATAAGGTGGCGGCGAAGCGCACCCTCACCGTGAAGCTTGACGATGGTAGAGCTCTCGCCCACCTTAACGTCACCCAACGTCTTCATCCTCTTGTCCCCCTTTCGGTTTTTATGAAATGCTGCTGACTAACCGACGGTCATGATGTGCATGGCAACCTTGGAATCGATGCCAAAGCGTGCGCCCAGCACCGTGACGATGATATTGGCGCCACTCGAGCTCACCACGTGGATTTCGTTGCCCTCGACAAAGCCGAGGTCCTTGAGGTGGTGCTTCATGTCCTCATTGCCCTTTACACGAGACACGCGCACGGTTTCGCCCGCTTTTACCATCGAAAGCGGCATGGCCGGCATCTGCGGTCCGCAAGACATGAGTTGCTCCTAACGTCAGTTCGTCCTCAACATCGACGCGTAAAAAGTTAACCACGTCTATGTTCGCTATAGTAAACTAGCACGTGGTTAACTTTTTGGAAAGGGTCCCCATTCAGATTTCGAAAAAGTTTCCTATACGAAACAAAAAGGCGCGGCAAAGGACCATCCTTTACCGCGCCCTATCATGCTTAGAGCGAGAGATTTCTGATCGATGTGACGCAGGAGGCCTCATCCACGCCCGAAACGCGGAACACGACGTCTTCGCCACATTCGCCGCAAAGTGCCATGAGCCCTATAACGTCGCGGCCATCGACATGACGATTGCCAATCGAAACTGACACGTCGCTACGATGCTTGGCAATAATGTCATAGAGCAGCGCAACCGGGCGGGCATGCAGTCCCAACGGATCTTTAATCGTCTTTGTAAACTCGACCATGTCCCCTCCCACGACATCGCACATTCGGCCGGCAAACCCAGCCACGTGGTAGTTATTGTAGCGTTAGATGCCTGCCGAGGGCCCCTCCGGATACCCCGTGGGCAAAAAGTGGCAAATATGAGTACTGTCACCAATTTAGTAGCAGCAAAATCGAGAGCAAATTGCCTAATTTGAGCGATTCGAAGAGGTTGAAAGCCGTCAAACGCCCTTTACAGGGGTAGCGCACAGAGATGTGGTGTAAGAGGCGGGGCATGCCCCGCCTCCGCCCTTT
>CABRFG010000019.1 GCA_902470095.1 uncultured Collinsella sp.
ACTGCGGGAGCGTGCCGTCAGCTCAATGTGTTCGGCTGAGATCGGAAATCAACCGAGCTGATTGCAGCATACAGTCTGAAGCCGAAAAGGCGTGAAAACCTGAGATTGTCATTTTAAGAAATAGAACGAAAAGGACGGCCATGCACGAAATCGCGCAGGCAGAAAGCGCTGTTCGAGGCGCATCCTGCGAAAGGATACCCGTTCAGAAGCGTTGTTGCCAGTTTTTATCGATTCAATTTTTTACGAGCGCACGAAGAGGTTGCGTTTAGAAAAACGCAAGGGCGGCTGTTTTGCCTGTAAGCAAACATGAAATCGACCGCAGCGGTACCGCCTGGGAGGGCGGACGAGGGACTTGGCCGCAACCTAATCCCCGGGTGCGGCTGCTACGCTCACTACTTGAGAATCGTAGACCGCCCAGTATGTTCCATCCAAGAGTCGCAACACGAAACAGCGGTCATCTTTGCCTATTTCGGCGGCGTTTACGCATTTCTGAAGATCGGCGTGGCGCGCGTAGCGGCCGACGAGCTTACCTCCATTTACAAGCACGACTTTAAGGTCGAGGCCCATCTTCTCGTACATGACAATGCGATCTAAAACGGACACCTCGCTTGAGTCGAAGTCGGGCCTTTGCCCACCGCGGCGAATCCCTCGTTCAGTCAATGCCCTGTCGATCCCGCCCTTTGCGTAGTCGCTCAGCTGGGAATAGATTCTGCCAGCGAGATCATCGGCCAAGACGCGCTCTGGGTCCCCGCCTGACCGTTCCGCTCGAAACTCGCCTAATGCCGACAGCATCAGGTACACCTCATGCAATCGCAGCGGCAGGAAGATCGGGTGAGCCGTCGACTTCAGGCCGCCGCGGCTTGTCGGCTCGGCCTTGATGTAGGAGTCGCCAAAACGCACGCCGCCTGCCAGGGCGCTCAGGCGTTTTTGCACCGCCGTGCGCGAGCAGCCCAGGTACGCGGCGATCGCTTGCTGGGTCATTCCCTTATGCGCCGCTTTGAGCAGCATGAGATTTGCCTCGTCCGTGCCTATGAACGATTTGTCCAAGTTGTAGTGGCGCTTTTTCAGGGCGCCGCCAATCTCGTTGCCCTTTTCGAACAGCTCGTGCACGCTCAGGAACAATTCATGGCGGCCGTTGCTTTGGGGGCCTTCCTCTGAGTTGGCATAATCTGCCAGCGCCTTGCAAAACGAGCGATAGTTTTCGTCGGTGACGAAAATGGGCCACTGCATGTTGTGAAAGCGTGTGCCTTCACGTGTGTCGGCGAATTTCGCATACGCAGACTCAGGATCGCAACCGACCCTTTCCGCAATTTCCGCAACTCTCATGCCAATCCCTTCCGCAACCCAATCACACGCACGAAAAACCTATCAAGCCAGAAGATTGATGTGGCAAAAAAGAAGAAGAGGCATTACACCCCTCCTTCCGGACAGCCTGTATCCCGGTTCCCTGCCCGCCAGTTCGCCCTCCCCGAAACCCTCGGGGCGCTATGGGGTCGAGCCCCTCCGCATGGAAAATTCTATCGCGGTCATGCCCGCTATGCGTGTCACGCACACCACGCCAAACGTCAGGTTTACCAGCCGGGACTGAGCCCTCTTTCGAGAGCAGGGTTATATTAGCATCTACAAACTCGAAAAACCCTGCCGCATTTGAGGAGTACCAAGAAAAAGGTCTACACCTTGAATATCAACCTCATCCGAACACCTCCCGCATTCATCCGAACAAGTACGGATGAATGCGGGAATCCGATACCCTGAGGGCCGGATCGGCCGAGCCACTGGGCACAAGCGGGACACGGTCCAGAGGATGCCGGGGCGCGGGGTCCCGTGCGGGGAGATCGCGAGGGAGCCGGGCAGGTCGCCCTCGACGATGAGCGCAGAGATACCGTCGCGCCCACCCATGAAAAGAGGGTTCCCTCGCAGGCGCCGCATCCGCACGTCCCCGCAAAGAAACCCTCGCACTCGCATCTCTACCTGCGAACCCGTATGCAGCCTCGCGCGTGTGTTCCGCAGTTGCTAGTCGCGGTAGAACGAGCCCATGTAGCGGATGTACTCGTCCTCGGTGTGGTTTGCCTTCCAGTCGTGGACGGAGTCCTTGTTGCGCTGGCCGGCGATGACGGAGAGCTCCTTACCCAGCTTCTCAAAGGCCTCGTCGACGCACTCCTCGGGGGTGAGGGCGATCTTCATGACGGCCTCGCCCTGCGGGCCGCCGGGGAGGTTGGACAGCAGGCTGGGGGTTAGGGTGGTGCCGAGGGTGATGACCTCGACGTCGACGCCGGTGCCCTCGCACTCGCAGGCCACGGCCTCGGTCATCTTGAGGATGAAGGCCTTGCCCGCGCCGTACTGGCCGTTCCAGGGGCTGGAGCTGATGCCGGTCATCGACGAGACGTTGATCACGGCGCCGCGGTCCTGGGCGGCAAAGATCCGCATGTAGTGGTGGAAGCACTTGAGGAAGGTCACGACGTTGACGTTGATCATGGCCTCGTGCTTCTCCCAGGGGGTGTCCTGGATCTTACCGAAGCTGTGCAGGCAGGCCACGTAGCTCATGAAGCCCATGTCCAGGCCCTCGGTCGCGGCGAAGACGGTCTCGGCAGCGCCGGGCTGGCTAAAGTCGGCGCGCACGACCTTGGTCTCCACGCCGTAGGTCTCGCGGATCTCGCCTGCGAGCACGTTCAGCTTCTCCTCGCGACGGCCGACCATGACGACGTTCATGCCGCCGGCGGCGATCTTCTCGCAGAACGCCTTGCCGACGCCCTCGGTCGCGCCCAGGATCAGGCCCCACTCACCGTACTTCTCCCTCAGGTTCATGCTGCATCCTCTCTCTCGATGCCCATGCGGGCACATCTCCTTTAGCGTGCGACCGCACAGCCGCACACGGTGCACCATTACGCGCTGAACAAGAGGGGAGCGTGTTCACGACTTTGCGAACGAGCCCGTAACAACGATGAACGGTGTCGGTCTATCACCACGAAGAAACCCTTGCGGCATCGAGAGAGGAGGTGCTGGCAGGTGGAACCAAAAGGTGAACGCCGCCATCTCTAGCTCCACCTTATCGGGTTTCCCGTCGCAAGCGATGCTTCAAAGAGCTTGCGCAGCGAAACGTTGGCGAAGGTCCAGGACCACGCTTTGCTGCTGCCCACTGTGACTCGGCCCTCGGCTCTGCGTAGAACCCGAAGCCGCTTTTGCAGTCGATGCGATTGACCCCGTCGAGGTCGGTGAGGGTGTAGCTTTCGCCCTCTCCATCCTGGCTCGAGCGTCCCTTGCGCTCGAAAGCAAAGTGACTTGACGCGAAGAGCACCTCACCAGCGCCGTTATTTTTTGGCATCTTTGGGGGCTGATGTACACAAATGCGACTCCACGTGCCGACCAGCAACGTCCTCCACATGTCTGGACTCTCTATGCTTGCGCTGGATAGACATCGCAGGAACGGGTATAGTATCGAAAGTTTTGTCGTTAACCAGCGGGGGAGTCCTGTGGGAATCAAAAAGAAGATCAAAAAGGAGCTTATCGGCACTTCCGATTACCCGTCGAATAAGATCTTCACGATCTCCAATTTCATCACCTTTACGCGCCTGATCCTCACGCTCGTCTTTCTGTACCTGTTTGTGACGGATAACAACCGCATCGTCGCCATCGTGATTTATGCCATCGCCGCCTCCACCGACTGGATGGACGGGCAGATCGCCCGCATGACCAAGACGGTCTCGTGGCTCGGCAAGGTCATGGATCCCATCTGCGACCGCGCGCTGCTGTTTACGGGCGTCTTGGGCCTGGTGGTCCGTGGCGAGCTGCCTATCTGGGTCTGCGTACTCATCATCGGTCGCGACATCTACCTGGGCCTTGGCACGCTCATCGTGCGCCATTACCACCGTCGTCCCATCGATGTCGTGTTTCCCGGAAAGATTGCCACTGCGCTGCTCATGACCGGCTTCTCGCTCATGCTGCTCGGTTTCCCAGTTATTGACGGCCTGCATCTTTTACCTTCAACCCTTAAGGCCTTCCCGGGCCTCAACGGAAGCTCGGTGCCCCTCGGCATCTTCTTTGTGTACGGCGGCGTGATCTTCTCCATGCTCACGGCTGTTATCTACTCCATTAAGGGCGGAGCGGCCATTAAACAGGCTCTCACGCATCCCGAGGACGAGGACATCGACTTTCTGAACCCTGAAATCGAAGACTGATTCATTGGGGTATGATTACGTACGGTTCATTATTTGCGGCACGTCCGCGATAAGTTAGGGGTTGTCATGGACAACATGGTTAACAATATGCCTCAGAATGATAAGACTGCTGACGCTACCTGCGTATTCCGCGTGCCTTCAAGCGACGTCACCGTTCCCGACCTCATGGCCAACGTGCGCATCACCGCCCCCGTTCTGTCCATCGTCAAGGGTCCGCAGACTGGTGCCGCTTTTGAGCTCGAGGACGATGTGACCACCATCGGCCGCGATCCTGCAAACGGAATCTTCCTCAATGACATGACCGTTTCGCGCAGCCATGCGCGCATTATTCGCGAGGGCCTCGGCGCTCGCATCGAGGACTTGGGCTCGCTCAATGGCACCTGGGTCGACGGTGCCATCGTCAATGCAGCCCCGCTGCACGACGGTTCTTCCGTCCAGATTGGTACGTTTACGCTCATCTACCACGAGAGCACGCCGGAGCGCATCGAAACCGGTGAGTAGGGCATGGCCGAACGCAACTATCTGAGTATCGGCCAAGTCGTCAACCTACTTCGAGGCGCATACCCCGATCTTTCGAACTCAAAAATTAGATTTCTAGAGGATGAGGGGCTCATTACCCCTCATCGTACGCCTAAGGGATACCGTCAGTACTCCAAGGAGGACGTTGATCGCCTAGAGGTCATTCTGCACTTGCAGAAGACCCGCTACATGCCGCTCAACGTGATTAAGCAGCGCTTGGAAAACGCCACGGACCTGTCAACGCTCGCCTACGAGGTGGGCTTGCTGTCCGATGTTCCGCTCAAGACGGAGCCCAAGGAGACTAAACAAAAGCTGCATCCCATCGAGACCATTCCCGATATGCTGGGCGTCGAGATTTCGTTTATCCGCTCGCTCGCCGAGAACGACCTCATTCGCATCATCAAGAGTCCGCAGAATCGTGAGCTCGTCGATGGCCGCGATTTTCCGATTATCCGTTACTGCTCCGAGCTGTCACGCTTCCATATCGAGCCGCGCAACCTGCGCCAGTACGTGTCTTCCGCCAACCGCGAGTCCTCGATGTTTGAGCAGGTGCTCGTGAGCATGCTCGGAATGGATACCTCCGATGACGAGCGCGACGCCAAGCTCGAGCGTGCGTTTAAGAAGCTTCACGACCTGACGGAGGGCGTGCACACCGCGCTGCTCAAGAACCGCGTTTTTGAGTCGCTCAACGCCGTGGTCGAGGACGCCGACATCGATGCACTCGATGAGGAAATCACTCGCTCCGAGTCAACCAAGGCCAAAAACGAAGAGATAGGCGCGCCGGCTTCGCACGAGGATTCCCTCGTAAAGCCGCTCAAGGTCGTCACCCCTTCGCAATCCGGCACCGCCACCGCGGGCAAATAACAGTTGCCGCTTATCCGGCAACCCATTGAAAGGTCATGCAATGTACGACTTCGAATCTCAAATCGTCGACATCCCCGACTATCCCGAGCCCGGAGTCATCTTTAAAGACATCGCGCCGCTCTTTGGCAATCCCGAGGCGCTCAAAGCCATGACCGATTCCCTCGCCGAGCACTTTGCCGGCATGGGAATCACCAAGGTCGTGGGCCCCGAGGCTCGCGGCTTTATGGTTGGCGTACCGGTGGCTGTAGCCCTTGGCGCCGGCTTTGTTCCCGCACGTAAACCGGGCAAGCTACCGCGCGAGACCGTGAGCCAGAGCTACGAGCTCGAGTACGGAACGGATTCCATTGAGATCCATGCCGACGCTATCAGCTCTAAAGATACCGTGTTGATTCTGGACGACTTGGTCGCGACGGGCGGAACCGTCGAGGCAACAGGTAAACTGGTGCGAGATATGGGCGCAAAGCTTGTCGGTTACGGTTGTATCCTTGAGCTTGCGTTTCTCAACCCGCGCGAGAAGCTCACGCCGTCTGATGACGATGTGGAGCTCTTTAGCCTGGTGACGGTGGACTAGCCGTTACCCTTAGTTACTGGAAAGGAAGCTACATGCGCACAGCAAACACGCACAAAAACATGGCACGCTGCGCTGCTACGGCAACCCTCGCTTGTGTTTTGGGCTTGGGCCTCGCGGCTCCTGCCTACGCCGATACCGCATCCGACCTTGCCGCTGCTCGTACGAAGCTCGAGCAGATCGGTACCCAAACCCAGCAGATTTACGATGAGCTCGCCACGCAGACGCAGGCACTCGATCAGACTGCTGGCGAGATCACGCAAAAGCAGCAGGAGATCGCCGATGGTCAGGCCAAACTCTCGACCTATGTCGCCGGCGAGTACAAAACCGGCGGTCTGAGCCTGCTTCAGGTTCTGACGGGTGTCGATGATCTGAGCGATATGCTCAACCGTTTGTTCTACTACGGCAAAGTTTCCGATAAGCAAGCTCAGACCATTCAAGAGGTCAAAGAGCTTAAGCAGCAGCTCACCGATAAGCAGGCCGAGCAGGAGAAGAACGTCGCCACCACGCAAAAGAAGGTTGACGAGCTTAACGCCCAGCAGGCTGAAGCCCAGAACGTCGTAAACTCCCTGGATTCGCAGCTGCAAGCCGAGCTTGCCGCAGAGGCCGAGGCCAACGCCGCGCTGCAGGCCGGCATCAACGCCAGCACCGCCGAGAAGGCCACGGTGAGCAACGAGACTGCCGGTACGACCGAGAAGACCAACAACGGTGGCCAGACCAGCAATAACAACAACCAGGGCGGCAACACTCCGGCTCCTACGCCGGCACCTGCTCCGACGCCGCAGCCCTCCACACCTGCTCCGGCTCCGACGCCTTCTGCTCCGAGCCAGTCCGTCGACGGCGGTTCTGTTGTATCGCGTGCATACAGTAAGCTTGGTTGCGCTTATTCCTGGGGCGGAATTGGCCCGAACAGCTTCGACTGCTCTGGTTTTGTTAGCTATTGCCTCACTGGTCGCTATTGCCGCCTGGGCACCACGGGCACCTTTATGGGCTGGACGCGTGTGTCCGATCCGCAGCCCGGTGACGTTGTGGTCAACTCATACCACACCGGCATTTACATCGGTGGCGGTCAGATGATTCATGCTTCCGACTACAACACGGGTGTTATCATCAGCTCCGTTGCCGCCGGCATGAACAATAACTACATCTTCGTGCGTTACTAAGTCATCTTACACAGCGTGTGAATGTGGACCTCGTGGCTTTAAGTCGCGAGGTCCATTCTTTTTTTCTCTCTCATCTTAGACGGCTATCTAGTATTCAGAACTAGATAGCCGTCCATTCGGTTTGCAAGAAGGCTATAATTGTTGATGAACAATTAGAAAGGACCCTCTATGAGCTGGGCACTTATCTCCGATTCAAGCTGCAACCTCCGCGATTGGCAACCGACCGCGCCCTATACCACCTTTGCATTTGCGCCCCTCAAAATTCGAGTGGGGGAGCGTGAATTCGTCGATGACCTTTCGCTCGATGTTCATGAGCTCAACTGCGCTGTTCAGGCGGAGACGAACGCTTCTTCGAGCGCTTGTCCCAGCGTAGGGGAGTGGGCCGAGCTCTTCAAATTGGCAGACAAGACCATCTGCATGCCGATCTCTGAGGGTGTGTCGGGCAGCTACAACGCGGCAGCCACTGCTCGCGATATGGTTCTTGCCGAGGAGCCCGACCGACAGATTCATCTAGTCAATTCACGCGCAGCTGGCGGCAAAATGGACCTCATTTTCTTGCTGTTCGACCGCTATCTTGCAGACAATCCGAATGTCTCATTCGAGGATGCTTGCGCATACTTCGATAGCCTTGAACAGAACAGCAAAATCCTCTTCAGTTTGTGCAATTACGAAAACCTCGCCAAAGCCGGACGTATCCCTAAGGCAGCCGGCGTCATTGCCAACAAGCTCAATATCCGCATTTTGGGCACGGCGAGTGAGGCCGGTAAAATCGAACTCGTGGGACACACGCGTGGCGAAAAGAAGATGCTCAACAAGATCATCGCCACTATGGAATCCGAGGGCTTTACGGGCGGTGAGGTCATCATCGATCACGTTGAGAACGAAGCTGGAGCCCAAGCGCTTACTGATCGCATTGTCGAACATTGGCCCGGCTCCAAGACCATCATCATGCCCTGCAACGGCCTGGATTCCTATTACGCCGAGATGCACGGCCTGATCATCGGCTACGGCATGGGCGTAGCTTCGGGCAAATAAAGTCCAACCAAGCAAAAAAAACGGGCGGGACAAAGCGACAGATGGCTCTTTGTCCCGCCCGTTTTATACGTCGGCTAGCTATTAAACCCGTTGAACTTGAGATAGCTCATCAGGTACGCTTTCGAAACAAAGGATGAAACCGCGCTGCGCACAAGCAGCGACTCACGCGTTACCTGATGCGCCGTATCGGGAACCGGCGTCTGCTCGACAGAAAACGCCGAACGAATCGATGCCTCGAGCTGATCGACCACATAGTCGAAGGCCGTCGGGGCATCGTAGCTCAAACGCTGAATGTTAAAGAGCGCCTGCACCGCAGCAATAGGTAGCACCTGCTTAAAGATGCAGATAGCGATCAGGCGGGCAATCTGCTCGCGACCATACTGCTTTTTGACCGGAGCAGGCACCAGACCGACCTTCACGTAGTTATTGATCATCGATGGCGTAATGACAGGCTGCTCAACGCAAATAGACAGCGGCTCCATCCACAGCGCAACATACTCAATGACCTGGTCGCGGTAGAGCGTCACATTGGGCAACTGGTCATAGCGCGGCAGACTCAACGTATTGAGTTTGCGCACGATATCGGACTGAATAAATGCATCGGGCAGCACAGTGGGCTGAATATCCTCAGGCTTAATGCTGACCGACGAATCGGACATCGGGATAACGCGTTTGGCGTGGTTCATAAGGATCCTCCGTTCATTAGCTATATTGTATTCTAGGTTAACTAGTTTTGCATACTATATAGCAGGAAAGTAAAAGTGGTTGGACAGCACATTGATGCACCGTCCAACCACTTTGTTTTAAAGATAGCAACCTTACATAAGATATATTATCGTACTTATGTACGGAGAAATGCGTATGCGCTGGTTGCCGCTATGGCTCCGTCAGAAACGGCGGTCACAACCTGACGTAAGCGCTTGGAACGGATGTCGCCAGCGGCAAATAGACCTGGCGTACGGGTCGCCATAGATTCATCAGTTAGAATGCCGCCATCAGGCGCCAGATCGACTAGATGCTCAACAAGCTCGGTATGGGGTTGCGTGCCGGTAAAGACAAAAATGCCAAACGAGCCAGGCTCAAATGACTCGGTATGAATTTCCCCGGATGCATTGTCCTTAAAGGCAATCGTCGTTGGCATCGCTTCACCAGAAAGTTCAACAATACTAGTTTGGTACCTAACTGTAATATTGTCCTTTTCGAGTACTTTCTGAACAACACCATCAGGTGCACGGAACTGATCGCGACGCAAGACGATGGTCACGCTGCTGGCGATTTCTGACAAGAACAGGGCTTCCTCACAGGCAGCATTGCCGCCGCCAATGACAAAAACTTGCTTGCCACGGAAGAACATGCCGTCACACGTCGCGCAATACGAAACGCCACGACCGCGATACGTATCCTCGCCAGCGAAACCAGCAGATCGCGGCGTGGCACCCATGCAAGCGATAACGCTCGAGGCAAGCGTATCGCCCATATCGTGATGCACCGTAAACAGCGCTGCATCGGCATCGTAATCGATGCCCGTAACCATGCTCCATGCGACCTGTGCTCCCAGGCCCTCTGCATGCTGCTGAAAACGCTCGCCGAGTTCGGCGCCGCTCAAGAGCGGAATGCCCGGATAGTTCTCGACTTCATTGGTCGTGGCGATCTGTCCACCCGACATGCCCTGCTCAATCACGGTCGTCGTCAGGTTGGCACGCGCAGCGTAAATGGCGGCAGCATAGCCCGCGGGGCCTCCACCGATAATCGCAACATCAATCGGCTGATCGGTAGTCATGAAGAATCCTCTCGTCGAAACGTTGTCGTTCTTTGCGCTCATACCCAAATTTACGTGAACATGACACTCATGCACTACAATGATAAATCGCGTAACAAAGCTGAAGGGGAGTTATCGATGGATCAAACGCAGACGAGCAATAGCGCTCCCCTGCCCATGCAAGCCACTCCCCAACCGGAGCAAATGACCGTTTCACCTACACAAAAACCCCTGGTAACCATTGTGCACGCATCGGTTGGATCGGGCCACAAAGCCGCCGCCAACGCGATTGCACAAGCATTTGACCTTATCCGCGGCACCAAGGGAATCCCTGAGGATATTGAAATTGAAGTGCTCGATATCCTTGATTTTGGACGTATTAAATTCGACGGCAATAAGACCGCGGCTTCTTTTACGGGAGCCACACGCCCCATTTACGACCTGACCTGGCGATATACGCTTACAGGACATCTGCTCTGGGGCGGCGGCACAGCATGGTCACGAATTATGTTCCCCGCCTTCAACGAATACGTCCGGACCCGCAGGCCCATAGCCGTGGTCGCAACACACATTACGGCGGCCAACGTCGCTGTGGGCGCCCGCGTCATCACGGGTATCGATTACCCGGTCATCTGCGTGCCGACCGATTACGAAGTCGAAGGCTTTTGGCCCCACAAGGACACCGATCTATTCTGTGTAGCCAACGAGTTTATGGCCGAAACGCTGCGCCCGCGCAAGGTTCCCGAGTCAAAGATCCGCATAACGGGCATCCCCATCCGAGCCGGTTTCGATTCAGATTACAAACGCGAAGATGAGCTCAGCAAGTTCAATCTCCCCATAGACAAAACCGTCGTATTGGTGATGGCCGGTGCCAGTTTACCCCAACCATACGTGCGTTTCCGCGCCGCGATGGACCACACGCTCCCCTTCTTACGCAGCTTTGAGGACATGCACTTTGTCTTTTTACCGGGCAAGGATAAGGAATACGCCACCCGACTCAAAACGCTCTTCGACGCCATGAAGCTCGACAACGTCACGGTTCTGGACTACGTGGACGACATGGCGGCCCTCATGCACGGCTGCGACCTGGCAATCCTCAAATCGGGCGGACTCACCGTCACCGAGTGCCTGTGCGCGCATCTACCGATGATCCTGCTGGGCAAGTCCTATGGCCAGGAAAAGGCAAACACCACGATGCTCACCGGCATGGGCGCCAGCATGCATGTCACCACCGCACGAGAACTCATCGTGACGCTTCGTCACCTGCACGACCACCCTGAGTCGCTCAAAGCGCTACTCATCAACGGCGAAGTCCTGCGCCGTCCACGCGCAGCCGAAGACATAGCCATCGCAACCATGGAGCTCGTAGGCAAACCCCAAAAGCGCAAACGAGCCTTCTGCCGCTTCTACTGGGGCGGAAAACCCGCGCATATCCGCTAGCACAGGACTGTCCGCAGTGGCGCAGGCCGCCCACACATATCATTCCATGCTCAAACATTCTCGCTTCGCTTCGCTCGCTGCGAAACTGCGCGTGGAACGATATGTGTGGGCGGCCTGCGCCACGGCTATACGTACGCACTAGCAGCCATATCGGTTACCCTACTAAAAACAGCGAAGGGAAACTCGAAAACAAGAAATCAAAGTAATCCGATCTGACAAAGGAGCCGTCTCTTTGTCAGATCGGATTACTTGTTAGACACAGCTTCTAGATACAGCATTAGGCTTCAGATGAGAAGCCATAACCAATTGCGAACATGTAAACGTAGCTCGCCCCTGGGAGGCCCCTATATATCGTCCCGCGCGCAGTTTCGCAGCGCAGCGAGAATGTTTGAGCACGGGATGATATATAGGGGCATCCCAGGGGCGAGCGGACATTACGACACTCCGTTCAACGAAGCAAAAGACTAAGCGACGCCGCTGGAGCCGAAGCCTCCGTTGCCTCGGTCGGTTTCGTCTAGTTCCTCTACTTCTACGAGGTTGACCGTGGGGACTTCTTGGATGACGAGTTGGGCTATGCGGTCGCCTTTGTTGATTTGGATGTTGTTGGAGGGATCCAGGTTGATGAGGATAACCTTGAGTTCTCCTCGGTAGTGGGCGTCGATGAGGCCCGGCGTGTTGACTATAGACAGGCCCTGCTTGATGGCCAAGCCGCTACGGGGCTGGACGAAGCCGGCGTAGCCATCGGGCAGGGCGATGGCCAGCCCGGTAGAGACCAGACGGCGTTCGAAGGGCTTCAGGACGCAGTCCTCGTTGGAGCGCAGATCCAAGCCGGCATCGGTGGGATGGGCGTATTTGGGAAGCTCGACGGTGGGATCGAGACGCTTTATGTTGAGGGTAATGTTGGACATGGAATCACCTTAGCTTGTCGAGCTCTTGCAGAAACTCATCGACGTCTTTGAAATCGCGGTAGACCGAGGCAAAGCGGATGTACGCCACCTTGTCGATCTTGGCCAAGCGCTTGAGTACCATGTCACCCAACTCATGGGACGTAACGGCCGTCAGCGTGCGAGAGCGCAGCTCGACCTCGATGTCATCGATAATCTCATTGAGCTTCTTAGTGTCGATATCGCGCTTGATGGTGGCGCGCATCAAGCCGACGAGCAGCTTATTGCGATCGAACCGCTGCTTGGTTCCGTCCGACTTAATGACCTCGATTGGGTCTTCGCATCGCTCGAACGTTGTAAAGCGATAGTTACACGAGCAACATTCGCGACGGCGCTTAATGGTGTTGTTTGACTCCTGCATACGGGAATCAACGACGCGGGTATGTGCCTTGCCGCATTTGGGACAGCGCATGGTACCTCCTCTTAAACGATAACAAGGGTACCATGCGCAGCGCGATAATGATTACGAACGAGCAGGAACCTTAAGATACGCACCGGCGGCGAGCGAACCATGCTCCAGATGATTGACGTTACGGATCATGTCGGAAGTCTCTTGCGTGGAAAGACCTTCAATTGGATATTCCTCGGCAAGCGACCAAAGAGAATCGCCATGCTGAACGCGAATGGTCTCGTAGGTAACGTTGGAAACGGACTCGGCATACGCGGCGTGACGAGCGCTAAAGACCGACGTAGCGAGGACAAAGAAGAGTGTGAGCGCAACGGCAACGGCGACAATCGTCGAGACCTTCAGAGCAACGGGAGTCGGCGCGGCAACAGCATGCTGATTACGAGCAGACTTTACGGGCAAAGGCTGATAACCGGAACGACCACCCTTGACAACAGTAAAAGCGGGCGCGGCAGGCGTCTCGAGCTTAAGGGCGAGGTTTCCCTGGACCATATTCGTTGCGTTCATCATGTTCTCCTCTCGCGTGTTTTGCTGAGAACAGTTTTATCAAGCCGCGCGGACAAAAATGTCTAGCGCGAGAACGAATGTTCGGTTATTATTATCTTCGAACAGTTGTTCCTGTCAAGCAAAATTCGAACATTTGTTTGACATGGGTAGAGAGGATGCCCTGATGGCTCGCAAAATTACCAAGCGTCAGCAGCAAATTTACGACTTCATCAAGGAATATCAGCAGGAGAAGGGTTATCCGCCCAGCGTGCGCGAGATGGCTTCTGCCGTGGGCCTATCCTCCCCCAGCACCGTGCACGCCCATCTCTCTGCCCTGGAGGCGCGTGGGCTACTCAAGCGCGATGCCACCAAACCGCGCGCCCTGGAACTCTTTAACGAGGACGGCTCCTCGGTCTCAATTTCTAAATCTGACGAGCCCACCGCACCTCGCGGAACGGTCTCGCTACCGCTCGTTGGTCGCGTCGCGGCTGGGATTCCCATTCTGGCCGAGCAGAATATCGAAGACACTTTTACTATCCCGACCGAAATCGCCACTGATCAGGGTTCCTTCATCCTTGAGGTACATGGGAGCTCAATGATCAATGTCGGCATCTTCAATGGCGATTACATCATCGTCCGTGAACAAAAGAGTGCCATGAACGGCGAAATTGTCGTGGCCATGATTGATGGTTCAGCGACCGTCAAGACGTTCTACAAGGAGCAGGGACGCGTACGCCTGCAGCCTGAGAATGACACCATGGAGCCTATCTATGCAACGAATCCCGTTATCCTGGGCAAAGTCGTCGGCTTGATGCGCCGGTTCTCGTAATGCAAAAACGCATCACCATCTTTGACACCGTCCGCGGGTTTACGATGATTTCAATGGCAGGTTTTCACGCTTGCTACGATCTCGCCTACCTGTACGGTTGGGATATGCCCTGGTTTACACAGACCGTCTTTCAAGACATCTGGCGTGCCAGCATCAGCTGGGTATTCCTGTTTATCGCGGGTTGGATGTGCACGCTCTCACGCAACAATGCTAAACGAGCGGCCAAGTACGCTGCCGCAGCTTTGGTCGTCTGGATCGTAACAACGCTCGTATCGGTCGACGATTCAGTAAACTTTGGCATCATTTATTGTATGGCGGCGTGTACCGCTGTGGCAGCCGTAGCACGACCGATGCTTCAGAAAGGTCCCAGCACATGGGGATATGCCTCGCTCTCTTCGCAGCGACATGGGGCATTCCGAAATCGACCTATTCATTCCCCTATTTGGCGTGGCTAGGATTTCCCGACCCCAGGTTTATTTCAGGCGACTATTATCCAATCATCCCGTTCATATTCATGTACCTCACAGGATATTTTGCTGCGCATACCGCTCAAAGATATGAACATCCCGCACCAAGCTGGGCCTACGCCAATCCCGTCCCGGCGCTCGCCAGCCTTGGACGTCATGCACTCCCCTTTTATCTGCTGCATCAGCCCATCATTCTGGGTATTTTGGAACTCGTCTACTCGGTGCGATAACGCTCGAGCCGCGGCGCGATACGGGCCGGCAGCTTCGCCACAATACGAACGCCGTCCTCAAGATATTCCTCGTGCAAAAGGGCTCCCTGTTCATGCACCAGCGTGATGAGGGCGCCCTCGCGGTACGGGATATCAGCGGAGAGCAACACATCGGTGGCAGCCGTCTCACGAGCAATACGGTCGACGAGATCGTCGAGTCCCTCGCCCGTCTGGGCCGAGAACAGCACGGCCTCGGGATAGCGACGACGGAAACTCAATCGATCAACGCTATCGAGAAGATCGATTTTATTGAACACCGTAAGCGTCAAACGCTCGCCGGCACCGATCTCGTCAAGAACGCGATCGACTGCCTCGAGCTGGCGCTCGTAGTCCTCGTCAGAGGCATCCACAACTTTAAGGATCAGATCGGCACCAAGAACCTCAGACAGCGTGGACTTAAAGGCATCAACGAGACCATGCGGTAGCTTTTGAATAAAGCCAACGGTATCGGTAATCGTCATGCCGCGACCGCCGGGCAGGCGATACGAACGCGTCGTCGGGTCGAGCGTGGCAAACAGCTTGTCCTGCGAAAGTACCGTAGAGCCGGTCAGACGATTGAGCAACGTCGATTTACCGGCATTGGTATAACCGGCTAACGCGACGCGAAACGCCGGTGACTCAATGCGGCTCTTGGATTGAACATCGCGACGCTGTTCAACCTGCTTGAGCTCACGACGAAGCGCAGCGATCTTATTACGAATGAGGCGACGGTCGACCTCGAGCTGACTTTCGCCCTGACCAAAGCGTGAGCCGATGCCGCCGCGCGTCTGTTCCTTGGCGAGATGGCTCCACATGCCACGCAGACGAGGCAACAGATATTGAAGCTGTGCCAGCTGTACCTGTAGGCGTCCCTCACGCGTCTGAGCATGCAGGCCAAAGATATCCAAGATCAGTGCCGTACGATCGATAATCTTTACCGGCTCGCCCCCGGCTTTCTCCAAATAGGATTGCTGCGAGGGCGTCAGGTCGTCGTCAAAAATAACGACATCGGCATCCATGCGATGCACCAGGCCGCACAGCTCTTCAACCTTACCGGAACCGATAAACGATTTAGGATACGGCTTTACCAAACGCTGTGACAAGCGTGCCACGCACTGGGCACCAGCCGTGTGGGTAAGACGCTCCAGCTCATCAAGCGAGCGATCGAGCGGCCATGCATTGTCGCGCCACTCAACACCAACTAATATGGCACGCTCGGGCTCGGGTGCTGTGGGAACAAGGGGGAAACGGGCCATTAGGCAGCCTCAATACGATGCAGGATGTCCTCAACGACCTCATCGATCGTAAACTCGTCCATATCAAACCACACGATACGGTCATCGCGCTTAAACCACGAAAGCTGACGTTTGGCATAGCGACGCGAACGCATCTTGATGAGTTCGCGAGCCTCATCCATAGAAATCACGCCATTGAAAGCATCAATGATCTCTTTATAGCCAATTGCCTGCATCGAAGTCAGGGCATCTCCCAGCCCCTGGTCCATAAGACCGCGAACCTCATCGACAAGACCCTGCTCAAACATCAGATCGACGCGCAGGTTAATGCGCTCGTAGAGCACCTCGCGATTACGCGTCAGACCAAACCATAGAGCATGATAATGCTCGCGCGGAACACTAAACTGACTTTTTTGCTGTGCATAGGAGATACCATCATCATGCATCTCGAGCGCACGAATCACACGGCGCACATTATGGGGATGAATAACAGCAGCCGATTCTGGGTCGCGCTCGGCAAGCAGGGCATGCAGCTCTTCCTCGCCAATACGCTCGGCAAGCTCCTGATAGCCCATACGACGATCGTCCTCAAGTTCACCCGAAGGAAAGTCCATTTCATCGAGGGCGGCCTTGAGATACAGCCCCGTACCTCCGCAAAAAACCGGCAGGCAACCCGAACCAAGGAGACGTTCAACATGCGCGCGAGCGTCAGCCTGATAAAGCGCAGCAGAATATGCCACACCCGGCTCTACAATGTCGACGAGACGCAGCGGCACCGTACACTCATCGGGCGCCATCTTTGCGGTACCGATGTCCATGCCGCGATAGATTTGCATCGCATCGCACGACAGCACTTCGGACGAAAGACGAGCTGCCAAACGGTCGGCAACATCACTCTTACCAACCGCCGTCGGACCGACGATCGTAACGGCGGAAAGTCCTGCCCTGGGAGAAACCATTAGCGCGGCTCGCCCACAACGGAGCCGGACAAATACCAGGTCTTGGCAACGTCAACATCAACATCAACGATCTTGCCAACAAGCTGATCGATGCTGTAACCCTCGGGGATAGGCGCATGCACGGTCTGATTCTTGGGACTCTTGCCCAGTAGGACCGCGTCGTTCTTTTTACTCGTTCCCTCAATGAGCGCCGGCACCACAGTATGAAGCTCACCCTGGTTATACTCGTGTGCCGTAGTCTCGATAACCTTAACCAGGCGGTTGAAACGCTCGAGAATAACCTCATGCGGCGTAGGATCGTCAATCTCTGCGGCCGGGGTACCGGCGCGCTTGGAATAGATGAAGGTATAGGCCTGGGCATAGCGAACCGTCTCGGCAAGTGAGAGCGTCTGCTCAAAGTCTTCTTCAGTCTCGCCCGGGAAGCCAACGATGATGTCGGTCGAGAGCGCGATATCGGGCATCCGGTTGCGAATGCGATCGACCAGGCCCAGATAGTCCTCGCGTGTATAACGGCGATTCATTTCCTTGAGAATGCGCGTCGAGCCCGACTGGACGGCCAGGTGCAGCTGCGGCATAACAGCAGGCGTCTCGGCCATGGCGTCGATGGTCTCGGGCAGCAGATCCTTGGGATGCGAAGACGTAAAGAAGATGCGCTCCACGCCCGTATCGCCCACGGCACGTAGCAGATCGGCAAAACGCGGCTTGCCAAACAGATCGCGACCATATGAGTTAACGTTTTGGCCCAGCAGCGTAATCTCACGCACGCCCTGGCGCACCAAACCGGTCACCTCGTCGACAATCTCCTCGAAGGGGCGGCTCTTTTCGCGACCGCGCACGTACGGAACGATGCAATAGGTACAGAAATTATTGCAGCCCGTCATGATGGGCACCCAAGCGTGATACTGGGTCTCGCGATGCCACGGCATGCTCATGGCATCCGTATCCTCATGCTCATTGGTGCGGATATGACGCTTGCCATCAAGGAACGCCTCGGCAATGAGCTCGGCCACATGTGCGATGGAATGCGTACCAAAGATGACATTGACGTTATCGACGTTGGTGAGCAGGCCCTCGCCATCGCGCTGCGCGATGCAACCACCAACGGCAACCACACGCTTGCCCGAAGGCGAAGGCGGCAGGCTTTTACAGGAATTGCACTGGCCGTACAGGCGAGTATCGGCGGCCTCGCGCACGCAGCATGTCATGAAGACAACAATATCGGCATGCTCGGGATCGAGCGCCATGAGGCAGCCATACGAATCGAGCAGACCGCTCACGCGCTCGGAATCGTGCTGATTCATCTGGCAGCCAAAGGTGCGGATAAAGTAGGTTTTACCGGCAAGAATATCGCGTACGGAACGCTGGTCCATGTGCATAAGTCCTAACGATGGAAGGGAGGCGAATCGAGCCAAGCAGAAGCTATGCCACAGGCTTAACATCATCCATGACGACGTTATCCATAGCAGCTCGATTGATCTGGTGAACGTAAATAGAAAGACGGATGGCCGTGCGCGACTCCCCGTTAATGAGGATGTCGGAGAACACGGGCGCGCAGGAAATATCAAACCCGGTTGGAATCAAAAAACCGCGCGCAATAGCCACGGCCTTTATGGCCTGGTTGACCGCACCGGCGCCGACACACTGAATGTTGACGGGCACACCATCCTTGACCATGCCGGCGATGGCGCCGGCAACGGACGCGGGCGATGATTTGCTTGATACCTTCAGGCAATCCATGAAGAAACTCCTGCGTTTAAAAGTACGTTTTAACTGCAATAACTGTATCGTACCGAGTGGACTCGGTAAAGGCACTATTCCTCTTTGACAAGATCGAAGGTCACGGTGATTCGATCACGCGAAACGCGAATCTTTGGGTCGCCGCAAAGGTTGAGATAGTACCGGGCGGCAAGGTCATTAAAGTCACGCTCCACAGCACGCGAAAACTGTGCCATGTCATCCTTGGCAATACGTAGCCCGCGACGATCCTTCGCGAGATCGACAGGAGCCGGCGCATGCGAGGAAGAATCACGCTCGCGCAGCAGACGCGCGGTCACACCGCGAACGGGCTTAATCTGCCCTGCCAAAATGCGATGTGCCGTGCGCTCGGACATCTCAAGACCCAAACCCGAGCAGATACGGATAAAGTCCTCGGCATCAGAGGCAAGGCCTAAACGATCGACAACCGGAAGCTCACTCTCGTCATCAATGAACAGGAGACGCGACGAATCGAGCCGACTTGACGCCTGAGCATAAAGGGTCGCGGCAATCTCAGACGGAGAACCAAGATAGACATCGCAACCACGCAACTCCTCGAGCGCAAACTCACAAGCAGCGCGAATAATATTATGCGGGCCGCGAGCACAGACATAACGTCCGTCCTCATCCTTGACGGCCTGGGGCCAGCTGGACTGATCGGCACGCTCACTGAGGCGGTCGGCCGCAACGCTCACCTTAAAGGCCGAGCCAAGGTCGACACCAGACGTGACCACACGGGCCTCATCGGTGTTCTGCTTGATCGAAAACAATGCCATGCCACGACCGTGAACGCCCCAACGGTCCATCTTCATGCTCTCGAGCTTGGAGGTAACGCGGGCATCGAAGATTCGCTCTTGCATATCCTGCGGAACGCCCGAACCGTTATCCAGAAAGACAAGCGTGCGGACGCCATCTTCCTTGGTCGTAGCGAGATAGACTTTGTCGGCGCCGGCATCGCGAGCATTACGGAGCATTTCGATGACGATATCCTCGACATGCTGAATGTCGTGCTTTGCCTGGCGCCGCTCGGCCTCCGAAACGCGGAGGCGGACATACCCCTCGCCAAGGTTCTCCTCGACGCGAAGGTTGCCCTCCCCCGACATCGACGCGATAAATGAGATGAGCTCGTTCGCGTCGCTCATGTTATTTAGCGATATCGACAGCGCGGCTCTCGCGAATCACGACGACACGCACCTGACCGGGATACTCCATCTCTTCCTCGATCTGATGGGCGATATCGTGAGCCAGGACCGTGGACTGGGCATCAGAGATCTTGTCCGGCTGAACCATGACGTGGACCTCGCGACCAGCCTGCATGGCATAGGTACGCTCGACGCCATCATGGGAGTTGGCGATCTCCTCGAGCTTCTCAAGACGCTTGATGTAGTTCTCGGCAGACTCGCGGCGGGCACCGGGGCGAGAGGCAGAGACAGCATCAGCGGCCTGTACCAGGACATCGAGCACCGTGTTAGGGTCGACGTCGGCATGGTGAGCCTCGATAGCGTGGACGATAACGGGCTTCTCGCCATAACGGCGGGCAAGCTCGGCGCCGATGACGGCATGCGGGCCCTCGACGTCATGGTCGATTGCCTTGCCCAGGTCGTGCAGCAGGCCGGCGCGCTTGGCGGTCACAACGTCCAGGCCAAGCTCGGAAGCCATCACGCCGCACAGGTCAGAGACTTCGAGGGAGTGCTGAAGCACGTTCTGACCAAACGAGGTACGGTAGCGCAGGGCACCAAGGGTCTTGACGATCTCGGGGTGCAGGTCGTGGATGCCGGTATCGAAGGCAGCCTGCTCGCCAGCCTCGCGCACGCGCTGCTGAACCAGGTCGGCAGCCTTGTGATACATCTCCTCGATGCGGGCGGGGTGAATGCGGCCGTCGGCGATGAGGTTCTCGAGGGCAACACGGGCGGTCTCACGACGGACCGGGTCGAAGCTCGAAAGAACGACGGTCTCAGGCGTGTCGTCGATCACGAGGTTGACGCCGGAAACCTGCTCAAAGGTCCGGATGTTGCGACCCTCGCGACCGATGATACGGCCCTTGAGGTCATCAGAGGGAATATGCACGGAGGTAACGGTGACCTCGGCAGTGTGGTCGGCAGCGCAGCGCTGAATCGCCAGGGACAGAATCTCCTGGGCGGTCTTGTGGCACTCGGCGCGAACCTGCTGCTCGGACTCGCGAATGATCGTGGCAGCCTCGTGGGTGACCTCGCCGCGAACCTTATCGAGGAGCTCCTTGTGGGCGTCCTCACGGGTCAGGTCGGCGATACGCTCGAGCTCGGAGGTCTGCTTGGCGCAGAGCTCCTCAAGCTCGCGGGAGCGCTTCTCGACCTGACCGGCCTGGCTGGACAGCTGGTGCTCACGCTTGTCGAGAGCGTCGTTTCGGCGATCAAGGGACTCCTCGCGCTGCATCACACGGTTCTCGAGCGTACGAATCTCGCTCTTACGCTGCTTGTCCTCGGCCTCGGCGGCCTGCTTGTTCTTGATGATCTCCTCTTTAGCCTCGAGCAGAGCCTCTTTTTTGAGGGTCTCGGCCTGACGCTTAGCATCACCGATCAGGGACTCAGCCTGTGCGTGTGCCGACTGGATCTTTTCGTCGGCCTCGTGAAGACTACCCTGCTTGGCGGTGCGCATGTAGGCAATGGCGGCGATGGCACCCAAAACGATGCCAACGAGCGCTGCGATGATAGGCATGCTCACTCCTTTTTATGGATTCGTTACACAACAAAGCGAACCGTCCTTACGAACGGCTCGCGACATTTGAGTAATATGGGCGCAGCTTATGCGGGTCGGATACAGATAAACATATAAACAAACTCATCACAGATGAGCACATATCACAAAGCAAATGACAGTGTTTATCGTACGTTGAACCACAACAACTGTCAAATAAATGGCCCCGGCACGGCGGCTAAAACACGGTGAACGGCAGGGCCACAAAACACATACGCCTAAACCGCACATTCCTCGCGTTCGGCATCAAGACGTGCCTTAACGGCATCGGCGGCGACGTGATACGAGAAGCCCTTGCCCATCAAAAACCGAACCAGTTTTTCGAATGCGCGCGTCTCTGGAACACGCCGCTTGGCGAGCAGGGCTGACGCACGCGCCAAATCGTCTTCGACGGCAAAATAATCCTCGGGATAACCGGGAATGTCATCGAGCACGACATGACGGCGCTTGAGCTCGGTCTCGATTTTGCGCTGTCCCCAACCGCGCCGCTTGCGCTCCTCGATAAAGTACGAGCAAAAGCGGCTCTCGTCTAAAAAACGATACTCGGTGGCGCGCTCGACGGCGAAATCGATCGCAGGCTGGTGAAAGCCGTAGCGAGCCAGCTTGTCACGGACCTCACCCGTCGCATGGTCGCGGCGCGATAGCATCTCGGTCACCATGGTAAGTGCACATTTACGCTCGATGAGCTGCACCGCCTCACGAAAGTTGTCCCAATCACAGGGAAGATCGGGGCGGTTTTTGACATACAGCCGCGCGACCCGCACGGGAATCCAAATGGACCGCTCAAAACCGCCCTCAAGCTCACAATCGATATGTGCGCAAGGCTTTTTGGACGCATACCCGCTCGAGAACGAGGAAGCCGCCTTCTTATCGGGAAAGACGGCCGTGGCCTCGGTCACCGTATACGACATGAGCGTAACCGCTACTCGTCGTCATCATCGAGCATGGCGGAACCATCGATGGCGTAAAGCTCGTCAAACTCCTCAGGCGCAGGCTGATCGGTCAGCTCGACCTCGGACGGAGCATCGTCATCAAACTCAAGTCCGCAGGCAAGGCGGACCTTATGCTCAATCTCGTCGGCACAATCGGGGTGTTCGCGCAGGAAAGCCTTGGCGGCCTCTCGACCGTTGCCGAGCTTGTCCTCGCCATAGGCAAACCAGGAGCCCATCTTCTTGCAGATGCCGCACTCGACAGCCATGTCCAGAATCGAGCCCTCCTTAGAGATGCCCGTACCGTACATGATGTCGAACTCAGCAGAACGGAACGGAGCTGCCACCTTGTTCTTAACGACCTTGGCGCGCACGCGGTTACCGATAACCTCGTCCTTAAGCTTAATGCTGTCGATGCGGCGAATGTCGATACGCACCGAAGAGAAGAACTTAAGGGCGCGGCCGCCCGTCGTGGTCTCGGGGTTGCCGAACATGACGCCGATCTTCTCACGCAGCTGGTTAATGAAGATGCACGTCGTGTTGGACTTGGACAGCGAGCCGGCGAGCTTGCGGAGCGCCTGGCTCATCAGGCGAGCCTGAAGACCGACCGTAGTGTCGCCGATTTCTCCCTCGATCTCGGCACGCGGGGTCAGCGCAGCGACGGAGTCAACGACGATGGCATCGATGGCGCCGGAACGCACGAGCATGTCAACGATCTCGAGCGCCTGCTCGCCCGTATCGGGCTGGGAAATGAGCACCTCGTCGATATCCACGCCGATGCGCGCGGCATACGTGGGATCAAGCGCGTGCTCGGCATCGATAAATGCCACAACGCCACCCATTGCCTGGGCCTCGGCCAGGATCTCGAGCGAAAGCGTCGTCTTACCGGAGGACTCAGGACCGTAAATCTCGACGATACGGCCGCGCGGCACGCCGCCGATACCCAGCGCGGCATCGAGTGCCAGAGCACCCGTGGGAATGGCCTCGACCTCGAGCTCGGGACCACCGTCGCCGTACCTCATGATGGAACCCTGGCCGAATTTCTTCTCGATCTCGGCCTTGGTGGTGGCGATCATCTCATCGCGCTCTTTACCCGTCGTGCGAGCATGAACGGTACGTACGGGACCTGAATTCTTGGCCATGAATAGCCCTCCTCTTAACAACCTGCATCGATAATAAACGAACGGCTGTTCGTGGTCAACCGTTCAGGCCAATCATATGCAGGCGGTCTTTCCAAAACCCAACCAAACGCCGACCAAACACTGACCAAATGCTTGACCACAAAGGACCAAATATGAACAAGGCAGGCAAAAATACATCTACAACCAGCACAAACGCCAAATTTGTCAGAGGTCCCTATCTCCACAATTAAGGGGCTCGGAGGCCCCTTAAAACACGTCTATTCCATAGAGTTGAGCACAAGGGCAATGCGACCCAATGCCTCCGTGACCGCATGGGCACGAACACACGAACGGTCGCCCTCATAGTGGCAGCGCACAGAGTCCACGACCGGCACGCCCCCATCGGCGGAACGATGCGCCCAGCCAATATAAAAAGTGCCCGCCGGATCGTCCTCAGTGCCACCGCCGGGGCCGGCATAACCCGTTGCGCTCACTGCAATATCGCTCTGGTACAGCTCCAGCGAACCCGCCGCCATCTCGCGCGCGGTCTGATGCGACATCGCGGTATAGCGGTCGAGCGTCTCCTGCTCAACACCAAGAACGCGATGCTTAATCTCATCGCAATAGGTCACCGCACCGCCACGCAGCACCGCCGAGGCGCCCGGGATATCGGCAATCGTCGATGCGATCATACCCGCCGTCAGCGACTCAGCCGTCGAAACCGTCACGCCCCGAGCGCTCGCGCGCTCGACAATATCGCGCGCCAGCTCCTCGTTGTGTGCGGAAATCTGCTCAAAAGAGTCCGTCATACCCACCAGGACCTAGACCGAAAAGACGATCTTGCGGCAGTTCCAGAAGTACTGGGCGCCCGAGATAACAGTCAGGACAACGGCAACGGCGTACAGGAAGCGCGACACCGAGTAGATGCCGAGCGTCAGCGCCACCGGGCCAAGGTGCAAGCCGGCCATAGCAAAAACGCACAGGTAACCGCAAATGGAGACCATCGTGGTTGCCGTCTTGTACTTGCCGAGCTTATCGGCCGCAACGACCACACCGGCCGCACTCGCGACCATGCGAAGGGCGCTCACCAGAAGCTCACGGAACAGGATAATGAACACGGACCACACAGTCACCGCGCCAAAATCCAAGAACAGTAGCAGGGCCGAGAACACCAGCAGCTTATCGGCGATGGGATCCAAGAACTTACCGAAGTCGGTGATCTCGTTGCGCGAACGCGCCAGATAACCGTCGACCTTATCGGTGCACGACAGGATCACATACAGAATGAAGGCAGCGGCAGCGAGCGGGCCGTCGAAGGTGCTCCAATCCGTACCGGCAACACTCGTGTGAGAAAGCGCCGACACAATCATGAACACCGGGATAAAGACGATGCGCACGCACGTCACGATGTTGGCGGGCGTCCAGACACTCGTCAGTTCCTTATTGCTCTCGTTAGCCACGACGCTCTCCTACTCCACAACATGACCGATAAGCTCATAGCAGAAGCTATCGGTAAACTCGACAGTCAGAATATCGCCCACGGACGCCTCGCTGGCGTCCAGATGCACCGCTCCATCGGAATCGGGCGCCTGGAACCAGGCATGGCCGATCAGCTCGGCGCCGTCCTCGGTCTCTTCGATACCGTCGACGATCACCTGGGCGCGCTCGCCCACATGGGCGGCGGTGGCGGCAAAGCCGAGCGACTCGGCCAGGTCCATGGCCTCCTGGGCGCGCTCGAGCTTAACCTCCTCATCGACCTGACCCTCCATCTTAGCGGCCAGGCTGCCCTCCTCCTGCGAGTATGCAAAGACGCTCGTGTAGTCAAAGCCGACGGTGTCCATAAAGTCGATAAGGTCGCGGAACTCGTCGTCGGTCTCGGTCGGGAAGCCGACCATGGCCGTGGAACGAATCACGATGCCGGGGATGCGCTCGCGAAGGTCGCGGAACAGATCCTCGAGCTCCTGGCGCGAACCGGAGCGACGCATGGCCTTGAGAATGCGCGCGTCGCAGTGCTGCACGGGGATATCGATATAGGGCAGCACCTCGGGCGTATCGCGAATCGTCTCGATGAGTTCGTCAGTCATGCCCTCGGGCTGCAGATAGAGCACGCGGACCCAGACGTTGTGCGGGCGCACGGCCTCGGCGACGGCACGCAGCAGCTGCGCCAGATTGCGCGGCGAGCCATCGGCGACGTCCTCGTCGGCAAAGTCGGTACCCCAGATGCCCGTGTCCTGGCCGATCAGCACGATCTCGCGCACACCGCCGGCAACCAGGTCGCGCACCTCGGAGATGATGCTCTCGGCATTGCGCGAATGATAGCGGCCGCGGATGTAGGGGATCATGCAGAAGCTGCAGAAGCGGTTGCAGCCATCGGAAATCTTGACGTAGGCGACAGCACCCTCGACGGTACGTTTGACCTGCGGGATATAGGCAGCAATCTCGCGCTCGACGCCCAGCACGCCATCGATGACCGCCACGATGCCGTCTTCCTCGTCGGCCTTCACAAAGGCAGCGACCTCGGGCAGCTCGTCAGGCAGGTCATCGCCATAGCGCGACGGCACGCAGCCGCACATGACGATGGGGCAAGAACGAACGCCGTCCTGAACCTCGTTGGCGAGCTCGAGCGTGGTCTCGATGCTCTCGGACGTTGCGGAGGCGAGGAACGAGCATGTATTGACGATGGCAATATCGGCATCCTGCGGGTCGAATGCCTCCTCGTAGCCCGCGGCGGTCAAAAGAGAACGCATGCGGTCGGTGTCAACCTCGTTCTTAGCGCACCCGAGGGTGATGTAGAGCACGGAGCCCAACGGTGTATCCATGTTGGAGAGCGGTCCTTTCGAATGATATTAGCGGTAGTTGGTGAACTGCAGCGGCTGGCCGTAGTCCTGGTCGCGCAGGAACTGGATCACGGTCTGCAACGCGTCCTTCGAAGCAGAGGAAACACGCAGCTTGTCGGCCTCGATGGTCACCTTGACCTTGAGCTTTTGGTCCTTGATGTCCTTGTTGATCTTCTTGGCGGTCGCCTGGTCGATACCCTCGACGATATGGCCGAGCACGCGCACAGTGCCGCCCGATGCCGCCTGCGGTGCATCCCACGAGACAGCCTTGAGGTCGATGCCGCGCTTGATGAGCTTGGAGCTCAGCACGTCGACAATCTGCTTGGAGACAAAGTCGGCCGGGGCGTTGATCGTAAAGAGCTTGTCGCCCTTCGAAAGCTCGATCGTGGCGCCGGAATCCTTAAGGTCATAGCGCTGGGAAATCTCGCGCGTGGTCTGCTGAAAGGCGTTGTCGACCTCTTGCATGTTGACCTCGGACACGACGTCGAAGCTGGAATCTTTAGCCATGATGTTTCCTTTCGCGTACGAGCGGCTTAGTAGCTATCGTACGAATAGTCGGTAGAATCGGTAGGCGTCTGACCGTCAGTTGCGGTATCGGCGCCATCCGTGGACTGGGCATCGGTACCGTCGGTGGTATCGGTACCATCGGTGGTGTCGGTACCATCAGACCTTTCACCATTCTCGGAATCAGACGTCTCCTTCTTGGGAACGGTGATCGTCACACGCGCCACGCCCGAGGTCTTGGTGTCGTAGCGGACCTTTTCGCCGTTCTTGGTAACGGTGACATCGGAAGGCTTGGACGTGGTGATCTCGATCGAGGACTCGGGCGTGTACTCCTGCTCAAAGGGGCCAGTCGCCTGGGCGCCATAGACCGACTTGCCGTCGACCTTGACCTCAATCCACGCGGTCTTTCCCTTGGCAACGGAGACTTTGACCTTCGTGACCTCGTTCTCTTCCTTCTTGGCCGTCGTCTTGGCAGCGTCCGAATCAGCCGACTCATCCGTAGCCTCATCGGTGTCTTCGTCCTCGTCGACCGTTTCGGTCTTCTTAGAAGACTTCTTGGTCGTCGTCTTGGTGGCAGCGGGCGTCTCGGGCGTGTTCTCGGGCGCCGAAGATGCGCAGCCGCGCAGAAGCACCACGATGAGCACAATCAGCAGCAATACCACGGCACCGATGCCGGCGTAGACGATACGCGGATCGAGCCCGTTGTTTTGAGGAGTACGTGATCCGCCGCGTCCACGACTGGAACTGCTGCGACCGCCTCCCTGAGGCATACGATCACGATTGCTATCGGGACGGCCGCGATAGCCGCCCTGGCTCTGAAGGCTGCGCTGACCCGAGCGGGGCGCAAGTTCACCGCGGCCTTGATAGCCACGCTGGCCCGAGCGCGGAGCCGAAGAGCGCTGGCCATACGGCTGTGATTGAGAGCGAAGACGCGGCGTCACCTGCGTGGTATCGGCATCCGCATAGCCACCGCGAGAGCGTCCCATAGAGGCACCACGGTAACCGCGATCGGAATAGCCGCCGTCGCCGTAGCCGGCACGAGGGTCACGCGCCACGCCGCGGGCAGCGGGAAGTGCACGGTCCTCGGGCATCGGCGTACTGCGGAACCGGTTACGCTGTGAGCGAATCTCCTCACCCGAACCCGTCTCGGTAATATAACCGGCCTGCTGAGGACGCTGTCCATAGCGGGTCGAACGACCGCCCTGAACCATCAGGAAGCGCCCGTTATCGACCGAGGAACGCGAATTGACGTAACCGGCGGCGTCCTGAAAACGACCGCCCCGCTGCGACGTCTCGCGTTCGTATGCCATCAGGTCGTCAAAGTAGGCATTGACGACCTCGCGCGGATTGAGGCCCAAAAAGCGGGCATAGCTCGAAATCATGCCCTGCGCATAGCCGCGCGGCGGCATCGAAGCAAAGTTACCGGTCTCGAAAAACTCGATGATCTGCGGCCTGATTTTGATGGTGTTGGCGACTTGCTGAATGGAAAGGCCCATTCGGCGACGCTGCTCAAGCAGCATGTCACCAAAGCGTGCAGCCATCAGAATCCTCCAAACTCACGATCTTCACGTGCCATCTCGGCGTCGACAGACTCCAGCGCGGCAAGCCCCTCCTCGTCCAACAGGACCTCGCGCGGCTTGGAACCGTCGGGCGGGCCGACGACACCCTTTTCTTCCAGCATATCCATAATACGCCCGGCACGCGCATAGCCAACCTTCAGACGACGTTGCAGGCCAGATGTGGAGCCAAGCTGCGATTCCACCACAATATGGGCGGCTTCCCAAATGAGCGGATCATCGTCTTGCGGCTCGGCGACTCCGGTACGGACAATGCCGCCGCCACCCGCCATGGACATGGAAGCGGGCGCCACGGCAGACAGGATCTCCTCGTGGTAGTCAGGCTCGCTCTGCGACTTGACGAACTCGACAATCTCGTTGATTTCATCGTCCGAGACAAAGCAGCCCTGAATACGGCGAGGCTTGCCCCAGTCGACCTTGGAGAACAGCATGTCGCCCAAACCGGTGAGCTTTTCGGCACCCATCTGGTCGATGATGACGCGCGAGTCGATGCCCGTGGCGACGTTAAAGGCGATGCGGTTGGTGATGTTGGCCTTGATGAGGCCCGTCACCACGTTTGAGCTGGGACGCTGCGTGGCCACGATAAGATGAATACCGGCGGCACGGCCCAGCTGTGCAATACGCACGATCGAGGCCTCGACATCCTTACCGGCGACCATCATCAGGTCCGAGAGCTCGTCAATGATGATGACCAGGTAGGGCATCTTTTGCGGCGGGTTGTCGTAATGCTCAAACTCGCCGGCGGCCTGCTTTTCGTTGTAGGTCGAGATCTTACGCACGTTAAGGCGCTCGAAGACCTTCAGGCGACGCTCCATCTCGGACACGGCCCATTGCAGGGCGCTCGCGGCCTGCTTGGGTTCAGTAACGACCGGTACATAAAGATGCGGCAGGCCGTTATAGCCCGCAAGCTCGACGCGCTTGGGGTCGACCATGATCAAGCGAACGTCCTCGGGAAGCGCGCGCATGAGCAGGGTCGTGATGATGGAGTTGATCATCACCGACTTACCGGAACCAGTGGTACCGGCGATCAGCAGGTGGGGCATCTTGGCAAGGTCGGCGACGACCGGCGTGCCCTCGGCATCGCGCCCGATTGCGAGCTCGAGCGGACCGCCCTTCACATAGGGCAGCACGTCGCCCAGGTTGACGTTCTGGCGCTTGCGATTGGGGATCTCGATGCCCACGAGCGAGGTGCCGGGGATCGGGGCAAAGATACGCACCGACTGGGCAGCGAGCGAAAGCGCGATATCGTCCTCGAGGCTCGAAATCTTGCTCACGCGCTCGCCCTCGCCAGGTTGCAGCTTAAAGGTCGTAACCGTAGGGCCGGCGATCCAGCCGACCACGCGGGCACTGCGGCCAAACTCAAGCAAGGTGGATTGCAGTGACTCGGCAGTCTGTTCCAGCTCCTTGTCAGATGACGCGGAGGACACCGACTGCGGGTTGGCGTGCAGGATCTCGAGCGGCGGAAGCTTGAGGCCGTCCTCTTCTTCGCCCTCGTTATCCGCGGCGCCGCTGTCCGCTCCCCCATCGCTAGCCGCAGCCGATTCGACAGCACTCGAGGCAGGCGCATCGGCAACCTTGGGATGCTTCAAGAAGTCAGGAATCTGAGGTGCTGCCGAGACAGGATTCACGGCAAACGGCGGCTCGGACTCGTCGATCTTATCGGGGTCGTCTTCCATCGAAAGTTGACCGGTTACCTGGTCGCGCTTTGCATGGCGACGCGGCAGCAAAGTTGTCTTTGCGGTCTCAATCGGAGCCTCGTCGTCCTCGTCATCGCCCTCGGTAAGCTCAATCTCGCTATCGGACCAAGACGGGTCGGGCTCGCTTGTATTCAACTTGGGCGTGGCCTTGCCCTTCTTAACATGACGGCGTGGCAGCAGCGTCGTCTTAGCGCGCTCGGCCTCCACGGCATCGGACACGTCGACAAACGGATCCTCGTCCTCATCGTCATCGTCCAAAACCGGGTCCACATCGTTGCCCATGACCGTGGTCACGGCAGCATCGGAGCCCTTTTGACGAAGAATGCTCAGGTGCGGACGGGCAACGCCGGGAACCGACAGGGCCTCATCGTCACCCCACGGGCTTGCGTTGACGTCGGCACGACGGCGCTCGGCAAAATCGGCCGCACGGTCGCGAGCAGAGCGCAGCACGCCACCCACCGAAAAGCCAATGATGACAAAACCGACGACGGCCAGACCCAACAGGACCACCATAGCGATAGGCTTACCCAGGGCATTCTGCAGCGCACTCGCAATAAACGCACCGATGTAGCCACCCGAGGCGGACAGATTTTGCGGCGTGAACATAAGGTCACACGAGTCACTCGTACCCGGCACCATCAGCGAAAGAATGGAGACAACGGCGATAAAGACCACGGCTCCGCCCGCGACCGAGCGCGCGTTGAGCGGCGAGTCCTCGCCTAAAAAGAGCGTGGCGGCAAACAGCAAAATGACGATCGGCAGCACGTAGGCGCCCAGACCAAAGCCCAGGTGGTAGAAACCGGCAACCGCAGCCGTAACGGGCGCAGTCGCCGGCGAAATCACGGCAATGAAGGACGCAATCGCCAAAACGGCGATGACCACGCCGGCAATATCGCGGTTGGCCGAGGGCTCAACCAGGGGCTCAAAATCGTCGAAGTCGGCCTCGTGGCCCTTATTGGCACGCAGATGGGAACCGGCACCCTTAGCAGATGCCGGTTGGTTGTTGGCTTTATTGCCTTTGGCGTTTTGTGCAGATCCGCGCGCCAAACTAAACCTCCATGACGACCGGGATGATCATCGGACGAGTGCGCGTACGGCTCCAGATAAAGTTGGAGAGCGAGTCGCGCACGGCCTTGCGAATGGCATCGGAACCGCTGCTCGTAAAGCTGAACTTGCCCTTCTCGATCGTCTTCATAATGGACGCGGAGGCATCCTCGGAGAACTGGTCATCGATGGCAAACGAGACGCCGCGGCCCGAGAACTCGATGGCCTCGATCTTCTTGTGCTTGAGCGAGACGATGGCAACAGCGGTAACCATACCGTCATTAGCGAGCTTCTGACGATCGCGCAAGACGATGGGGTCGGTATCGCCGATACGCAGGCCGTCGACGTAGACGACGCCGGACTCGACGGGCGTACCGCGCTTGACGATACCGCCGCGCATCTCGAGCGTATCGCCGTTATCGAGGATAAAGATGTGGTCATCCTTGATGCCCATCTTGCGGGCCAGCTGGGCATGGGCGCGCAGATGCACGGCCTCACCGTGAACCGGCATAAAGTACGTGGGCTTGGCCATGGCCATCAGGAGCTTGAGTTCCTCCTGGCTACCGTGACCGGAGACGTGAACGAGAGCGCGGTTCTTATCCCACACGTCGCAGCCGAGCTTGGCCAGGCTGTTGACGACCTGCTGGACGGCCTTCTCGTTGCCAGGAACGGGAGTTGCCGAGAGGATGACGGTATCGCCCTCGTGGATAGAGAGCGTCTTGTGCTCGCCGTTGGCCATGCGGGACAAGGCCGACAGCGGCTCGCCCTGCGAACCGGTGCACATGACAACGATCTTGTCGTCGGGCAGGTTATCGATATCGAAGGCATCGATGATATCGGCATCGTCGATGTTGAGGTAGCCCAGCTCGCGCGCCACGCGGGTGTTAGTGAGCATGGAGCGACCGGTCACAACGACCTTACGGCCGCACTTGCGGGCAGCATCGCAGATCTGCTGCAAACGATGAATGTGGCTCGAGAACGACGCGACGAACACGCGACCCGGGGCGTTCTTGATGGCGTGCAGCAAGTTGGGACCGACCTCGGCCTCGGACTTGGTAAAGCCGGGAACAGTGGCGTTGGTGGAGTCGGACAGCAGCAGGTCGATGCCCTGCTTGGCAAAGCGGCTGATAGCGGCATAGTCGGGCGTGACGCCGTCGATGGGCGTCTGGTCGAGCTTAAAGTCGCCGGTGTGCATAACGGTGCCCTGATTGGTGCGGATGAACACGCCCAGAGCGCCGGGGATGGAGTGCGTCATCGAGAAGAAGTCGAGCGAGATGCCGCCGAGGTTGACATGGCTGCCGCCCTTGACCTCGCGGAACTTGGGTGCGCGGATGCGGAACTCAGAAAGCTTGCCCTCGATAAAGCCAAGCGTCAGCTTGCTCGAGAAGATGGGCACCTTGTTGTTGAGGTCCTGCAGCAGATACGGAAGCGAACCGGTGTGGTCCTCGTGGCCGTGGGTGACGACGATACCGCGGAGCTTCTCCTCGTTCTCAAGAACGTAGGTGTAGTCGGGAAGCACCAGATCGATACCGGGCTGGGAGTCATCCGGGAACATGAGACCGGCGTCGACGAGCACCATGTCGTCGCCGCACTCGAAGACCGTCATGTTCTTGCCGATGCCGTCAAGGCCGCCGAGCGGGATGATCTTCAAGGGAGATGATTTTTTAGCTGCCATAGGTTAGTGTGGTTTCCTTTCTTCGAAACGGGTCTGGAACAACCGACGGGGCGCTTCTGGCAAACCGACCGCCGGGAACGTACAAACATGCATCTCAGAGTCGATGCAGTAACCACAGCATCATACCCAATTGTCCATCAACAGACCACCCATGCATCAAAGCCCCATCTGAACCGGTCTATCCCGCCGGTTTCCCGTGGGGCGGGCACTGATGAAGTTTCCTGCTCTACAGTCCTGCTCACGACGGAGAGCACATTAAGTGGCCTCCTGTTCGTGCGGAACTCGCGATAAAC
>CABRFG010000020.1 GCA_902470095.1 uncultured Collinsella sp.
GGAGTTCGCCGTTCCGCCACCGGCGACCGAAGCGAGCATGGTGCCGCGAACAAGTGTGTCGGGAAGCGAGTTGTAGAATGCGGGGCCGGTGTACCCGGCCGCCTGGAGCTGCTCAAAGCACGAAAGGTCGCTAAAACTCTCGTTCATGACGGCAACAATCGTCGGCTTGATTTCATTGAACTGGGCAACGGCCGCCGCGCGCTGCTCGCTCGAGCCATACGTGCTGTCGTAGGTGGCGGAGAGCTCCTGCTCGATGCTCTGCGCCTCATCGGGCGTATAGTCTTCGGGCTTCTCAATGGGCAACTCGTTGACCATTTCGGTGAACGAAGTGATAAAACCCTGAGACGCATACGTGGTGATGGGCTGCCAACGGTCAAATCCAAAATTCAGCGCCTGCTCCAAGTCGATGCTGGAAAAGCCCGAGAGCCCCACAACGGTCACTAGCAGAAAAGCGCAGAGGTTAGCGGCGATTGCGGGGAAGACATGGGTGGGCGTACGGAGCTTTCTCGGTCGGATAAGCGAAAGAAGCCCCAGGGAAATCTCCAGCAGGGCGAGAGAGGTTACGATTCCGGCGGTAAAGGTAAACTCGTATCCCTCGCTCACTTCCATTGCGGTGCCAAGGGCCAAGATATCGCTTGGCAGGATGGCCTCGCCTTTAAACGTTATGACGAAGTGCTCGGCAATGCCAAGGATGCAACAGGCGACGGGCACGAGGGCCATGACGCCTCCATGACGCTGTCCCAGCAAATAAAGGGAGAGCAGAACCGTCGCGAGCAGCCCGACGGAAAACCCGAATGAGTTGGCGGGAATGCGATAGAACGTTTCGTTACAGGCAATTTCGAGTGAAACGAACGAGAGCGCTGAAACAGCGGCGATGACAAGGATGTCACGGCAAATACAGGCAACCGTTCCCGTCGCAAGATCGGTTTGGTCGATAAGTCCCGAAACCAAGGGCTCGACAAGAAGTATGACGGCGGTAGCACCGAGCGCCGAATAAGAAAGGACCCATAGGGAATTGTCCTCATTTACGAGCAATTGATTCGTAATCCATGCAGCTACCATGCCGAGCGGGATGAGGAGCGTCGCGCACCAAAAGACGCGGGCAATGGGCGGCTTTTCATTGTGTTTGATTGAAAAATATACGCGCACCACGACGATGGCCACGATAAGGACGGCGATGAATATGGGCAGATTGGCCATGTCGCTCGAAGTGATTTCAAGGGGGATATCTTCGGTCATGGACGTTCCTCTGTTACAGCAAATTAAGTTCAGTATTAGATTACCGTAACCTTTCCACGGCATTTCGAGAAACAAAGCACCCGATACGCAAAGCTAAAGGTCTGCGAATCTTGTATTACGAACATCTGTGCGCGTCGAGTGCGCTAAACTCATCGGCAGTATGATTCGATGCAATAGGAGGCAAGGAGCTTCCATGTCTGATTCTTCTATCGTTATTTGCGGCGCTCGTGAGCACAACCTCCGTGATATCGATGTTTCCATTCCGCGTGACCAACTCGTGGTCATTACCGGTCTTTCTGGCTCGGGCAAGAGCTCGCTGGCATTTGACACTATCTATGCCGAGGGCCAGCGTCGATACGTCGAGAGCCTTTCGAGCTATGCGCGCCAGTTCTTGGGCCAGATGGACAAACCCGACTTGGATTCAATCGACGGCCTTTCGCCGGCGGTGTCGATCGACCAAAAGACGACGTCTAAAAACCCTCGCTCGACGGTTGGCACCGTAACCGAGATTTATGACTATCTGCGCCTGCTGTTCGCTCGTGTGGGCACCCCGCACTGTCCCGAATGCGGCCGCGTCATTGAGCGCCAGACGACCGACCAGGTTGCCGACAAGGTCTTGGCGGCGGGGGAGGGCCGCCGCGCGTTTGTGCTGGCACCGGTGGTGCGCGGGCGAAAAGGCGAGTACACCAAACTGTTTGAGGACCTTCGCGCCGAGGGCTTTAGCCGCGTGCGCGTTGACGGCGAAGTGCGCTCGCTCGACGACCCGATCGATCTGGACAAAAAGTTCAAGCACGATATCGAGGTCGTAGTCGACCGCATCGTGATTCGCGAGAACTCGCTGGGCCGTATTGCCGAGTCCGTTGAACAAGCGACTGCGCTGGCGCACGGCAATGTGAACGTATACTTGCTGCCCGACCGCGACGCTCCCGAGGGGACCGAAGGCGAGTTGCTGGAGTATTCGCTGGCGTTAGCGTGCCCGGAGCATGGACACTCCATCGATGACCTGCAGCCGCGTGATTTCTCGTTCAACGCGCCCTATGGCGCATGTCCTGAGTGCGACGGCCTGGGCTTTAAGAAAACCGTTGATGCCGAGGCGCTGATTGAGGATCCCTCGAAGTCCATTGCCGACGGAGTCTTTGGTAGCCTGTTTGGCAATTCGAACTACTATCCGCAGATTTTTGCTGCGGTCTGCAAACACTTTAAGGTGAGCGCCGATACGCCGTGGGAGGACTTGCCCCCTCGCGTGCGTCGTGCATTTTTGGATGGCCTGGGCGATACGAAGATCTCGGTCGACTACCAAAAGCTCGACGGACGTCGCAGCCAGTGGGATACCAAGTTTTCGGGCGTTCGCAACATCCTGTACGAACGCTATACCGAGACGACGAACGAGAACACCAAGGCGCGCCTGGAGAAGTACATTCGCGAGGAGCCGTGCTCGAGCTGCCACGGCGCTCGTTTGCGCCCTGAGATGCTCGCCGTCACCGTGGGCGGCAAGTCCATTTACGAGGTTTGTTGCCTGTCGTGCCGTGAGTCGCTCGAGTTTTTTGAGGGCCTGGAACTCACCGAGCGCCAACAGTTTATCGGCGGCCGTATCGTCAAGGAAATCCTGGAGCGCTTGCGTTTTCTGGTCGATGTTGGACTCGACTATCTGACACTCGATCGTGCCTCGGCGACGCTTTCCGGTGGCGAGGCACAGCGTATTCGACTGGCAACGCAGATTGGCGCGGGTCTCATGGGCGTGCTCTATATTCTGGACGAGCCCTCGATCGGTCTTCATCAGCGTGACAACGAGCGCCTGATTAAGACGCTCGAGCGCCTGCGCGATATCGGCAATACCGTTATCGTTGTCGAACACGACGAGGATACAATCCGTGCCGCCGACTACGTGATCGACATGGGGCCCGGAGCCGGCGTCAACGGCGGGCACGTAGTCGCGGCGGGAACGCCTGCCGATATCATGGCGTGTCCTGAGTCGATGACGGGCGCTTACCTGACCGGTAAACGAATGATTCGGGTGCCTGATGAACGGCGCAAGCCCGGTCGCGGCTGCCTTAAAATTACGGGCGCTCGAGCCAACAACCTCAAAAACGTTACCGCCAAGATCGAGTTTGGTACGCTTACGGTTGTTACCGGCGTGTCGGGATCGGGCAAGAGCTCCCTGGTTACCGACACCATTGCGCCTGCCCTTACGAATGTCATTCACCGTTCGACGCGCCCTGTGGGTCCGTATAAGAAAATCGAGGGCATCGAGTGTATCGATAAGGTTATCGATATCGACCAGTCGCCGATTGGCCGCACGCCGCGTTCCAACCCTGCTACCTATATCGGCCTGTGGGATGATCTTCGCGCGCTGTTTGCGAGTACGCCGGAGTCGAAGGCGCGCGGCTACTCGCCGGGTCGTTTCTCCTTTAATGTGAGTGGCGGGCGCTGTGAGGCGTGCAAGGGCGACGGACAGATCAAGATCGAGATGCACTTCCTTCCCGATATCTACGTTCCCTGCGAAGCCTGCGGCGGTAAACGCTACAACCGCGAGACACTCGAGGTCACCTACCGTGGCAAGACCATCTCGGACGTGCTCGACATGAGCGTCACCGAGGCGCTGGCCTTCTTTGGGAATATCCCGCAGATTAAGCGCAAGCTCCAGACGCTGTACGATGTAGGCTTAGGCTACGTGAGCCTGGGCCAGCCCGCCACGACGCTCTCGGGCGGCGAGGCGCAGCGTGTGAAGCTCGCCAAGGAGCTTCATCGACGCCAGACGGGCAAGACGTTCTATATTTTGGACGAACCGACGACCGGCCTTCATTTTGAGGACGTCCGCCAGCTGCTCGATGTGCTGCAGCGCTTGGTCGATGCGGGCAACACGGTGCTGGTGATTGAGCACAACCTTGATGTCATCAAGGTTGCCGACCGCCTGATCGATATGGGTCCCGAGGGCGGTAACGGCGGCGGAACCGTCGTGGTTTCGGGCACACCGGAGCAGGTTGCGGACTGTCCGCAGAGTTATACGGGCAAGTTTTTGGCGCCGTTGCTCAGGCGTGACCGGGAGCGTCAGGCTCAACTTGATGCTCAATAAATAGGCGATTCAGTTTATGGGCGCCATCGACTCCTTGTGATTCGATGGCGCTTGCTGTGCCGAAGTGACGTATGCAGTCGAATTGGACATATACTTAATCCTTGCGTCCGAATGCGAGGGAAAGGATATGTCATGGCAAAGGCTGTAAAGACGCCAAAAACCAATGCGATGCGCGAGCTGGAAAGCGCCGGCATTTCCTATGTTCTACATACGTACGAAGACGATGGTGATGAGTCGGTGGGCCTGGGGGTTGCGATTTCGGAGCAGCTTGGCGAGGAGCCCGGTCAAGGATTTAAGACTTTGGTCTGCGTGACACCGTCCAACGACTATGTCGTGTGCTGCATCCCTGTTGCCGACGAGCTCGATCTAAAGTCCGCCGCGCGTGCCGCGGGGGAGAAGTCCTTGGCCATGATGCATGTGAAGGATTTGCTTGCGGCGACTGGCTACGTTCGTGGCGGCTGCAGCCCGGTCGGTATGAAAAAACGCTACCGGACGCTCATTGATGAGACATGCGTCCTTTGGGATACCATTTTTATTTCGGGAGGCAAGCGTGGTTATCAGCTCGAGCTTGCACCCGATGATTTAATTGCATTTTGCGGGGCGACGGTTGCCGCGATTACGAGAGAGGACTGAGCGATGCCGCAGGAAGAATTGAAGTGCGGAGCTCATTTTGCAAAAGAATCTGCGCCTCAGACGCCCTCATCCGAAGCTTCTTCGTCTCGAGATGACACTGACGACATGGGCTCGTCGGACTACTCCACGGTTGGTCGTTCCGCCGGGCTTATGACCATCCTGACCATCGTGTCTCGCGTTACCGGTTTTATCCGAACGTGGGCAATGGCGGCCGCTATTGGCATGTCGCTACTCTCGTCCTCCTATCAGGTCGCCAACAACCTGCCCAATATGCTCTACGAACTCGTGATGGGCGGCATGCTCGTGACGGCGTTTTTGCCCGTGTACATGGGCGTGAGGCGTGAGCAGGGTCGCGAGGCATCGAACGAGTATGTCGGTAACCTGCTCGGTATTCTGCTTCTGCTGCTGGGTGGCATCTCGGTGCTGGGTACCGTGTTTGCTCCCGGCTTTATTTGGACGCAGTCGTTCCTTTCGGGCGATGGCGGCAGCATGGATTCCGCTGCGTTCATGTTCCGCTTCTTTGCTATCCAAATTCTGTTTTATGGCTTGGGTTCGGTGTTCTCGGGCGTTCTCAACGCACACCGCGACTACTTCTGGTCGACGTTTGCTCCGGTTCTCAACAATGTCATCGTCATCGCCAGCTTTATGGGCTTTGCTCCCGTGTCTGCACAATTTGGCGAGCAGGCCGGTATTATCTTGATCGCAGCTGGTACGACCCTCGGCGTCTTTGTCCAGATGGCCTGCCAGATTCCCGCGCTTGGCAAGCATGGCGTGCATCCTCATATCCATATCGACTTTAAGGACCCCGCACTGCGACAGACGATCGCGCTTGGTATCCCGACGCTGCTCGCCACGGTGTGCATGTTTGTCTCGACCTCTATTACCAATGCCGCCGCGCTGGTGGTGCAGCCCGAGACCGGCCCTTCCGTCATCGCATATGCGCGCCTGTGGTACACATTGCCCTATGCGCTGATCGCCGCCTCGCTTTCGACGGCACTCTATACCGAACTCTCTCACGATGCGCAGGAGAAGGATTACGACAGCGTCCGTACGGGCATTTCGCGCGGTGTTGCCCAGATGCTCTTCTTTCTGATTCCGTTTGCGCTGTATCTGATCGTCTTCGCGCGTCCGCTCAACATGATTTACTGCGCCGGCAAGTTCGATGAATCCGGTGTGGCGCTGGTGTCGGAGTTCCTTATCTATCTGGCACTTTCCCTGCCGCTCTACGGCGTGGTCGTGCTGATGCAGAAGAGCTTCTCGGCCCTGCTCGATATGAAACCTTATAGCCGCTATTGCCTGTACTCAGCTATCGGTCAGGCCGGTTCGGTGCTGCTGTTTGGCGTGGTGCTGGGCTACGGTATGCCGGCAATTGCGCTTTCGTACGTCGTTGACTACGTGGTCTTGGTCGGATGCTCACTGTGGTGGCTGCGCCGTCGTCTGCATGGCCTTCAGGTCAAGTCTATCCTGCATGGCGGTTTCTTCGGCCTACTGTTCGGTGGCTTGGGCGCTGCCGCGGGCGCCGGCGTTATGTGGGCACTTGAGCACTTTGTCGGAGCGCTTGGCAGCTCGATCCTCATTACCCTGGGCTACGTTTGTGTTGCAGGCGTTGTCTCGCTCGCTGTGACTTTTGGCCTTGCCTTCGTCTTTAAGATGCCCGAGGTCTCGGCGCTGCTTCGTCGCAAGTAGGTGCGCGTGGCAGGTCACGACAACATTCCAACACTTGCCGAACAGGTTTCGCGCGTTCCCACGCAACCCGGCTGCTACCTTTGGAAAGATGCCAAGGGCGATGTCATCTATGTGGGCAAGGCAAAAAACTTGCGTGCCCGTATGCGTCAATACGTGACGCTGCAGGATGAGCGCCAAAAAATACCGCTCATGATGCAATTGGTTGCGAGCTTTGACTACATCGTTGTCGAAACCGAGCATGAGGCGCTTGTACTCGAGCGCAACCTGATTGGCCAGTACCATCCGTACTTTAACGTCGATCTCAAAGACGATAAAAGCTATCCCTTTATCGCCATCACTAAAAGCGATCTATTTCCCGCTATTAAATACACGCGCGAGCGCCATAAGCCCGGCACGCGCTATTTTGGCCCCTATACCGATAGCCGTGCGGCGCGTGAGACCATCGATACGCTACGCAAGGTTATTCCTATTTGCTCGGCATCCTGTGCTGAATGGCGCCGCTGCCGCCGCATCGTCGAATCTCATAAGGGCGAAGAAGACATCGTCAATATGATTTGCGCGCAAAACGGGCGTCCCTGCTTTGACTACCATGTCGGGCGCGGGCCGGGCGCATGCGTCGGCGCGATTTCCCCTGCCGACTATGCCAAGAACGTCAAGCGTGTCGAACGCTTCTTGTCGGGCCATCGCAAGGATGTCGTCGACGAGCTTACGTCCGAGATGACGGAGGCAGCCGAGACGCTCGATTTTGAGCGTGCGGCGCGCGTCAAGCGTCGCCTGGAAGTCATTAGGGGCCTGGACGATCGCCAACAGGTCGTTTTTCCATCAAGCGTCGATATCGACGTCATCGGCTTCTATCGCGAAGAGACTATCTCTGCCGCGTGTGTCTTTGTCGTTCGCGAGGGCCGAACGGTTCGAACTTGCGAGTTCATCCTCGATAAAGGCCTGGATGTCGACGAGGAAGAGCTTCAATCGGGCTTTCTTAAGCGCTATTACGACGAGACGGCTGATATTCCAGCCGAGATCAATCTTTCTGTCGAGCTTGAGGATGCCGAAGCGTTGGGGGAGTGGCTTGCAGGCAAGCGCGAACGCTCTTGCCATCTCCATAGGCCGCAGCGCGGCGAAAAGCACCGCCTGCTCGATATGGCTTCCAAAAATGCGCGCCATGCCCTCATGCGCTACATGATGCGCACGGGGTACGCTGACGACCGCACCAATCAAGCGCTCCTGGAGCTCGAAAGCGCGCTGGCGCTGCCGGCGCCGCCGATGCGTATCGAGTGCTTCGATATCTCGACGCTGCACGGAACCTTTACCGTCGCCTCGATGGTGGTGTTTACCAACGGGCGCGCTGACAAGAGCCAGTACCGTCGTTTTAAAATTCAGGCCGAATTGGACGAGGCAAACGACTTCGTGTCGATGTCCGAGGTTTTGGGACGACGCTATGCTCCCGAGCGCATGACCGACGAGCGCTTTGGCTCGCGCCCCGATTTGCTCGTTGTCGATGGAGGTAAGCCGCAATTGACCGCTGCGATCAAGCAACTTGAGGCTCTTGGGCTCGATATACCAGTTTGTGGCTTGGCAAAGGCCGATGAGGAAGTTTTTGTGCCTTGGGACGAGACTCCCGTCGTGCTTCCGACCGGGTCCGCGTCGCTCTATCTAATTAAACAGGTGCGCGATGAATCGCACCGTTTTGCAATCACATTCCATCGTGAGTTGCGTGATAAAGCCATGACGGTTTCGGTACTCGATGACGTTCCAGGCGTGGGACCCACCAGAAAACGTGCCCTTATGCGCCATTTTGGCTCGATGAAGCGTTTGCGCGCGGCGAGCGAGCAAGAGATCGCGGAAGTTCGCGGCATACCCGCCGATGTTGCCAAGGCGGTCCATGAGGCGCTCGTTGCGTGGAATGCCGAGCGCGCCGAGGCGGCGGCTGGCCATTCCGATAGCTAAACACGAGCCTAAACTACTGATATACATGATTGCGTGATTTTCAACCATTTATTTCGCCATGATTGCCTGCTGGTTTCGGGTTTTATTAACGCTAAAACGTTTGACTAGTCATGGTGAACAACCCTGCTATCCTGCGGGTTGACGAAGACTGATATCTCACCTCGTCGATACATACTGTCTGGCGAATCGTTTGTCAATGAATTCGGTGAACGGTAGTAAATACCGTTCAAGCGTATGTATGTATCGGTCGCCGAGCGCGGCACCTCAGTTGGGTCCGTCGGTAGGTAAGGTATATATCGTCCGCAAGTTGCGCGGGGGCAAGTCTAGGTGCTCCCGGGTAAGATTCTCTATTGATAGGAGAAGACATGGCCATCATCAACAAGGGTATGTCCAGGCGTTCGTTCCTCGGCCTCACCGGCAGCGTCGCTGCTGTCGCAGGGCTTGGTCTCACCGGCTGCGGTGGCAGCTCTAGCGACGAGGGTTCCGCTTCCGGTTCCACCGATTCCGCCAACCGTGGCGGCGGCGTGATCACCGCTGGTTCCGCTTACGCTCCGTCCAGCTTCGACCCCGCCAGCACCGGCTCCGCTGTGGGCCTGGGTGCTAACTGGCACGTTATCGAGGGCCTCTACGGCATCGATTACCACGACTACAGCACCTTCAACGAGCTCGCCACCGACGATCCCAAGTCCGTGGACGACACTACCTTCGAGGTCACCATCCGCAAGGGCGCCAAGTTCTCCGATGGCACCGAGGTCACTGCTGACGACGTCGTTGCCTCCTACACCGCTTGTGCTGCTTCCGCTACCTATGCTCCGTTCTTCCAGCCCTTCGAGTCCATCGAGGCCAAGGACGCCAGCACTGTAACGGTCAAGACCAAGGTCCCCAACTTCTCCCTGCTCAAGGATCGTCTGGCCATCATCCGCGTTACCCCGGCTACCCAGGCCGAGGAGGAGCGCGCCAAGCAGCCGATCGGCTCCGGCCCCTGGATGTACGACTCTATCTCCGATACCGAGATCACTCTGGTTCCCAACCCCGAGTACAACGGTGAGTATGCTGCCGAGGATAAGAAGATTCAGTACAGCATCCTGACCGACCCCACCGCTCGCGTTACCGCTCAGCAGGAGGGCTCCACGCTCGTTATGGAGCTCGTCACCGCTGACGCCGTCGACCAGCTCGAGAGCGCTGGCTGCAAGATCGATAACGTTCAGGGTTTCGGCACCCGCTTCATCATGTTCAACGTCGCCAAGGAGCCTTGGAACAACGTCAAGGTCCGTCAGGCCGTCATGTACGCGCTCGACACCGAGAAGATGATCACCAACACCTTCGCCGGCCTTGCCACCGCTGCCAGCTGCTACCTGCCCAAGAGCTTCACCAACTATCATGAGGCTTCCACGGTGTACAAGACTGACACCAAGAAGGCCAAGAAGCTCATCGAAGAGTCTGGCATCACCCCGGGCGCCATCACCCTGCGCACCACCGACAACGAGCAGATCAAGGGCATGGCCGCCCAGGTCAAGAACGACCTCGACGCTCTCGGCTTCGATGTGACCATCCAGACCGATACCTCGCCGGCCACCTACGCTGCCATCGACGGCGGCGAGGCCTACGATATCCTCCTTGCCCCTGGCGATCCGTCCTGCTTCGGCGCCGACCCCGACCTGCTGCTCAACTGGTGGTACGGTGACAACGTCTGGATGCAGACCCGTTGCCCGTGGAAGGATTCCGCTGAGTGGGGGAAGCTCCACGGTCTCATGGACGAGGCTCTTGCCGCCGAGGGCGACGAGCAGCAGAAGAAGTGGAACGAGTGCTTCGATATCATCGCTGACAACGCCGTTCTGTACCCCGTTGTCCACGTCAAGACCGTCTCCGCTTCCTGGGACGATCCGTCCACCGCGCCCAACGGCGAGGCCCTCGATGGTTTCAAGGGCATCGGCACGACGAGCATGTCCTTCAGGGGCGTCGCGACCGTCAAGGCCTAAGACTCGCTTGAGTCATATGTAGGGCGTCGGTCGTAAGGCAACGTCCTCAGAGTTGAAACAAAGACCCGGGCGGCCTCGATGTCGCTCGGGTCTTGTAATGAGTATCCATACTCATATACCAGTTGGTCCTACCGACAAAAGAAAGGGGAGAGAACGTGAACAACTTTCTACGTTTGATTGGAAGGCGTCTCGTGGCGCTGCCGATCATGGCATTGGGCGTCACCGTCCTGGTGTTCTTCCTTATGTCGTTCTCCAAGACCGACCCCGCCTATACGGCGTTGGGTGACGGTGCCTCGCCCGAGGCGGTTGCCGAGTACCATGAGAAGTATGGTCTGGACGACCCCTGGCCCGTGCGCTACGTGCGCTACATGGGCGATTTGATCCATGGTGACATGGGCACCTATGGTGCTGCTCGCAACTCCGTTGCCAAGCGCATCTCCACGGCCCTGCCCGTCACGATGCAGCTGACCTTCATCGGTCTTGCCATCGGCGCGGTCGTCTCGTTTTTGCTCGGCGTCATCGCGGCACTGTATCGCGATAAATGGCCGGACCAAGTGATCCGCGTCTTCTCCATCGCCGGCTTGGCAACCCCGTCGTTCTGGCTTGCCGTTCTGTTGATTCTGCTGTTCTCTTCCTACCTTAAGGTGCTTCCGGCGTCCGGTGCTCTGCCTCACTTCACCACCAACCCGGGAGGTTATTTGGCGCGCATGATTATGCCCGCTATCGCTCTGGCATTCCCGCTGACGGGCCAGATGACTCGTATCGTGCGTACGGCCATGGTTGAGGAGCTCGATAAGGACTATGTCCGTATGGCTCGCGGCGCCGGCGTTCCCGAGAAGGTCGTCGTCGGCATCAACGTTTTGCGCAACGCGCTGATCACCCCGGTCACCACCCTCGGTCTTAAGATCGGCTACCTCATGGGCGGTGCCGTCGTCATCGAGGTCATCTTCAACCTCCCCGGCATGGGTACCGCGATCCTGCAGGGCGTTCAGGGCAACGAGGCGAACCTGGTTCAGGGCGTCGTCATCGTCGTTGCTCTTGCCTTCATCATCATCAACATCGTGGTTGACATGCTCTACCTGCTCATCAACCCGCGCATCAGGACGGTGTAGATTATGGTAAAGATTCGAGAGAAGCAAACCGAGCAGCTCGAGAAAGCTGCCTCCAAGGGGCTCAAGCTCGGTGGCTGGAAGAAGATGACGCTGTCTTCTAAGATTGCCGCCGTCGTGCTGGCGCTGGTCGCCCTGACCGCGATTCTGGCGCCTCTTCTTGCCCCCTATAGCCCGGTCGAGATTTTCACTGCTCGCCAGGCTCCCGGCAACGGATTTATCTTCGGTACCGACGATAAGGGTCGCGACATTCTGTCGCGCATGCTCTACGGTGGTCGTTACTCGCTGATCATCGGCTTTGGCGCCACTGCCATGGCTCTGGTCTGCGGCTCGGTCGTGGGCGCCCTCGCGGCGGTTTCGCGCAAGTCCGTTTCCGAGGCGATCATGCGCATCCTGGACATCATCATGTCCATCCCGGGCATCGCCCTCGCGGCCGTCTTCGTCTCCATCCTGGGCAATTCCGTGCCGTCGATCATCTTCGCCATCGGCTTTATGTACACTCCGCAGATTGCCCGTATCGTGCGCGCCAACATCGTGTCCGAGTACGGCGAGGACTATGTCCGCGCGGTCATCGTTTCCGGCGCCAAGGCTCCGTGGATTTTGATTAAGCACGTCCTGCGCAACTGCATCGCCCCGATTATGGTCTTCACCGTTACCCTGGTAGCCGACGCCATCATCTTCGAGGCCTCGCTGACCTTTATCGGCGCTGGTATTCAGGAGCCTACCGCTACCTGGGGCAACATCCTCGCCGATGCTCGCGGTGGCGTGCTCGCTGGCCGTTGGTGGCAGGCGCTGTTCCCGGGCCTGGCCATCATGATCACCTGCCTGGCGCTCAACATCCTGTCCGAGGGTATTACCGACGCCATGGCCGCTGCTCCCTCCGCCGCCCTGGATCCGACCGACTCCTCCAAGCGCCGCGAGGCCGACCTGCTGGTCTCCGACCCCGTTCGCGCTTACAAGGAGCAGGCTCAGTCCCTGTCCGCCCGTCTTGGCGCCCTGCGTGATGTCGAACTAAAGCGTAACGACCGCCATGTGCCCGATGAGTCCGTTGAGCCGATCCTTTCGGTCCGCGATTTCTGCATCCAGTTTGAGCACCACGGTGACATCAACGTCGTCGACCACGTCAACTTTGACGTCCGTCCCGGCCAGACCATGGGCCTGGTAGGCGAGTCCGGCTGCGGTAAGTCCATCACCACGCTGGCCATCATGGGCCTGACCGACGATGACGAGCACCTTTCCGGCGAGGTCCTCTGGGAGGGCCGTGACCTGCTCAAGATGAGCAAGAAGGAGTGGTTCGGCCTGCGCGGTACCGATATCGCTATGGTCTATCAGGACGCCCTGTCCTCGCTCAACCCCTCCATGCTCATCTCTGCCCAGATGAAGCAGCTCACCAAGCGCGGCGGAACCCGTAGCGCCGAGGAGCTCCTGGAGCTCGTCGGCCTCGATCCCAAACGCACGCTCGAGAGCTATCCGCACGAGCTTTCCGGCGGCCAGCGTCAGCGTGTCCTGATCGCTATGGCTCTTACCCGCGACCCCAAGCTGGTCATCTGCGACGAGCCCACGACCGCTCTGGACGTTACCGTCCAGAAGCAGGTCATCAAGCTGCTTAACGACCTTCAGGCCAAGCTCGGCTTTGCCATGATCTTCGTTTCGCACGACCTGGCACTGGTCGCCGAGGTCGCTCATAACATCACGGTTATGTACGCCGGCCAGGTTATCGAGCAGGCGCCCACCAAGGAGCTGCTCACCAACCCGATTCACGAGTACACCCGCGGCCTTCTGGGCTCCGTCCTGTCCATCGAGAGCGGTTCGGGCCGCCTGCACCAGGTTCCCGGCGCCGTTCCGAGCCCGCGCGATTTCCCCAAGGGCGATCGCTTCGCACCCCGCTCGAGCCATCCGCGCATTGGCCTGGACACCCGTCCGGTCTTCAAGCGCGTGCCCGGCACCGAGCACTTCTATTCCGAGCTCCCCGATGAGGTGCTCAAGGCAAATGGTTTGACCCCTCACGCGGAGGTGATGTAGATGAGCGAGACCGCAGTCAACGGCGTCGAGCCGATCATCTTCCTTGATGACGTCCACGTCACCTTTAGGACCCGTACCGGCTCGATTCTGCACCCCAACCTGGTTCACGCCGTCCAGGGTGTAACGATTAAGCTCATGCCCGGACAGACCATCGGCATCGTCGGCGAGTCCGGTTGCGGAAAGTCCACCACCGCCAACGTCATGTGCGGCCTGCAGGCCCCCACGAGCGGCAAGGTCTACTTTAAGGGCAAGGACGTTACCAAGCGTACCGCCGAGGACCGTCGCCACATGGGTCGCGTCATCTCGGTCGTGTTCCAGAACCCGGCCACGGCGCTCAACCCCCGCATGGTCGTTCGCGAGCAACTGCTCGACCCCATGCGCGTCCACAACTTGGGTACCGAGGCCGAGCAGGAGAAGCGCGTCAAGGAGCTCTTGGAGCTCACCGGTCTGCCCAGCTCCGCCGCCGAGGTTCTTCCCGGCCAGCTTTCGGGCGGCCAGCGCCAGCGCGTCGCAATTGCCCGTGCCCTGTCGCTGAACCCCGATGCCATCATCGCCGACGAGCCCACCTCGGCTCTGGACGTTTCGGTCCGCGCGCAGATTCTGAACCTGCTGACCGACCTTAAGAAGGAGCTCGGCCTGGCCATGGTGTTCATCAGCCATGACATCCAGACGGTCCGCTATATCTCTGACGACATCATCGTTATGAATGGTGGCAAGATCGTCGAGCAGGGCGAGGCCAAGCAGGTCTTCCAGCACCCTCAGGACCCCTACACCAAGATGCTGCTCGGCGCTGCGCCGTCGCTGCTGCATCCCAAGCTCGGCGAGTAGCCTCGCTTTCCCTCCCGTGCGCCCGGTTCCCTTGCCGGGCGCACCTCCGTTGCGATTTCGAAAGGCTGGGTTCACGAGCCATGCCAAGTGCTCAGGAGCTACAACAGCAATTTGGTGAATATCGAGGCGCTATGCCCCGTCCATCGGATTTCGATCTCTTTTGGAAGGACCGCATGGCCGAGGCCGACGCCGTCGAGCTCGACTACGAGATTGAGGCGGCTTCGGTTGCGGATTCCGCGACCTGTCGGTTTTTCGACCTCTGGTATACCGGCATGTGTGGTGCACGCCTGCATGCCAAGTACCTTAAACCCGTCTCGGACGAGCCTGTGCCATTGGTACTTCAGTTCCATGGGTATCCGGGTGCAAGCCGCAGCTGGTTTGAGCAGGCGTCGTTTGCGGGCATGGGCATGGCGCTCATTGCTCTCGATTGTCCTGGCCAAGGAGGCCCCTCCGAGGACATTGGTGGATTTGAGGGCACGACGGTCGCGGGCCATATCGTCGCCGGTATCGACGGCGACCCGGCCAACCTCTACTATGTCCGCCTACATCAGGATATTCGCATTCTGTGCCGTATCGTTCGCGAGCTCGAGGGCATCGATCTTACCCGCGTGTATGTGAACGGCGCATCGCAGGGCGGCGGGTTGGGCATTGCGACCTGCGCGCTTAACAGCGAGCTTATCAATCGCGCCGCCATCCTCTATCCCTTCCTGTCGGATTTCCGCCTGGTTTGGGATCTGGACGCCGACGATATTGCCTATGAGGGCCTGCGCTATTGGTCGCGCTGGTTTGACGAGGACTCGACCCGTATCGAGGAAGCCTATGCCAAGCTGGCGTACTTCGATTCCAAGAACTTTGCCCCCATGGTCAAATGCCCCGTTCTGTTTGGCACGGGCACAGCCGATATCGTCTGTCCGCCGGCGACGCAGTTTGCGGTGTACAACAACCTGTCCTGCGACAAGCGTCATGAGTTCTTTGAGGGCTTTGGCCACGAGGAGATTCAGGACTTTGATGATTTGATCATTCCGTTTTTCTGTGAGGGAGGGGAGGCTCATGTCTAAGTGCGAGAGCAATGTTGACGAGCTGATTGTCCCCGGGCTCGTGGGAATTCCTGGAACGGTTTCGTCAAGGCTCGCAGACTATCGGGACTGGCACGGTGATGTCCAAGCAGATGTTTCTGATTTAGAGACATGCGCTCCGAATCTTGAGATTCAAGGCCTGGCCATTACGGCGATTGACTTTGTTAGCCCCTGCGCCCGTTACTCGGAGGTTTCCTTTGAGCTCGGTGACCATGCGGTCCACGCTCGTTTGATTGAGCCTGTCGGTCGTGCCCGAGTATCTGAGCGCGTGCCGCTGTGCCTGATGTTCCACGACATCGATCGGCCTGTGCGCGGCTGGCATCACATGACGAGATTTGCCGCCATGGGATATGCCGTGCTTGCACTGGACGACGGTGTTGCTGGTACGGACGACCTGCAGCGGGGGATTGCTTCGCCCGCTTTTGTCGAGCGCGTCCGTTGGGGCTGCGCGTTGGCGAAGGTCGCGCGCAATCTTGACGGCGTAGACTCCGATCGCATTTTTGCGTGGGGCGAGGGCCTTGGCGGCGGCGTCGCGCTGGCGGTTTCCGCTCTGGACGAGCGGGGCCTTGCCTGCACGGCGGTTGCCAATCCAATCCCCGGTGGCCTTGAGGCTCTGTCGTCTCGGGTGCGCGGATCGGTGCTCATGGGCACATCGCTCATGGATGCCGTGAGCGATCCCAAGGGCCAGTTCGCCGTATTCAACGGTCTTGAGTGTGACCGGAGGCATATCATCTATGCCAAATACGCTCACGAGCGCATCAATGCGTTCGAAAACGAAGTCGTCGACTTCTTGAACCAAACGTTCTACCCGTGTTCTTTGGCCTAGACGGCCTGGACACTGCCAACAAGAGTGGGTGGCATAGGGCCGCCCGCCAGACAACTAAGGAGATTCTTGTGGCAACTCAGAAATTCACCGGCGTTATCCCTCCCGTCGTTGTTCCCGATACCGAAGACCACCAGCTTGATGTTGCCTCCTTTGAGCGCAGCATCAACCGCATGATCGATGCCGGCGTCGATGGCCTGTTCTTCCTGGGCTCCTCGGGCGAGGTCGTCTTCTCCACCGACGAGCGCCGTCGCCAGATTGTCGCCGAGGCCGTGCGCATCGTCGACCACCGCGTTCCCGTTCTGGTCGGCATCATCGATACCGAGACCGAGCGCATGATCGAGCATGGTAAGGTCGCTCAGGAGCTGGGCGCCGATGCGCTTGTCGCCACCTGCCCGTTCTATGCCCTGCAGGGCATGACCGAGGTCGAGGAGCACTTCCGCATCCTGCACGAGGAGCTCGACCTGCCCATCTTCGCCTACGACATCCCCGTGTGCGTCCACACCAAGCTCCCCTGGAAGCTCCTTGCCAAGCTCGGCGCCGAGGGCGTCCTGGCCGGCGTCAAGGATTCCTCGGGTGATGACATCTCGTTCCGCTACCTCGTTCAGGAGAACGAGAAGAACGGCCACCCGATGAGCATCCTCACCGGTCACGAGGTCGTCGTTGACGGTGCCTACCTCGGTGGCGCCGACGGTTCCGTCCCGGGTCTCGCCAACGTTGAGCCCGAGGGCTACGTGCGTCAGTGGAAGGCCGCTCAGGCCGGCGACTGGGCTACCGTCAAGGCCGAGCAGGATCGCCTCAATGAGATTTCGCACATCTGGGATGTCACCTCGGGCGTCCAGGGCTATGCCGGTGGCGTCGGCGCCTTCAAGACCGCTATGAACCTCATGGGTATCTTCGACAGCCCGACCATGCCGCGCCCGGTGAAGGCCATGACCGGCGAGAACGTCGAGGCGATTAAGAAGGTCCTCCAGGACAACGGTCTCCTGTAAAGCTTCCCCAGTCACCCGATCTTGGGGCTCAAGTGGTCGGGCGTGACCCATTAGGTCAACGCCCGACCACTTTTACCCCAACCTCGGGCACCTGGGAAACCTTTACCGTGCGGCAGGGTTAATTCCGACCGCATTTCCTGTAGTTGTTTTTATCTCCTAAGGAGAACGACATGGAGAACAAGTACGTCTGCTCTGTCGATATCGGCGGAACTAAGATCGCGACCGCCATTATGGAGTACCCGGCTGACGGCAGCGTGCCCCATCCCGTTTTTGAGGCCGAGGTTCCTACCGAGGCCCAGGAGGGCGGCGAGGCCGTCTTCCAGCGTATCGAGGCGTCCATCAAGGCCGCTCTTGAGGCGAATCCCGATGTCGAGGTCCTCGGTGTCGGTATCGGTGCCGCAGGCGTCGTCGATCCCAAGACGGGCGCTATCGCGTATGCCAACGAGATCATGCCCGGCTGGTCCGGCGTTCAGTTGGGGCCGCGCCTGCGCGAGGACCTTGGTCTTCCCGTTGCCGTTGTGGGCGACGTGCAGGCTCATGCTCTGGGCGAGGCCCACTGGGGCGTCGGCAAGGGCAAGTTCTCCGTCTTGTGCCTGGGCATCGGCACGGGCATCGGCGGCGCATATGTCGAGAACGGCCGCGTGATGCAGGGCTTCCATGGTGCTGCCGGCCATATGGGCCACATCGAGTGCTCGGCTGCCGCCGGCATTCCCTGCGCCTGCGGGCGTTCCGGCCATCTTGAGTCGGTTGCTTCGGGCACTTCCATTGGTCGTATGTACGATGAGCGCTTTGGTCGCGTCGACCCCAGCCGTCCTTCGGTCGGTCGCGATGTGAACGACCTGTGCCGTGCGGGCGACGCAAAGGCGACCGAGGTTATCCATGACGCCGGCTTTGCGCTGGGGGCCAGCTTGGGCTCGCTCGCTAACATCCTGGACCCAGAGGTCATCGTGCTTTCGGGCGGCGTGATTCACCAAGGTCCCGATTGGCGTTCGCAGACGTGGAAGGATTCGGTGCACGAGGGCTATGCCAGCCAGGCGCTCGATCCGCTTCAGGACACGCCGATCCTCATCGGTTCTCTGGAGGGCGATGCTCCGCTCATCGGTGCCGCTGAGCATCTTCTTGCCTCGTTGAAGTAAACGTATCTGCTGTAGGAGCCTCCCGGACAACACGCCTCGGGAGGCTGTTCTGAGAAAGGTTACAGCCTTATGACCGTCGATCCTTTGATTCAATCCCTGAAGGGCAAGCTCGTCGTGAGCGTTCAGGCGTATATGGGCGAGCCGCTTCGTACGCCTGAGACCATGGCTCAAATGTCTCGCGCTTGCGAGCTCGGCGGCGCCGCCGCCATTCGCTGCCAGGGCCTTGCCGACATTGCCGCCATTAAGGGTCGCTGTGAGGTTCCCGTCATCGGCCTGTGGAAGGATGGGCACGAGGGCGTTTACATCACGCCGACGCTGCGCCACGCTCGCGCCTGCGTTGCTGCGGGTGCCGATATCGTGGCGATCGACGCCACCGATCGCCCGCGCCCCGATGGCAAGACGGTCGAGGATACCTTCCGTCCGCTGCACGAGGAGGGTGTGCTCCTGATGGCGGATTGTGCCACCATCGAGGATATTCGCCGTGCTGTTGATATGGGCTTTGACCTGGTATCCACCACGCTTTCTCACGGCGTCGCCGCCATCGACTGCACCATGGCCGATGGCCCCGATCTGCCGCTCCTGCGTCAGGCGACCGAGGAATTCCCCGGCCTTCCCATCATTTGCGAGGGTCGCGTACATACGCCCGAGGAGGCTCGCGCCGCGATCGATGCTGGCGCCTGGGCCGTTGTCGTCGGCACCGCCATCACGCACCCCACGAGTATTACGAGTTGGTTCAAGGCTGCGCTTGAGGCGTAAGACAGGCCTCGTATCCGCTCGGGGCGGTATACTCAATATAGGCAATTGACCGCGCGGGATCCGGGTTGCTGGGTCCCGCGCTTGTTTTTGGGAGGCAGCACATGCAAAAGGGAGATGCCATGGATGCGGCGGAGCGCTCGGAGCGCATCCCCGATATCGTCATCATCACCGGAATGTCCGGATCGGGCCGCACACAGGCCATGCACGTGTTCGAGGACATGGGCTATTTTTGCATCGATAACCTGCCTCCGCGTCTCATCGCCCAGCTTGCCGAGCTCGTCGGCATCAATACGGGCGTGGGCAGGCATCTCGCCGTCACCTGCGATTTACGTAGCCAGGGACTGTTTGACGAGCTGCTCGATGCGGTCGCCGCGCTCGAAGAGCGCGAGATGAGCTGCGACATCGTGTTCCTGGAGGCTTCTGACGAGGTGCTGATTCGTCGCTACAGCGAAAATCGCCGCCGTCATCCCATTGCCAAGCCGGGGGAGACTACGGCCGATGCCATTCAGCGCGAGCGCCTTCAGCTTCAGGGCGTGCGCGACCGAGCCGATATGATTATCGACACGAGCCGTCTGCGCACCTCTGCGCTGCGCAACAAGCTACGTATGGCATTTTCCGAGCTGTCCGACCAGCAGCTCATGGACGTCCACGTGTTCTCGTTTGGCTTTAAGCACGGCATGCCCGTCGAGGCGGACATTATGATCGACGTCCGCTTCCTGCCTAATCCGTTCTACGATCCCGAGATGCGCACGATGACCGGTCTCGATAAAAAGGTCTCCGATTTTGTTCTGGACCATCCCAAGACGCAGGAGTTTTGGAAGGCTTGGACACAGCTGCTCGATACGGTGATGCCGGGCTATATCGCGGAGGGCAAGCCGCAGCTTTCTATCGCAATCGGCTGCACGGGCGGCCAGCACCGCAGCGTTGCCATTGCCGAGGCCACGGCCCGTTACCTGGAAGGCGCTCAGTATCATGTGAGCATCTCCCACCGCGACCTGTCGCGCGCCAACACGAAGGCATAGGCCTGCATGTCGTTTACCGCTGAGGTGCGCGACGAGCTTGCGCGCTGCGAACCCGAATGTGAATACTGCGACTTGTCGACACTTGCCGCCCTCACGCGCGTGAGCGGTACGCTCTCGCTTACCGGCTCTGGGCGGTATCGTTTGACGGTCGCGACCGAGACGGGAGCCGTCGCGCGCACGATGATCACGCTGACGCATCGTATCCTTAAGCTCAAAACGGAGTTCACCGTCCGTAAATCTGTATTGCATAAGGTTCGAAACTACCTCATCACCTTGCCTGATCAGCCAGACCTGGATAAGGCCTTGGTTCTGCTGGGTATCCTCGACCGTAGGGGAGGACTTGTCGCCGGCGTACCCCGACATATCGTTGCCCGTCCTTGCTGTAGACTTGCCTATATCCGCGGCGCGCTCATCGCGGGCGGCTTCGTGGCCGATCCACGCGGCGATTTTCATTTGGAGATCGCGGTGCAGGGCGAGCAATATGCCAAGGGGCTCTGCGATCTGTTGGAGCAGATTGGGGTCCATGCGCGTGTTAATGCACGGCGGGGATCATATGCCGTGTACATTAAGAGCGCCGAGGAAATCGAGCATCTATTAAAGCTGATTGGTGCCAAGCGCAGCGTTGCCGAGATTGAGGAGGCGCGCGCGGTCAAGTTGGTTAAGAACGATGTGAACCGTCGCGTGAACGCCGAGCTCGCCAACCAGACCAGAAGCGCCGGTGCTGCCCAACATCAGCTTGCGCTTATCGATGAGCTCGAGCAGCGTGGCCTTCGCGATGCGCTTCCGGATGCCTTGGCGGTCTTTTGCGACCTGCGCGAGCGCTATCCTGATCTGTCGCTGCGTGATTTGGGGGAGATGGCTGACCCTCCCTTGTCGAAGTCAGCCCTCTACCATCGTGTTTTACGGCTTGAAAAGCTCATTGAAGCAAACAGGTAGTTTGAAGTAACGACTTATATATGGATTTAGCTGCTATTTTAGTCTTTAAAACGTTTTAACGTAAATTTGATTTTCAATTTCGAGCATTCTCGTGAAATTCAAGTCAAAAAAAAGGTATATTAGGCGAGTGGTTAGTTTGTGGGCCTCAACGGCGGGCGCTGTAGCTCGCGGGGGCCTTACGAAAGGAGACACAATGGCAGTAAAGGTTGCTATTAACGGCTTCGGTCGCATCGGTCGTCTGGCTTTCCGTCAGATGTTCGGTCATGAGGGCTCCGAGATCGTCGCTATCAACGACCTCACCTCTCCCGATATGCTCGCTTACCTGCTGAAGTACGACTCCACGCAGGGCAACTACGCTCGCGATCACGAGGTCGTTGCTGGCGAGGATTCCATTACCGTTGACGGCAAGGAGATCAAGATCTACAAGGAGGCCGACGCTAACAACCTGCCTTGGGGCGACCTTGACGTCGACGTCGTTCTCGAGTGCACCGGCTTCTACACCAGCAAGGCTAAGGCTCAGGCCCACATCAACGCTGGCGCCAAGAAGGTCGTCATCTCCGCTCCGGCCGGCAGCGATCTGCCCACCATCGTGTACAACGTCAACCATGAGACGCTGACCGCTGAGGACAACATCATCTCCGCTGCTTCTTGCACCACCAACTGCCTCGCCCCGATGGCCAAGGGTCTGAACGACTTCGCTCCCATCGTGTCCGGCATCATGACTACCATCCACGCCTTCACCGGCGACCAGATGCCGCTCGACGGCCCGCAGCGCAAGGGCAACTTCCGTCGCTCTCGCGCCTGCTCCGAGAACATCGTCCCGAACACCACGGGCGCTGCCAAGGCCATCGGCTTGGTTCTCCCCGAGCTCAACGGCAAGCTCATCGGTGCCGCCCAGCGCGTCCCGACGCCGACCGGCTCGCTGACCAACCTCTATGCCGTCGTTGACAAGAAGGTCACCGTCGACGAGGTCAACGCTGCCATGAAGGCCTACGCCGAGACCATCCCCGAGACCTTCGCCTACAACGAGGACCAGATCGTCTCCCGCGACATCGTCGGCGAGACCCACGGCTCCATCTTCGACGCCACTCAGACCATGTGCTCTGACCTCGGCAACGGCCAGACCCTCGTTCAGGTCACCTCTTGGTACGACAACGAGAACTCCTACACCTCTCAGATGGTCCGCACCATCAAGTACTTCGAGAAGTTCGTTGCTTAATTTAGCTTTTAGCGAATAGCTCGTTGAGCGTCTAAAGAAGGGCGCGGCCTTTAAGGGCTTATGCTCTGGGGTCGCGTCCTTTTTTATTGGAAACCGTGCGCACATACGTGCACACATGTACGAAAGGTAGAAGCAAACATGGCCTTTACCAAGAAGACCGTCCGCGACATCGATGTCGACGGCAAGCGCGTTCTCGTTCGCGTTGACTTCAATGTGCCTATCAAGGACGGCGTCGTGGGCGATACCACCCGCATCAAGGCTGCCCTTCCCACCATCAAGTATCTCGTCGAGCACAACGCTCGCGTCATCCTCATGAGCCACCTTGGCCGTCCTGCCGGCACTGGTTTCGAGCCCGAGCTTTCGCTCAAGCCGGTTGCCGCCAAGCTCGCCGAGCTTTCCGGTCTCGACGTCAGCTTCGTCCAGGACACCTACGGCGAGGAGGCCGCCAAGGCCGTCGAGGCTGTCGAGCCGGGCAAGGTCCTCGTTCTCGAGAACGTCCGTTTCGATAAGCGCGAGAAGAAGAACGATCCCGAGATCGCCAAGAAGCTCGCTTCCTACGGCGACATCTTCGTTCTCGACGCCTTCGGCACCGCTCACCGCGCACAAGGTTCCGTCGTGGGCCCGGCCGCCTATCTCCCCGCTGTCGCAGGCTTCCTGCTTGAGAAGGAGGTCGACACGCTGACCAGCATCTTCGCTGATCCTGAGCGTCCTTTCGTCGCCATCGTCGGCGGTTCCAAGGTTTCCTCCAAGATCGGTGTCCTCGATCATCTGATCGATTCCGCCGACACCCTGATCATCGGTGGCGGCATGGCCTACACCTTCTTCCTGGCCAAGGGCTACAAGACCGTCGGTACCTCCCTCAAAGAGGAGGACTGGGTCGAGCGCGCTGCAGAGATGCTCAAGAAGGCTGAGGACAAGGGCGTCAAGATCCTGCTCCCGATCGATAACCTCGTTGCCGACCACTTCGGCGAGGACGCTACGGGCGAGGTCGTCGCTTCCGATGCCATCCCCGAGGATCGCATGGGCATGGACATCGGCCCCAAGACCGAGGCCCTTTACGCCGAGGCCATCAAGGGCGCCAAGACCGTCTTCTGGAACGGCCCCATGGGCGTTTTCGAGTTCGATAACTTCGCGCACGGCACCAAGGCCGTTGCCGAGGCTGTTGCCGAGCTCAAGGCCAACGGCGGCACCTCCATCATCGGCGGTGGCGACTCCGTCGCAGCCGTCAACAAGTTCGATCTTGCCGACAAGATGAGCTGGATCTCCACCGGTGGCGGCGCTTCCATGGAGCTCGTCGAGGGCAAGGCTCTCCCCGGAGTGGAGGCGCTTCTCGATGCCTAATCGCACTAAACTCATCGCCGGCAACTGGAAAATGAACAACGACGTTGCCGCTGCCGCTAAGCTCGCTGACGAGCTCGCCGAGGCTCTGCCCGAAGTTCCCGAGGGCGTTGAGGTCCTCGTCTGCCCGCCGACCATCGACATCACCACGGTTCATGACCGCATTCAGGCTGCCCCCATCGCCCTCGGTGCACAGAACGTGTACTGGGAGGCCAAGGGTGCCTTCACCGGTGAGTCTTCTTGCGACATGCTCAAGTCCGCTGGCTGCACCTACTGCATTATCGGTCACTCCGAGCGTCGCGACTACTTCCACGAGACCGACGAGGACCAGAACAAGAAGGCTAAGGCTCTCGTTGCCGCCGGTCTTGTTCCCGTCTTCTGCTGCGGCGAGTCCCTTGAGGTCCGCGAGGCTGGCACCTATGTCGAGCACGTCGTGAACCAGGTCAAGGCTGGCCTTGCTGGCCTTGAGATCACCTGCCCCAAGCAGGTCGTCGTCGCCTACGAGCCCATCTGGGCCATCGGCACCGGCAAGACCGCTACCGCCGAGGACGCTCAGGAGGTCTGCGGCGCTATCCGTGAGACCCTCAAGGAGATGTTCGGCGAGGAGCTCGCCGACGGCATCCGCGTTCTCTACGGCGGTTCCGCCAAGCCCGGCAACATTGCCGAGCTCGTCGCCAAGCCCGACGTTGACGGCGCCCTCGTGGGCGGCGCTTCGCTCAAGGCTGCCGACTTCGCCTCTATGGTCGTCAAGGCAGGCGAGTAGGACATATGGCACAGCGTCATCTTCCTGCACTCCTGATCATCATGGATGGTTGCGGCCTTGCTCCGGCCGATGGCGAGAACGCCGTCGCCGCTGCCAAGACGCCCTTCCTTGATAGCCTGTACGAGAAGTACCCCCACACCACGCTCGGCGCTTCGGGCGAGGACGTGGGTCTTCCCGATGGCCAGATGGGTAACTCCGAGGTGGGTCACCTCAACATCGGTGCCGGACGCATCGTGTTCCAGGAGCTTTCGCGCATCAACAACGCCATCAAGGACGGCTCCATCGCCAAGAACGAGGTTTTTGTCAAGGCTATGGACGACGTCAAGGCTGACGGCAAGACTCTCCACCTCATGGGCCTTATGAGCCCTGGCGGTGTTCATTCTCACATGAACCACGTCGAGGCTCTGGTCAAGATGGCTGCCGAGCACGGTGTCAAGACCGTTCGCGTCCACGCCTTCATGGATGGTCGCGACGTTGACCCGCAGTCCGGTGCCGGTTACATGAGTGAGTTCTGCGCCTTCCTGGCTAAGATCTCCGAGGAGACCGGTTGCGACGCTCGCGTTGCCACCGTCTCGGGCCGTTATTGGGCCATGGACCGCGATAATCGTTGGGAGCGCATCCAGCGCGCCTACGACGTCATGGTCAACGCGTCCGATGCTGATACCGACCCCGTTGCCGGTATCAAGGCCTACTACGAGAAGGATCCGCGCGGCGACGAGTTCGTCGAGCCCTTCGCTGCCCACAACGAGGGCATCCACGAGGGCGACGCGGCCATCTTCTTCAACTTCCGTCCCGACCGCGCTCGTCAGATGACCCGCGTGTTCACGGACAAGGAGTTCGACGGCTTTGAGCGCGAGCAAATCAAGCTCTCGCACTTTGTGACGATGACCGAGTACGATCCGACGTTTGACGTCGAGGTCGCCTTCCCCAAGACGTTCCCCGAGAACGTCCTGGCCGACGTTATCGCCGCCAATGGCCTGAAGCAGCTGCACACCGCCGAGACCGAGAAGTACGCCCACGTGACGTTCTTCCTCAACGGCGGCATCGAGGAGCCCAAGGAGGGCGAGGAGCGCGTGCTCGTCGCTTCCCCCAAGGTCGCTACCTACGATCTGCAGCCCGAGATGAGCGCTCCCGAGGTTACCGAGAAGCTCGTCGCCGCCATCAACGAGGATCGCGCTGATTTCTACATCGTGAACTTCGCGAACTGCGACATGGTTGGTCACACCGGTGTCTTCGACGCTGCCGTTAAGGCCGTTGAGGCTGTTGACGATGCCCTGTCCAAGGTTGTCCCGGCGATTCTCGCCAAGGGCGGCTTTGCACTGATTACCGCCGACCACGGCAACGCCGATCACATGTTTGACGTTGCTTCCGACGGTTCCAAGCATCCGTTTACGGCTCACACCACCAACCGCGTGCCGTTCATCATCGTTGATGAGAAGGCCAAGCTCACCGGTATCGAGGACGGCCGTCTTTCCGATATCGCTCCGACCATGCTCACCATGGCTGGTATTGAGCCTTCCGCCGAGATGACGGGCCGTGTGCTCGCTACCGAGGCCTAATAGAAAACTCCAAGCGTTTTCTTGCAGGGGGTTGCCCATATTCGGGCAACCCCCTTTTTGGTATTTCTGCCATTTCCGCACCGTCCCCGAGTGGCAGGTAGGGGAGAGCGGGGGATTGTGGTACAGTACTGGAGTTTGAATTGTTCTATTAAGGAGCTTATCTATGGGTCCGTTCCAGATTCTTCTGTTTGTCGTTTGGGCTGTTTCTGCCGTGGCGCTGACGATTCTCGTCCTGATGCATTCCGGTAAGGGTACCGGCGTTTCGGATATGATCGCTAGCTCGCTGTATAACTCCAGCTCTGCCACAGGTGTTATGGAGCAGAACCTCGACCGCCTGACCGTCATCATGGCTGTCGTGTTTGCCGTGTGCGTCGTGCTGTGCATGTTCTTCTTCCCGCAGGGCATCGTGGGCTACTAATCACGAGCCGCATAAGTACTTGTAAAGGGTTCCGCAAGTGCGGGACCCTTTTTTGTTTACATATTCGTAACAGAGTCAAAAATATCACCACATACTGCGCCCAACTAAAGAAATTCTTGACCGTTAACCGGAATTAGCCCCAAATCGTGCATAAAATGCGCTACTGTATTGCAAAACGTTGGCCTGTTGTGCATAACCAGCCATAGCAGCGGGCAGCGTTTTGATGGTTCGGATCGGATTGTCTCGACATGTGTCCGACTGAACATTTCTTTGTCCTATCTCATAAGGAGGATGGCATGGCTGATTCTATGTTCCACCAGCCCGTTATGGGTCGTCGCGCCTTTGTTGGCGGCACCCTTGCTGCGAGCTCCATGGCTTTTCTTGCCGCATGTGGCAAGAAGGGCGGCGACGCTTCCGGTTCTGAGTCCGGTTCGACGCTGAACTTCTACATCAACAACCCGGTCTGCATCGACCCCTACAACGTCCAGGAGGACCAGGGCACTCAGGTCGAGTATCAGCTCTTTGACGCTCTGACCTCTTACGACGCCGAGAAGGGCGAGATCGTTCCGCTGGCTTGCGAGTCCTTTGAGTCCAACGACGACGCCACCGAGTTTACCTTCAAGATCAAGAAGGCCAAGTTCCACAACGGTGACGACGTTACCTCTAAGTCCTTCAAGCTCGGTTGGGAGCGTCTGGTCAACACCAAGTCGGCCATCGCTACCGAGTATGGCCCTTCCGAGGTCTCCTATCACCTTTCCATGGTCGAGGGCTATGACGATCTGCTTGCCGGTAACGCCACCGAGCTCAGCGGTGTTACGTGCCCTGACGATGAGACCCTCGTCGTCAAGCTGTCTTCCGCTTACGCCGACTTCCCCTTCGTCGCCTCTCACCCGGCTCTGGCCCCGGTTCCCGAGTGCGCCGAGTCCGATGTCAAGAGCTTCTACCTTGCCCCGGTCGGTAACGGCCCGTTCATGATGGACGGCAAGTGGGAGGATGGCCAGGAGATCAACGTCAAGAAGTTCGACGATTACTATGGCGACAAGGCCAAGATCGATGGCATCCACTTCCAGGTCATCAAGGACATGGAGACCGCTTACAAGGAGTTCCAGGCCGGTAACCTCGATGTCTGCGACGTTCCCGTCGCTCAGATCGATGCCGCCAAGAAGGATCGCGGCGTGTCCAAGGACGGCTACACCATGGGTGACGGCGAGCGCATGCTGCTCGGCGCCGAGCCTTCCACCTACTACCTGACCTGCAACAACACGGCCGAGCCGTTCAACAACGCTGACCTGCGTAGGGGTATCTCCCTGGCCATTAACCGTGAGGCCATCTGCAAGACCATCTTCAAGGGTACCCGTACCCCCGCCGACGGCATTGTTCCTCCGGGCATCGATGGCTACAAGGAGGGCGCATGGGAGTTCTGCGCCTACGACGTCGACAAGGCTAACGAGTACCTCGACAAGGTTGCTCCTGCCGGTGCCAACGGTGACCGTGGCATTAGTGTGACCCTTTCCTACAACCAGGACGGTGGCCACAAGGAGATCATGGAGTCCATCATCGGCGACCTCGCCAAGGTTGGCGTTACCGCTGTCTCCGATACCCCCGAGTGGTCTGCCCTGCTCGAGCAGTATCAGAACTTTAACTATCAGTTCGGTCGTCTGGGCTGGATTGCCGACTACCCGATCATGGACAACTTCCTGTATCCGCTGTTCCACTCCGACTCCCTCGGTGGCGACAACCGCTCTGGTTACAACAACCCCGAGTTCGACGCCAAGGTCGACGAGGCTCGCACTACGGTTGACGACAAGGAGCGCGTCGCTAAGATGCAGGAGGCCGACGCAATGGTCGCTGCCGACTGCCCGGTCATCCCGGTGATGTTCTACACGCACACCATCGCCGGCTCCGATCGCATCAAGCACCTCTATGTCGATCCGCAGAAGCACGCCGATCTGGGTACCGCTGAGCTCGCTTAAGAGTTTGCAGCTTCCGTGAGGGTCAAGTATTTACGTAGACCTCATGGGAAACATACAGTTCTCCCTAACCTGGGGTAAACTGGCTGATGGTAATTTTGGGATGCCGGTCTGGCGATCGGCATCCCATTTAGGTTAATCCCTAGATAGGGGAGTGGTATGGGTAAGTACATCGTTAAACGTGTGCTTCAGTTCATCCCGGTGTTTTTGGGCGTTACGCTGATTCTGTTCGCCCTCCAGAATATCGTGCCGGGAGATCCGATCAAGCTGATCGGTGGAGACAAGGCTCTGTCCCCCGAGGTGGAGCTTCAGCTTCGTGTTCGCTATCACCTGGTCCAGACGGACGAGGACGGCAACGCGATCCTTGACGAGAACGGCGACCCCGTTCAAACGTCGCTCGTGGACCGTTACTTGTATTACATGAACGGCCTGCTTCATGGCGATCTGGGCAATTCGTACCAGCGCAAGCTGCCGGTTACGGATATCTTTGCCCAGAAGTATCCGTATACGGTCAAACTTGCCGCGTGCGCCATCGTGCTCGAGGCAATTATGGGTATCGGTGCGGGTATCATCTCGGCGGTAAAGCGTTATTCCTTCTGGGATATTTTGGTAACGCTCACCACGTCGATCCTCGTTGCGGTCCCGGCCTTCTGGCTCGGTATGTTGCTGCAGCTGTTCTTTGGCGTCATCCTCAAGGACGCCACGGGCGGTGCAATCTCCATGCCGATCTCGGGTGCCGGCGGTTCCAGCTCTCAGTATCAGGATTGGATGCACTATGTGCTTCCGACCATTACGCTGGCTTCGGTTTCGACCGCTTATGCTGCGCGCATCATGCGCTCGCAGCTGCTTGACGTCATGAATCAGGATTACATCCGTACGGCAAAGGCCAAGGGTCTCTCCAATCGTGCGATCATCGTCAAGCATGCGCTTAAGAATGCACTCATCCCCGTCGTTACCTATATTGGTGTCGACTTTGGCGGCATGCTTTCGGGCGCCATCCTGACCGAGACTGTCTTTAACTGGCCCGGTATCGGCTATGAGGTCTATCGCGCCATTAGCATGCGTGACTGGCCCATCGTTATGGGCGGCGTTACGCTCATCGTCGTCGTCGTCATGGTGATCAACCTGCTCGTCGACATTAGCTATGCATTCCTCGACCCGCGCATCCGCCTTGGCGGTCCGTCGGATAAGGCCTAAGGGAGGTACGTCTCATGCAGGAAACTGATTCTCAGTCTCAGGAGCAGGCTACCGCCACCAAGGCCGCATCTGCTCCCGCCAAGTCCCGCACGCTGTGGGGCGACGCTTTTAAGCGTCTTCGTAAGAACAAGCTCGCCGTTATCGGTGTCTGCTGGATCATCATCGTCGTTGTGGTTGCCCTGACCGCAGATCTGTGGGCTAAGCCCTGGCTCGGTTCCCCGACGGCTTCCGACTCGACCACTATGGCCGAGACGTCGCTGTTGGCTCCGTGTGCAGAGCACCCGTTTGGCACCGACGCCCTTGGTCGTGACATTCTCGTCCGCGTTATCTACGGTGCGCGCGTTTCGCTGTCCGTCGGAATTATGGCCACCGCGATCTCCACGCTAATTGGTCTGGTCATGGGTGCTCTGGCCGGTTTCTACGGCGGCATCTGGGATACGATCATCATGCGCTGTGCGGACATCTTCCTGGCGTTCCCGTACGTGCTGTTCGTTGTCGCCATGATCGCCGTTATCGGCCGTGGCCTTCAGAACGTCTTTATCGCCATCGGTATTCTCGGCTGGCCTTCGATTGCGCGCGTCTTCCGATCCGCGATCCTGACGGTCAAGGAAAATGACTATGTTGATGCTGCGCGCGCGATGGGTGCATCCGATGCTCGTATCGTCGTGCGTCACATCTTCCCGAACTCCGTCGCCTCCATCGTGGTCTACGCGACCATGAACATTGGTGGCGCCATTCTGACCGAGTCCGCTCTGTCCTTCCTCGGCATGGGCGTTATTCCGCCTACGCCTTCGTGGGGCTCCATGATTCAGGACGGTCAGCAGTATCTTCTGACCGCTCCCTGGATGATGATCATGCCCGGTCTGGCAATTCTCTCGACGGTGCTCGCCTTCACCCTGCTGGGTGACGGTCTGCGCGACGCCCTCGACGTCAAGATGAAGGACGCATAAGGATGAAGAAGAACAAGAACTATGTGGACCTGAAGGACCAGCCGGTTCCTGAGGGCCAGCATCTGCTCGAGGTCGATGACCTTAAGATGTATTTCCACACCGAGGATGGCGTTGTTCGCGCTGTCGACGGTGTCTCCTACACGCTCGATCGCGGCGAGACCCTGGGCGTCGTCGGTGAGTCCGGCTCCGGTAAGTCCGTGACCGCCATGACCATCATGGGTCTTATCTCGATGCCTCCGGGAAAGATTGAGGGCGGTGACGTTCGCTATCGCGGTCGCTCCATCCTCGAAATGACCGAGGAAGAGATGCAGCACATTCGCGGTAACGACATCGCGATGATCTTCCAGGATCCTATGACCTCCTTGAACCCGGTCTATAAGATTGGCAAGCAGGTGGGCGAGGGTCTTCGTCTGCACCGTGGCTACTCCAAGCAGGAGGCGCTCAAGCGCGCTACCGAGCTTTTGGACCTCGTGGGTATCCCCGAGCCCGAGAAGCGCGTCAATGAGTATCCGCACCAGTTCTCCGGCGGTATGCGTCAGCGTGTCATGATCGCTATGGCTCTTGCCTGCGATCCCGATATTCTGATTGCCGACGAGCCCACGACTGCCCTGGACGTTACCATTCAGGCTCAGATTATTGAGCTTATGCAGGAAATGCAGGAGAAGAACGGCAACGCCATCATCATGATTACCCATGACCTGGGCGTCGTTGCCGATATGGCCGATAAGATCATGGTTATGTACGCCGGCCGTCCCGTCGAGTTCGGTACTGCTGAGGAAATTTTCTACGAGAGCCGCCACCCCTACACCTGGGGCCTTATCCGCTCCATCCCGGAGCAGGCCATCGAAGAGAAGAAGCCGCTTACGCCGATTCACGGCAACCCGCCTTCGCTCATGAACCTGCCTGAGGGCTGCGTCTTCTCTCCTCGTTGTCCCTATGCGACGGACAAGTGCCGCAAGCAGCGCCCCGAGCGCGTTGTCACCGAGTCTGGTCATTACTCTGCGTGCCACTACTCCGGTGACCCCGAGTTCCTCAAGAACGCTCCTGAGACGTCCCGTACGCGCAAGGATTCCAAGAAGGGAGGCGAGGCGTAATGGCAGATACCAACGAGCGTACTCCGCTGCTGAAGGTCGAGCACCTCTCTAAGGAGTTCCCCGCTGAGTCCGGCATGTTCGCCAAGCGCTTCTCCAAGCGTGTCGTCTCTGCAGTAAACGACATCTCTTTTGAGATTTATCCTGGCGAGACCTTTGGTCTGGTTGGTGAGTCTGGTTGCGGTAAGTCCACGACGGGCCGTACCATCATGCGCCTGACCAAGCCGACCGCCGGTAAGGTGTTCTTCCAGGGTAAAGATGTTGCCGAGATGAGCAAGCATGAGATCAAGGACATGCGTCGCGAGATGCAGTTTATCTTCCAGGATCCTTATGCTTCGCTGAACCCTCGTATGACCATTGGCGAGATCGTCTCCGAGCCCATGACCATTCACGGCGTGGGCACCAAGGAGGAGCGTATTGAGCGTGTCCGCGAGCTGCTGGACGTCGTCGGTCTGAACCCCGAGCACATCAACCGCTATCCGCACGAGTTCTCCGGCGGTCAGCGCCAGCGTGTCGGCATCGCCCGCGCGTTCGCTCTGAAGCCCAAGCTGATTATCTGCGACGAGCCTGTCTCAGCACTTGACGTATCCATTCAGGCCCAGGTTCTGAACCTTCTTAAGGAGCTCCAGGACAAGTTCGGTACCGCATATCTGTTTATCGCCCACGACCTGTCCGTCGTGCAGCACATCTCCGATCGCGTTGCCGTTATGTACCTGGGCAAGATGGTCGAGGTTTCGGACTGGAAGACGCTCTACAGTGAGCCGCACCACCCGTACACGCAGTCGCTGCTGTCTGCCGTGCCGGTGCCCGATCCGGATATCCAGAAGACCCGCAAGCGCATCATCCTCGCCGGCGATCCGCCGTCGCCGCTGGATCCGCCGACCGGCTGCCGTTTCCACACGCGCTGCCCGATCGCGCAGGGCATCTGCTCTGAGAAGCTTCCCGAGTTTAAGGAAGTTGCCCCGGGCCACTGCTGCGCCTGCCACTTCGCGGAGCCGTTCCCGATCAAGGAATCGCACATCGACCTGTAGTCGGTTGTTCTCGTCCGGGCCCGTGCTGGACTTAGTTTTCAGAACGTCCTCGACCATGGAAACCTCCTTATCCTGCTCCTTCGGAGCTACGGATAAGGGGGTTTCCTGGTCTGCGGAATGTTCTGAAAACTAAGTCCAGCACGGGCCCTGTGTTACCACCGCAAGGGGGGGCGATTCCTCGATCGCTCACTTAATCTAATAGGAAAGTTAGTGAGGCCGGAGCTTTGGCTCCGGCCTCCTCATATAAGGGCTCGGCAAAGCCGAGCCACCAAATATATATCAGCCCCAGAACATGTTTGAGAACTGTGTCTGAAGTACGTATTTGCAGGCCCCGAATCGGTGTTGCCTCCCGGCGCATTCCGCACTGATATTTTCTGTATTGAAGACGTCGATGATGCACCCGTATACCATTGACGTCGACACCA